>CAZCOP010000078.1:0-2275 GCA_964499825.1 uncultured Candidatus Bathyarchaeia archaeon
GAATTCACAGCCGAGGAGGAGGGCGGCCTCAATACCGAGGAGGGTGAGACCCTAGAGTATAGAATCTGCCCATGCAGCCACCAAAACGTCGAAGCCCTGCGCCGACAGTTCCCGTTCACAAAGCCCAAGGTTATAGGTCTAACCCCAGCGATAGGCATGGGGGACAGGATAGGCCTAGCGACACCTGGACATATAAGGGCAGCCGTCAAGTTCGGCGTATTCCCGGTCCTAGCGCAGCAATCCATAAGGGAGATGATCAGGACCGGTAGAACACCCCAGGAGGTCCTAGACGACGTATCGGTAGCCGTATTCCAGGAGGGCTACCGCGGAGGCTTCTCAGCAGATGCGGACCACTTGAAGACGATAGATGATGTGGAGGCAACCTTCAAGGCTGGATATACGATGTACACGATAGATCCATCAGATTACGTGGACGGTGAAGCGGACTCAGACGACCTAGAGACCCTAGAAGCCAAGTTCAAGAGGCTGCCGTGGGATGAGCTGGGATGCAGCGGGGAGGAGCTCCTAAAGCTATACCTAGACAAGAGCTTCAAGGTTCCAGCCGAGGAGCAGACCTTGGAGATCAAGTTCTCTAGGGAGAGCCTCCTGAGGGCCGCCGCCAAGTACTCGGCGGCGATCGCCTACACAGCAAAGCTCGCTCGCCACCTCCAGAGCCTATTCAAGGGTGGGAGCTTCGACTTGGAGATGTCGGTTGATGAGACCGAGAACCCGACGACTCCTCTAGAACACTTCTTCATAGCATCTGAGCTGAAGAGGTTAGGCGTCAAGGTGCAGAGCCTAGCCCTTAGGTACATCGGCAGGTTTGAGAAGGCGATCGACTACATAGGCGACCTAAAAGAGTTCGAGAGAACCCTCCGCGAACACGCATCCATAGCTAGGCACATGGGACCCTACAAGCTGAGCGTCCACTCTGGGAGCGACAAGTTCTCCATATACCCAATCCTAGGTAGGGTGGTGGGCGGCATGCTCCACCTGAAGACCTCGGGAACTAGCTACCTCGAGGCCCTAAGGCTGGTCGCGAGGCATGACCCAGAGCTTTTCCGGGAGATAGTAGAATACAGCCTGGGATGCTTCGATAGGGATAGGAGGAGCTACCATCTAACGACGGACCTATCGGCCATTCCGAATCCTAGGGATGTACCGGACGAAGAGCTGGAGGAGGCCTTCCTAAACAGGAGGGATGGGAGGCAGCTCCTACACGTAACCTACGGCTCCATACTAACAGCCAAAAGAAGTGATGGGAGCTGGCTCTTTAAGGATCGGATAAGGTCTATACTGATCGAGAATGAGGAGGAGCACTACGAGCTTGTAGCCTCACACCTCGGGAGGCACATGGAGGCCCTCGGGTTGAGTGAGAAGGCTCAAGGGAAGTTCGACGTCTAAGACCTTCTTCTCCGGGGTGGAGAATCAATCATGGCCGAGGCTGGTAGGAATCTTTTCACGCTCTTCACGATAAATGTGGTGATGGCGATATGTTGGTATATGTCTGGTCCCTTCATTCCGCTCTTCATCAGGAGTTTAGGGGCGTCTGTGTTCTTAGCAAGCCTCGTCCTATTCACATCCGGCGTAGCCTCAACCATGGCTGTGATACTGAGCGGCTTCCTATCAGACCGATACGGAGAGAAGAAGCTGATAATCTTCAGCGCCTTGATATGGGGGTTAGCCTCAATCCTTTACAGGTTCTCCACGACATGGGAGGAGGCGATCCCAGCCGCGATTATCGCTTCGCTATCACTCTCCCTATTCCTACCAGCTAGGATGTCATTCATAGCCCTTAACGCGAAGCCGTCATCAGTCGCAACCGCCTACGGCTTCATGAATATAGCGTGGCCGGTGGGAGGGATACTCGGGCCGATAATGGGAGGCTTCATCATAAAGAGCTACGGCTGGAATTCCCTCTTTTACTCTTGGATCGTAATGGCCTTAACGGGTACGCTCCTCAGCCTATCCCTAAGGGAGGAGAAGGATAGGGAGCCAACTAGGGTTAGAGCCGAGAAGAAAATTAGAGATCCTTGCATATTTAAAGGTTCGATGCGGGTTCTGGCAGCCTTTATCTTGGCCCATATAGTTGGGAATACAGCCCGTGGGATACTGAACACAGTGATACCCTTCTACATAACTGATATCTTCCACAAGAATGAAGCCGATGTAGGCCTCTTCTTCTCGGTTGGGCTGGGCGTAGCTATGCTGATAACCCAGGTACCAAGCGGTTTACTAGCCGACAAGCTTGGGAGGAAGAGGGTTATGGTATGTG
>CAZCOP010000078.1:2375-7083 GCA_964499825.1 uncultured Candidatus Bathyarchaeia archaeon
GTACCAAGCGGTTTACTAGCCGACAAGCTTGGGAGGAAGAGGGTTATGGTATGTGCGGTGGCTTTAACCTCGTTCATGCCGTTCCTGTTAACTCTATCGAATGACTACATCATCGCTATAATTCTATACACGGTCGCAACTGGGCTTTGGAGCATGACGTGGCCGGCGTCCGTAGCCTACTTGATGGATCTAGCCGCTTCCTCGAGGAGGGGCTTCATAGCCGGTTTGAGGCAGATGGCTGTGAGGTTGGGCTTCACGGTTGGGCCGATAGTTGGGGGATACCTCTGGGACGCTATTGGCCCGATGGCGTCCTTCTATGCGACATCCATATTCTTCGCCTTCTCTCTAATATTCCTCTTGATGCTCAAGGAGTAGAAGCCTCAACACTAAGACGAGCCGATTATACGGTTAACCATCAACTCAGGCTTGAACGGTTCGAGATCCTCGTATCCCTGCCCAGTTCCCATATAGATTATCGGCTTCTTCGTTACGTAGGCTATCGAGATGGCGGCTCCACCCTTAACATCGGCGTCGACCTTCGTCAGTATCGACCCATCTATCGAGACGAACCTGTTGAACTCCTCAGCCTGCGAGACGGCGTCGTTACCGGTTAAGGCGTCGCCTATAAAGATGACTAGGTCAGGCTCAACAACCCGAACTATCTTCTCCATCTCCATCATCAGGTTCCTATTCGTCTGCATGCGTCCGGCTGTATCTATCAAGACGGCGTTTACACCCCTAGCCCTAGCGTACTGGACGGCGTCGAAGGCGACGGCTGCAGCGTCGGCCCCATACTGGTGCTTGATCACCCTCACACCCAGCCGCCTAGCGTGCTCCTCCAGCTGCTCGATCGACCCCGCCCTGTAAGTGTCACTGCAGGCGAGAACGACCGAGTAGCCGTTTTTTAGGAGGAGGTGGGCGACCTTAGCTATAGTCGTGGTCTTCCCGGTTCCATGTATCCCAACGAAGACCATAACGCAGGGCTCCCTTAGGCTCCTCTTCCCCTTTACGGTCTCTATTACGTTAACCTTCTCTGGCGGTGTTAGGATCTCGAGGAGTATCTCCCTGAGGGCTTCCTTGACGAGCCTCCTCCGGTCTTCAAGCCTCTTAACCCTCATCCCTACGAGTCTTCTCTCAAGTTCCTCACATATATAATCCGCAACCACAAAAGCCACATCATTCTCTATTAACATCAGCTTGAACTCCCAGAGGATGGGTTTTAGGCTCTCAGCCTTAAGCTCAGTCGTTGCTACCCTATCTATTAGTTTATTCAGTCCCTCTCGCAGCTTTTCGAACATCCCTCGCCCCGGCTCCCCTCCTGATCCTATCAGCCAACTCTTGGAGCCTATCCCTATCGGCCTGGATCCTCTGCAAGACCTGTCTGAGCTGCTGCTCGTAGGAGGTCTTGGTCTTGTTCAGTTCCGCTATACGGTTGGATATCCCCTCCCTAGCCTCCTTCAAGGTCTTCTCCATCGCGACGCCGGCGCCGACTCCGTAGACAACCTCATCCTTCGCTTCGAGTTTCGCCTTGATGTAGGAGCCTCCGCCTATCGGTACGAATATCGGGGTGTTGGGTTCCTCCTTCTCAAGTCCCTCAAGCGTTCTGCTGGCCAGGTTGAGCTCGGTCAACGCGGCGTTTAGGAGGTTTATCCTAGAGTTTAGGGACTCAGCCATCCCCTCTAGGAGCCTCAGTTCGACGGCTAGCCTCCTAATATCCTCCTCCTCGCTAGATGAGCTGGAGCTGTTTCTCTTGGACATGCCTACTCCTCCATGCTCAGCCTCCTTATAACCGGGTCCTCAGCTTCCTCTGGGCTTATCTCCCTTACCTCCTCTATCCTGATATGGAAGCGTTTCACCCTATGCTTACTCCCAAGTAGCTTGTAAACCTCTTCAACAGCGTCCTCTGGTTTTACAGCCCTAACCTCCTTACTGAACTTCGTCCTGAAGTTCGGCTTTAAAATTCTACCCATAACCCTGTAAACCTTAACTTCGCACATTCTCATCCACCACACCTAGAGCCTGCCCGATCATGAATAACTCCGGTCCGGTCGTTAAGGACCCAGCCACAGCGGACCTACTATTCCCTATTAGACCAGTTGCTATATACGGTATCCCACAGTTGACTGTTCCAATTCCGACGTGGACCTTCAAGACCTCCTTTAGGAGTCTCTCCTCATCATCCTTTATAAGTGGGTGGGTCAATACCCCCCTATTTGTGGCCGTTGCCAAGGAGCCTACATATGGCAGTCCGGCTATCTCACCCTTGACCGCTTCAACCCCAAGAGCGTCCTCTATCATCTTTATATCCTTCCTCCTCAACCTCGGGTCCACTATGGCCCCGTAATCGTTTGCTAAGATCATGTTCCCATACGCCGTCCTCTTGGTCTCCATTATAGTTATGTTTAGGTCTGTGGCTGCCTTTATAGCCTCAACCTCCTCATCACGAACGAAGTGGGGTAGGACGACGCCGTTTGAGTTGGCGCAGACGAGCGAGCCTATCAGGATTGAGCCACCTATGTTGGTCTGTACGACTTTCACCCCCATCCACTCCTCGAGCTTCCTAGAACTCGACTCCGGCATCTGGTTCGGGACGATGATTATGTCATCGGTGGATAGAATGTAGACACCTATGCTGGCGCTTCCGAAGGCGTCGAGGAGGAATATCGCCATCTTTCATCAGCCTTCCGCAAGGTGGACTCTCACCACGCCTTCACTATCCCTGACAACCCTAACCCTAATCTTCCTAGGGGGCTTCTCTATACCCCTACTCCAGATCCTCTCATTCACCTCGTTGGTTATGATGACGTTCTCGGTTTTCATATGCCTCTTTATGAAGCTTTTCATGATCCTTATAGCCCTAGGTGTCCTCTTCCGCCTAGGCGACGCCCAAGCCTTACTTAAAGGGACTACGTAGAACCTCTCCTCAACTATATCCTCCTCAAGCTCTTTCCCTTCAGCCTCTCCCTTTTCCTCCTCTACGGCGGCCTCTTCCTCCTCGATCTCCCCTTCAGCCTCTTCTGTGGAGGTTTCGGGAGGATGCTTCTCCACCCCGGTCTTCTCCTCGCCCTCCATCACGGGTCATCTCACGGTTTGATCTTATTCCTCCTCCAATGCCTCCTCTTGGGTGTGGTTCTAACCTCCCCCTTGGTTTTGATCATAACCCACGTTGGGACCGGGCCCTTCTCCTTCCCAGCCTTCGCAAGCCTCAGCTTCTTACCTAACGGCTTATTCCTAGCCATCTCATATCCTCCTTATCTTTATTTCCCTCCTACCCCTCTGTAGGCGTATCAGTATCTCCTTCAACTGTTCATCGGTTAATGGTATGTTTATCCTCCCCTGCTGGGCCAGCTGTATCAGTTGTATCTCGAGCTGTGATACTAGATCCGGCTTCACCATCTTTAGGTTCGTTAGGCGTTGCCTAGCCTTTGGGTCGAGTATCCTCCTGAGTACGGCCTGCTTCCTTATCTCAAGCTCCCTCCGCACTTGGGCCTGCCTCTGCTCCTCCATAAGCCTCCGCTGGAGTTCGAGCAGCCTCCTCCTACGCAGCTCTTCAAGTTCCTCTTCACTCATGGCTTTAGACCTCGCCCTCAATACTTTTTCAGCTCAGGCATCTCCCTCTCAAGCTCTCTCTTAATCTCTGTGGAGAGGGAGTCGAGCAGGCTCCTACCCTTTGGGGTTACAACACGCCCCTTACCTTTCAAGGTTTGAACATAACCGGCAGCCTCAAGTTGTTGTAGGGCCTTGCGGATTATCGCCCCGCTCCCCTTCACGGCATGTTCAGGCCTCGTACCCCTGTCCTTCCTACCGCCGTACTTGGAGCGGAGGTGTTCAATCCCGACCGGTCCCTCCACGTAGATCTTTCTCAGCAGGGATGCGCATCTAATGAACCACCAGTCCGGGTTCTCAGGCGGCCTCTGAGCGTGTATTCCGGTCTTAACGAAGGGAGCCCAATCCGGGGGCTTAACCTCATCCACATTCTCCTTTAAGTATCTAGCCAACCTATCGATGAGGAGTGATGGAGGCACATCGTAGGGCGTCGGCAATACCCTTCCTTCCCAACCTATTACTCCATTCAGTAAAGATTAATGGGACCTTATAAAGGCTTTTTCGCCCTGTAAAGGATGAAGGTGTGACCACGAATATCGACAAGTCTGGACTCGGTCTTTCCAGCCATCCTTTTGGCTATATCCCCAACGCCCTCCTTCCCGAGGGCGCTTCTCAAAACCTTAACCTTAACGAAACCCCTCCTCTCCAATTGCTTATCTACCTCACTAACCATTGATGCGGTCACGCCGCTCTTCCCAATCCACACTGTGGGTTTCTCATGGATAATCCTACGTTTAACCATCCTGATAAGTTCAGCCTCACCTCTCAAGCTTGCCACCTTCCCCGCCAACCCTTCTCCTCTCCCTCCTTAAAGGTATCCTCATGTAACCGCCGCACCTCAGGCATGTAATCACCACGTGGGGTTCCCTCCTACCCTGAATGCGGACACGAGAGTTCACACCGGGTAAGATAAATCTTTTGCAATGCCTACAGACTAGGCGCCGGTACTCCCTAGGTATCGGAACCCTAGCCCTCATCGATATCCCCCTAGCTACCTCCACATACCTATCGGCCAGATCCGGATGTTCATGGATCACCTCGATGGCTA
The DNA here is from genome assembly GCA_964499825.1 of uncultured Candidatus Bathyarchaeia archaeon. Taxonomy (GTDB): domain Archaea; phylum Thermoproteota; class Bathyarchaeia; order Bathyarchaeales; family B26-1; genus B17-G17. The sequence continues at coordinate 7,030 of CAZCOP010000078.1, forward strand.
GGGTGAAGAGCCTCCGTATCCTCTCTAACGCTATCTCCCTGACGCCCATGTGGC
>CAZCOP010000079.1:0-6908 GCA_964499825.1 uncultured Candidatus Bathyarchaeia archaeon
TATGGAACACCCTAATCTCCGAGGGTAAATACGTCGACTTGAGAGTTAGATACCTACATAACCTCCTGCTGCAGAGGGGCTACATAAGGACCTACGAGGATGTATGTGAAGCCTACAACTTATCTCACGAGTATGCACATAGGGTAACGATGGAAGAGAATAACCGCCACGTGCCAGCCGAGGAGAGGATAGATTACATTCTAAGGAGGCTGAATGTGAAGTTATCCCCAAAGATGAGGTCGGTGATAGCCAGAAGGTTTGAGGAGGCAATCTTGGAGAGGCCTCCACCCCTACTCGAGGGGGTTAAGGAGACCCTGAACTCCCTGAAAGGGAGGTACCTGATGGGTATAATCTCGGACACCGGGATAACCCCCGGCCGGGTGATGAGGAGGCTTCTAAAGAGGCTCCAGATATTGGGGTTCTTCGATTCAACAGTCTTCTCAGATGAGGTCGGTTTCAACAAACCCCACAGGGCCATCTTTGAGAGGGCCTTGAAGGAGCTGGGGGTCAAACCCAAAGAGGTCATCCACGTTGGCGATCTACTCCAGACAGATATCCAAGGGGCCAAGTCTATGGGTATAACAGCTGTATGGCTGAATAGGGATAACGTCCCACCAAGCTTCATCAAGCCTGACTACGAGATAACAGCCCTACCACAACTAATAAACATCCTAGACGGAACGATCTAAACCTCTGGAGGACTTCCAAAGTACCCCCACCAGTTGGGTAACTATTAAATTCCTGCCCAGTCGATAGTAGATTGTGGTGTAGGATTCAAGATGAGGGGGGACTGGCTCAGCGTACTAAAGGATGCGGCTATGGAGGTCTACAGGGCTGTTAGACCTCTCATCGGGAGCAGGGAGTCGGGTGAGGTTGTCGGTCTGGGGGCTGGAGGCGGCTTCTCTAGGTATATAGATATCGCCGCCGAGCGCGCGGTGGTGGAGTACCTGGATAGGAGCAGCATCTCATGCGTTCTGGTAAGTGAGGAGAGCGGTGTTAAGAGGGTTGGGGAGGGTAAACCCGAGGTATACTTGATCCTCGACAGCGTAGATGGCACAACGAACGCTGTGAGGGGTATAAACTTCATCTCAACCTCAATAGCAGCCTCACCAACCGACAAGTTCAGCGATGTAGAAGTAGCCGTCGTCATGAGGCTCGACGGTGGAGGAGTATACACGGCCGAGAAGGGTGGGGGAGCCAAATATAACGACGCGGACATACAACCCTCAGATGTAAAGGTTCTAAACGAGGCTGTGATAAGCGTCGAACTCTCCAGGAGCCCGGGGAACATAGACAGGGTTATACCAATCCTGAAGGAGGCGAAGAGTGTGAGGTCGCTTGGTTCCGGAGCCCTAGAGATGTGCCATGTGGCATCCGGGCAGCTCGACGCCTACATCGATGTGAGGGGGATGATACGGACAACGGATATAGCGGCGGCAACCCTAATAATCAAGGAGGCTGGCGGAGTGATCCTGAAGCCGAACGGGGAGCCGCTTGATGATGTCCAGCTGACGAGGCTGGAGAGGTTCTCCCTGATAGCGGCCGCGAATACCGAGCTCTTCAGCCAGATAACCTTCCTGCTACGTTAACATTAAGGAATGTCCAAAATGTCCATTGGAGAGGTCCAACTCACACCGGTAAGGCCCCACCAAGCCCTCCTCCTAGAGGGGGAAGGAGAGAGAGTTCTAGTTATAGCCGACCTCCACATCGGATGGGAGGTATCCCTAGCCGAGGGGGGCGTCCATGTACCATCCCAGACCCCCAAACTCATCAAGAGACTCATCGAGATGATCAGGACTGAGGAGCCTGATAGACTACTAATCCTGGGCGATGTAAAACACACAATCGCAAAAATAGAGATGGAGGAGTGGCGTGACGTGCCCAAGTTCTTCGAGCATATCCAAAGCTACATTGGCGACGTTGAGGTTATACCTGGAAACCACGACGGAAACCTGGAACCCCTCCTACCAGAGTTCGTTAAGATCGGACCTCCCAGGGGGGTAGCCGTCGGGGATGTTGGCCTATTCCATGGGCATACATGGCCGGACCCCAAGCTCTTAGGCTGCCGCACGCTCGTCATCGGCCACGTCCACCCGGTCGTGGCCCTCAGGGATCCCATTGGGTTCCGCATAACCAAGCAGGTCTGGGTTAGGGCTGATTGCGACAGCGAGAGGTTGGCTAGGCTTGTCTTAAGGAATATTGGCGTAAAGGTTAGGGGGGATCCGGGAAGCTCATTAAGGGAGAACTACAACGTTGAGTTGAAGGCCTCAAAACTCATAATAATGCCCTCCTTCAATGACTTCCTGGGTGGACAGGCCGTTAATAGACGCAGTATGGGGAGGAAGAGCGTCTTCAAGGACTTCATAGGTCCAGTCCTCCGTTCAGGTAGTGTAAGGATCGATGAGGCCGAGGTGTATATGCTCGATGGGACCTACCTAGGAACCGTAAACCACCTTAGAACATTGGTGTAAAAACGGACGATCACGCGATTCTAAGATTCCCTAAACGAGCAGAGACAAGTTTTTATGTCAGACGGATAAATCTATATTTGGTGGTTGGGTTGTCATCGGATTGGTGGGATTGGTTCAGAAGGAGGAGACGTTCATTCTTCGGGGATTGGTTCTTCAGGGACATCGACGAGATGTTCAGGGAGATAGAGGAAATGATGGAGAGGGAGTTCAGGGAGTTCACTAGTAGGGTTCCGAAGGATTACGTTAGGGAGCGTAGGCTTCCAGACGGTCGGGTTGTGAAGGAGTGGGGACCATTCGTTTACGGTTACAGCGTAACTATAGGTCCAGATGGAAAGCCGCAGATAAGGGAGTTCGGTAACGTCAAGCCAGAGTTTAGGCCGGGCTTCCTTGGGAGGTGGAGGCCGACGATCAATATAAGGGAGGAGAGGGAGCCGCTTGTCGACGTCATGACGACCGATAGTGAGGTAAAGGTGATAGCTGAGCTGCCCGGCGTAGAGAAGGAGGATATAAAATTACACGGAACCGAAGACTCGCTGACGATCTCGGTCGATACGCCGGAACGTAAATACTACAAGGAGGTTGATTTACCAGTTAAGGTGGATCCGAAGAAGGCGAGGTCCTCCTACAAGAATGGAGTTCTGGAGGTAACCCTTCCGAGGAAGGAGGAGGAGAAGAAGCCGAAGGGTGAACCGATAAAGATAGAGTAGGACTTAAACTTCCACCTTTTTATACCGACTACCGGAAGTCGGCAGTGGATTCCATAAACTATAACCATTACAAACAAGGGAAATATTATTTACCGATAGAACCCATTAACTTTGGAGGTAACTGATGGCTGGAAAGAGATCCAAGGAGTCTGAGGTTGAGGTTTTAAGGGATGTATGTGAAGAGGCGAAGAGGGATGGGAAGATAACCGGCTCACAGCTGACCCGTCTAACCGCAATATTTGGGCAGAGGTTTCTGAGGGCTTGGGACGCCGTTATAAACCGGAGGGTTAAGAGGTACCGTTTCAGGCCGAGCGGTAGGGTTGTATGGGTCGTGGTGGGTAGAGAACGTGAATACTTGGTCATGCCGATAGCTGAGTTCTGCTCCTGTGATGACTTTTACTACCGAGTTATGGATGGGGAGGTCCACCTCTGCTACCACCTGATAGCCCAGAAGATAGCTGAATCCTTAGGTTGGTACGATAAGATCGAGGAGGAGGACTGTTTCTATGACACCTTGATCAAGGAGTGGAGGGAGGCTACACCTTAAATATAGATCATGCAATCTTACCATTGAAGGAATATTGGATGTAAGGTGAACCCTAGATGGATACCGGTATGTACTTTGAGATGGTGATAAGCATCCTGATAGGGTTAACTTTCATCACGCTCTGCTTGATCTTTCTGTATATGGTTCATGGAAGGGAGAGGCAACCCGTAGAGTCTGGGACAAGACTCCTCAGGGTTTTTAAGCTCCTAGAACTCCTGCGGGATCACCTACCCTAAATCGATTGAGAGGTACCCCTCATAACCCCTAGAGTTCTAAGAAGGATATACGCTTAACCAACTCCTCAAGTTCGTTCCCTCTATCCCCTGAGACAAGCCTCAAGTGTTTAACACTCAAAGGGTCTAAACCCAGAAACTTACAGGCAACTATATCAACTCCTAAGGCATCTATTCCAAGCATAACCTTATCCCCAGCATCCGCGATGTTCAGGTTTGGTCTTACAACCTGGGCTATATCGGCTATTACGTTATCCATTCCTAAGGGATGGTAGCGGATATACTTATGCTTATGGGGTAGGAGGCCGAAGAGGTTCTTCAAGGCGTTTGTTAGGGCGGTTGCTGGGTGTCTCCCAACCTTCGGGACGTTGATGAGTACGTCGGCCTCGATTAGGGTTTCCGGAAGCTCCAGCTCCCTCAGGGCATGCGGATTCGGGACGTCAACCCTAACCCTTCTATCGGCTGACAGATCCAAAGCTTTAACTCTTCCTCCGAACTTCTCTACAAGCTTCTTTATACCGAGCCTCTCAAACTGCTCCTCCGGGTTATGTAATGCGCTCTTCGTCTCGCCGATTATCACCCTATCAGCCTTGGGTTCCAAATACTCCAGCAAGCTCTGGAGGAGATTTAGGGATGGGTGATATAGACCGCAAACGTTCGGTTTAATGAGGATGAGTTCACACTTATCAAGCTTGAATCCAGCCGTGGAGGCTAACTCTGGAAGTCTACTTAGGGCTTCACTCTTCCCGCAGATAACAATTGGATGCTCTCCCCCCAATGGATGCCTCACCCCAATCATCCCTTACGCGAGTACACCGCCAGTTAAAAAGCTTAAAGGTTTCGGATATTATAAACCGTGATATTACCAAAGTATGAGGGTGGGAGGCTGCTTAAACGTATGAGACTCAAAAGGATTGGTGAAACCGTAGAAGAGCCGCCGATTAGGGTAGTCCTCTATGGCGTTGGGGCCATGGGTAGCAGGATGGCGAAAGCCCTCCTCAAGAGGGAGGGCGTCGAGATAGTTGGAGCCATAGATGTTGCAGAGGATAAGGTTGGGAGAGACCTAGGGGAGATACTGGGACTCAAAACCCGCCTAGGGATAACGATCTCGGACGATCCAGATTGGGTTTTATCTAGGTCTAGGGCCGATGTAGCGATCCACGCAACCTCATCCTTCCTCAAGGACGTATACCCCCAGATATCGACGATAATCAAGCATAGAGTCAATGTAGTCTCAACATGTGAGGAGTTAACCTACCCCTACATAACAGATCCAAAGCTCGCTGATAAACTTGATAGCTTAGCAAGGGAGTATGGGGTCACGGTTCTAGGGACAGGGATAAACCCGGGCTTCCTGATGGATACATTAGTCATAGTCTTGACATCGGTCTGCCAAGAGGTTGAGAGCATAATGGTTGAGAGAGCCATAGACGCCTCAAAACGCAGAGCTCCATTCCAGAGAAAGATAGGAGCAGGCCTAAAAGTTGAGGAGTTCAAGGCCAAGATGAGGGCGGGCCTGATAACCGGGCATGTAGGGTTAAAGCAGTCGGTGGCCATGATAGCTGAAGCCTTAGGATGGAGGTTAGATGAGATTAGGGTTATGGAAGCCGAGCCTGTGAGAGCTGACAGGTATGTGAAGACGGAGGCCGTTGAGGTTAAACCGGGTGATGTAGCCGGCCTTAGACAGTGCGCCTACGGCATAATGGATGGTGAGAAGGTTATAACCCTAGACTTCAAAGCCTACCTAGGCGCTGAGGAGTATGACGCGATAACGATACGTGGAATCCCGGATGTGAATGAGAGGATAACCCCCTGCATCCATGGAGACCTTGGAACCGTAGCCATGATAATCAACTCCATACCCAAGGTGTTGAAGGCGTCGCCCGGCTTGAGGACGATGCTAGACTTAACCCTGCCATCAGCCTCACTGGGGGATATGAGGTTTCACATCAGAAGTTAACGGTCATCCGTAGGGTATGGATCGAAGCTAGACTTGATCATGCCTGGAGAAAACGTTATAAAACCATGATCTGTAAGAGGTTATCATGCCTTCTAGGAATTATGGAAGGGTGATGTATGAACCCGGAGGATTTTAAGAACCCAGGCAAGACTTATAGACCCTCACCATTCTGGTCGTGGAATAACCTCCTAGACGAGGAGGAGCTTAGGTGGCAGGTTAGGGAGTTCAAGGATAAGGGTTACGGCGGATACTTCATGCACTCAAGGGTTGGACTGGCGACTATATACCTTTCCAAGGAATGGATGAGATGCGTAAGGGCATGCCTTGAGGAGGGGAAGAGAAACAACCTCGAGTCGTGGCTGTACGACGAGGACAAGTGGCCGAGCGGGTTTGCCGGTGGAATAGTCCCAGCTAAGAATGAGGAGTATAGGTCCAAGTTCGCCCTACTCGAAGAGATAGAACCCAAAGAGGTGGAGGAGAGCCTCAAAGATCCATCGATCTTAGGCGTATATGAGGTCGAGTTTACAGAATCTGACGAGATTAAGGAATTCAAGCGCATAAGGAAGCCTGAGGATGTTGAGGGATCAGGTAGACTATACGCCTTCAAGGTTCAGGTTGCCGGTCGCAGTAATTGGTTTAATGGGGAGAGTTATGTTGACCTCTTAAACCCGCGGGTAACCGAGGAGTTTCTCAACGTTACTATAGATGCCTACGCGGGGGAGTTCAAGGATGACTTTGGAGAGTTCATGCCCGGCGTCTTCACCGATGAGCCGAACTACGCACACTGGAGGACCGCGGTAATGAACCTCCCATGGACGGGTGAGATGGCGGACTACTTCAAGATGGAGAACGGCTACGATCTGTTGGATAGGGTTCCACTCATATACTATGATGGTGAAGGCTCAAGTAAGGTCCGTTATGACTTCTGGAGGGCGGTCACGAAGAGGTTTATAGAAGCCTGGACCATACCCTACAGCGAGAGGTGTGAGC
>CAZCOP010000080.1:0-4038 GCA_964499825.1 uncultured Candidatus Bathyarchaeia archaeon
GAGGTGAACGGGAATGGCTAGGATAGTTGTCGCCATCTTAAAGTGTGACGCCTGCGGGAGAACATTTGAGGTTAGAAGTAACAGGGCGCATGTTAAGTGTCCGTTCTGCGGCTTCGTTCAGACGGTAATGCTGGATTATGAGGGACCTTTAGACGCTCGGTTAGGCGTCAAGTGAGAGGTGGATGGATTTTGGCTCGAATATACGATGTTGTCTGCCCTAGATGCGGCGAGGTCTACTGGTGGTGTAAGTATGACCCTCCATTTGACAGATGCGGGTTCTGCAACTACAAGCTCTCATGGGGAGAGTACTGGAAGGATGACGTCCACGTCTTTGGGGTTAGAGCCACAAACCTCGACGTCTGGAGCGTAGCTAACAGTATTCGACGCGACTTCTTCGATGAGAGACCTGGAGGCTTCAGGTTCAGGCTTCCAGACAGGAGAATATGTACTGTGAAGATGAGGGATTACAGAACCTACACGTTCACAGTGAAGGCTGGAGGCGAAGGTAACCTTCGTGTACGACGCCTGCTACCTCGCGCCGGTCGCTGAGATGTTGAGAGAGGATGGAACGCTTCCTCTCCAAGATTTAGCTGAGATAGTCTATCGAGGAACGAGTTATCTACGCAACCGTCCAGTCGCCCAAGAATTTAAATAGAGCTATAAAACATGATTTTGCATGCTTGAATTATGCTGACGCGCATAGTTGAGGGTGGAGTCGTTGGATAGGAGAAAGGACTGTGGGTTTTGGGTCTGGGGTGACGGGCACACCCATTCTTACTGGAGTGATGGCTTGCAAAGCATCAAGGAAATCGTAAGATACCTCCGTGAATTCGAGGAGGATTTCCACATTCAAACCGATCACATGATGATAAGCATGCCCGAAGGGAAATACATGAGCAAGTGGCTGACACCAGATACCTACGCTGAATATGCTAGGGAGTGCCTCGAGGCTAGCACCTCGGACCACATCGTCATCCCAGGGGTGGAGTTTGGCTTAACCTCTGGTTCACCCGACTTAGATTTACAGCATGGCTATTTCCATATTCTCCTCTACGACCCCAAGGCAGAGGTACTTCCACCCAACGGTTGGTATGTTGCAAAGAGCTTTGACCAAATCGTGAGAGAGATGAGAGAAAGGGGGTTGACTGTAGTGGTCGCCCATACAGATGGTCATGTTTGGGAAGCTTCACCCAGCTTGGAATTTGATGGATTCGAGATACGCTACGACATCGAGGAGAGGATACCCCCTCTTGAACGCTCTGCTTTCAAATGCGGACACTGGGACCGAATGCTTATGGCAGGTCAGCGTATCCCTATCTCCTGTGGCTCTGACTGTCACCAGACCGATTTGTGGGCTGCCTCAGCAATGCGCAATGTTGTCTTGGTTGAAGACTTCTCGGCCCACAACATTTTAGAATCCTTACGCCGCGGGAGATCCTATCTGAGCGCCACTTGGCATCCAGATATCTACTTAGAATTGGGATATAAGGGGATTAATCCTGAGAAATCCGGGGGGTTCACTCCTTGGTGGGAGAAGGAATACGGCAATATGTCGCGAGAAAAGGCCCGCCCTAAGCTGGAACAGATCGTTTCCAGAATGCTCCGCGATGACTACGGAAGGGTTAAGAGAAAGGATTATCCGACACTAGATTTTACCGTAGAAGGAGCCAATGTAGGAGATACGGTTAATTTGCCCGCGACCAGAAAAGTTGAGTTGAATGTGGATGTCGAGATGCACGTACCGATTACATTTATTGAGTTGATTGAGGGAGGAAAGGTTGTGAAGAGAGTAAGCCCACAGACCAATACCTACACCGCAACATACAGTTTTGAAATACCTGGAAATCATGACACTTACTTCCGTCTGCAGGCGCAGGGATCAGACGAAAACGGGAGAACCGAATGGCTGATATCAAATCCCATTTACATAAGTGCGAAGCGTTCTGAAAAGTAGAGAACTTTGGAACGAGAAATGGGCGGTTAAAAAAATGATGCACCTTGGTATAACAATCACTTGCCTAGAGTATAAAAATCTTGATATGGCTTTCGAAGAAGCCTCCAAACTCGAGTCGGATGGAGCGATCTCATCAATAGAGCTCAGTATGGTTCGGTTTCTCCCGTCTCCGGGTGTCTGGCCATGGGGAATTTGACAAGGAAACCCTTAGGAAGACTCGAAAGTTTCTGGAGGCCTTTGAACGTAAAGGCGCACATCTTCCATTCGCTTTCACTAACCCTATTTCCCTAAACCCTCGGATCAGGGAAGAATCCATCAATGAGATCATAGAGGGAATAGAGGTTGCTGCAGAATTGGAATTAGACTACGTAGTGACGCATGCCAGAGGGACGACCTTCGGTCTCATACCCCCAGAAGAGGAGTGGAGCCTTTTCAAGCAGGTCCTCTTCACCTTTGGAGACCTCTGTGAAAGTCGAGGGATTGTTTTCACTGTAGAGAACGGAGATTTCTTGCATAGCCTAGATAGGTTAGCTTATATGATGAAGGATTTGGACTTGCCGGGCGTCGGCATAACTCTCGACACGGGGCATGCCTACTTAAGTCATCAAGGTGAGCAGGGCTTCTCAAAGTGCGGTTCAATAAGAAGCTTCATTAGAGAAGAGGGGCAATTGATCAGAAACGTTCACTTACACGATTGCGACGGAAAAAGGGACCACCTCCCTTTGGGAGAAGGTATAGTGGACTTCGAAGGGATAATTGATGAACTCAAAGCACATAAGTATGAAGGCTCACTCAACTTGGAATTCCCCGCGACCGAAAAGGAAATCAGACAGAGTCTCAGATATCTCCAGAAGCTTATTCAAGGTGCAAGCGAATCATGCGGGTAAGGCTTAAAACATTGTTTCTATGACTAGAGAGGGTTGAAGTTCTACTTTTATCAATTCAATATGATGACGCAAAGTTGGGAGATGAAGCAAAACATTTCAAACATGTTTTAATTACCAATCTGAAGGAGATCTGAATGCATAAGTATTCATGTGGAGAAGTAATAGCTGAGTACTTGGTTGAGGGAAACGTAGGACCCAAGCAAAGCCGCTTTGAATCATTCTCATCAACGCCATGTCCGCTCTGATATCCTATTATATCAGACAAGTTTTGCCATGCTGTTTAGCCTTTTAGAGATGATTAGCAGAAATGCGCTTATTTTAGCTATAGCGCGCTTCCTCCTCGTTTCGATTGTACGGGCCGAACCTTATCATCATCCCCTAGAACCACGGTCGCTGCGAAGATCTTCCTAGCGCTATGGAGTGCATCAGCCACCCTCTTGTAAAGAGGGCCTAAATCGATGTTTACGGTCCTAAGTCTAGCTTATAAATAAATGGCACGCAACTTGGTGGTCCGGGCCTACATCAACTAGCGGAGGTCTCTCCTTCAAGTCGAAGTCTATAATCCTAAGCAACACTAGTATGTGACCAGCATACTTCGAGGCCCTTGCAACTGAGAGCCCTAGAGCGGCCATGTGATCTAGGAACCGGAGCACTAAGCCTCCGTTTCTTAACCTCTTTATTGCACGCCTGTACCGCTGAAGCCTCTCCTCATAGTCATAGATCTCGCTTGGCATACCAACCTCTAACTGACCTGAGAACCTAAAAGGGGACGGAAGAGATTTAGACCCGAGAATGTGGTGCTCCGGGCGGGATTTGAACCCGCGTTTCCGGCTCTCCTCCAGTTTTCTCGTCGAAAGGCCGGAATACTTGGCCTGGCTATACTACCGGAGCTTGAGCTTCCCGTCTTGTTCGTCCGGTTTGCTTTTGGAGCCAGCCTCGCTGGATGCTTCTTGATCTAGTTCTGGATTTTAAGCTTTATGTTTCTATTACGTTGTTTATCGTTAGGTTTAGGACTATCTCAGCTATGTCGCTTGCGTACTCCGCGGTCCTCCTTATGCTCTCGGTTATTATCCTTAGGCTTGCAGCTTCGGCCTCACCCTTCTCCGATATGGCTTTTATTATGTTACGTTCTATGGTTGTTAGGCTCTTAGCCTTGTCCACAACGCTGTCGGCCAGTTGGTAGTCCTGTTTGAAGAG
>CAZCOP010000080.1:4138-6866 GCA_964499825.1 uncultured Candidatus Bathyarchaeia archaeon
TGGTTGAACCTGTCTATCTCGTCGTCCATCTGTATGACCTCGATGGCCATCCTCCTATCCCTCTTGATTAGGGCCTTAACGGCGTCCTCATGCATGTACGTTGCTATGAAGCTCATTCTCCTCAGGGCGCTCTTAACTGAGAGCTCGGGGTAGCTGAGCAGGACTTGGAGCACTATCTCCTTGGGGGAGTCGTAGATTATCTCGGTTCCCACGAGCATCCTCCTAGCGAAGCTCTGGACTGCCCCCCTTAGGGTTGAGGGTATGGGTTCAAACTTGGATTGTATCGATATCCTGTCGTATCCGACGAGGTACGTCGAGATGATCTTCCTGAGTATGCTCTCAACCCTGTCCCCCGGCGAGACCTCTATGACCGCCGCATCCTTCTCGGACGTCCTCCTCCTGCCCTCAGGTATTATAGCTATCGCGCCGTCGCCCTGCCTCACCAGGACGAGCCTGTCGCCCTTCTCTAGGTTCATCTCCCTAACCCAATCCTTCGGTAGCGAGATTATGTATGTTGATCCACCGGTGAACTGGAGCCTCCTCAAATCCTCCCTAACTTCAACCATGAACCATCCCCGCTAGCGAGTCTATATAGACTATATAGTATATTTAGGTAAGATATATATCTAGTTCGCTTGTATTATCACGGGAGATGAGGGAGAGAGGAAGCTTCGAAGGGGTTGGGGTGGTTAGGGGGTCTGCCTCCGCTGGTATGGATGGATTGAGTCTCCTAGGTTTCTTGGAGAGGCTTTCATCGAGATTCTTTGTCAGGATCCTCGTCTATTCATCGTCGATCGTCTTCTTTCTAGCCCTGATACTTTCACCCCCCATCATCGGTATAATCTTGAAGATGGGAAGTGTTGGGGAGGTTTACTCCTCCCCTGAACTCCTAGCTAGAGCCAACTCAGCTATAGCGTGGTCCTTCATAACGGCCTTCGCGGTTTCAACCCTCGACTTGGCCGCCGGGCTCCCCTTAGCCTGGTTCATCGTTAGGAGCAGGACTAGGTTGATAAGTGTGGTGGACACCTTGGCGGATGTCCCGTTTCTCATACCGACAGCCGCCCTTGGTTACTCCACAATGCTCTTCTGGAGCGGGAGGGGTGGGCTTCCAGGCCTCTTCGGCCTAGAGACTATTATACCGCCAGGTTTCATCCTGGTCTTACTGCTCCACTTCACCTTCTCCTTCCCTGTTATAGTCAGGGTTATGGTTGGCGAGCTGCTCGGGTATAAGGAGATCTACGAGGTTGCGGCCAAGACCCTTGGCGCCCAACCATTCACAGCCGTTAGGACCATAACATTACCTCTATTAAAGCCCGGTATTGTGGCCTCCTTCCTCCTCGCCTTCTCGAGGTCGCTCTCAGAGACTGGGGCGACGGTTATGGTTGCCGGAGCCTTCGAGAATGGTCCGGTCTTCATCTACAACAACATCGGTCGCGAGGGGGCCCTAGCCTATGTAAGCTCGATACTCATCTTCACGTCGATCGTTGTATTCTTGGCCATAAGGGTCTTCGCTCCGAGGTTCAGGATACCTTTGAGGAGGGTCTGGCCGGACCTTGAAAGGGGGCTGAGCGGTCCAACTCCGGTGAGGGTTAGGGACTTCCTATCCATAGCCGTCTTCATCTTCTTTGTGATGCTCCCTTCCCTCTTCATAGTCCTCCCCTTGGTGAACGCGCTATTCGACGGAACCCTCGGTATGGCCTTGAGCGGTTCAAAGCCGTGGGGTTCCTTCTGGGAGAGCATGTACCTCTCCTACTCTATAGGCTTCATAGCTACCCTTGTAAATATCTTAACGGGTCTTCCGATAGCTGTCATGATCGCTAGGAGGAGGCTTGGGAGGTTCACCCCGATCCTAGACGCGTTGGTCAATATACCGATAGTAGTTCCGTCCGTAGCTTTGGGGGTCTCCCTCGGCTTCTTCTGGGAGGGTTTAAGGTTGATGCCGGAGTTCTGGGTTCTAGTGCTCTCCCACACCACGATAACCTACACCTACTTCGTTAGGTCAATGGCCGCTGCTATAGAGGGTGTCTCACCTGAGATGGAGGAGGTTGCGAGCACGTTGGGAGCCCAGCCCTTCACGGTATTCAGGAGGATAACCCTCCCCCTTACGAAGTACGCCTTCTTCTCCGGCGCCGTCTTGGTCTTCACGAGGAGCGTCGGGGAGACGGGGGCTGCGAAGGCCGTCTCGAGAACCCTGAAGACGGCTCCAGTCCTCCTCGTCAGCTGGGTTAAAGGTTTGGAGCCTTCAGCCTCGCCCTCAACTGTGGCTTTGGGTATAGGCTTCCTCGTCTTGACCTCCTTCATCACCCTGCTCCTCTTGAGGTTGATAGTTAGGGGTGGGAGGTAGGTTATGCCGTCGATAAGGCTTGTCAATGTCACGAAGAGGTTTGGGGATATAACGGCCCTAGACCGCGTCAACTTGGAGATTGAGGATGGAGAGTACGTGTGCGTTCTAGGGCCCACCGGGAGCGGTAAGACCACCCTGCTCAGGCTTATAGCTGGAGTAATAAAGCCGACGGAGGGGGAGATATACATAGACGGTGAACCCGCAAGTCGGATACCGCCTCAGGGGAGAAACGCCGCCTACCTGCCTCAGCAGTACGCGCTCTTCCCCCACATGAAGGTTATAGATAACGTAGCCTTCGGGCCTATGGCTAGAGGGCTGAGCAGGGAGGAGGCCTATGAGATATCCAAGCGGATGTTGGAGATGACTAGGCTGGCTTGGAGGATG
>CAZCOP010000081.1:0-6803 GCA_964499825.1 uncultured Candidatus Bathyarchaeia archaeon
AAGTTGTAGAATTAGCAACGATGTGAGGATGAACCTCTGGGGGGTCAACCTCTCCATCTGAACCTTCCTCACTGCACCATCAAATCCCTTAATATAAAAAGATGTTAAATAAGTTTGGGATGTTCCTCAACCAGCTGTTAAAATCCTTCAGCCCTAGCTATCTGAACCTCTGTAACTTCTTCAGTAGGAGTTTATCCCCCTCGCGGTCCCCCGCGCACGTCGCGATTATTCCATCAACCATTCCATCGAGTTTCTCAGCGTACTCCTCAACGTGCTCCATAGTCGTTGTGGCGGGCCACCCTATCATCTTTATGACATCCAAATTCTTCGGGGTTTCAACTAGGAAGTACGAGTATATCGGCTTATTCAAGCGTTTGCACTCCTTTGCTATCTGCTCCAACATGGGTAGGGAGGAGTCTTCAAGCCTCATGAAGAACGCGAAGTCCCACGGCCCCCTCACCCTTGAGATGCTGTCCTCAACGGACCTACGAGCTGAGAGCAGGCATCCAAGCTTCAACCTCTTCAAGCGTACAGTCTCACGGAGGAAATCCCGGGCTTCCTCAGAGGCTCTCAACATCTTTATTGGCTCCCCATATTTGGGGATGTCTCCCATGGTGATTATGAGCCCGTCGACCCCCACAGCTTCCGCCGCCAAGGCTAGGCCTCCAACCTCAACCGGCCCCTTATAATGTAGTATGAAGACCGGTATCACAATCTTGTCCGGATACTTCACCTTAAGTACGCAGCCTACCGCCGTGCCGCTCGGCGCGGGGATTCCGGCAGCGCTATCCGTAACGTTCCATCCGTCAACTAGGTCCTTAACCTCCTCTGCATGCTTCAGGAACTTCCGCGTTGGAACGAACTCTTGCAGTACCTTCATTCAAGGTCCCGAATAAAGAGTAATGTTTAGGGAGATAAAACCTTTTACCGCTAGAATGATAAGCCAGTAGGGGTTTAATCCCTGATTGTTTGCGGGAGACGCCTGAGGACGTGATGGTTGGAATCTTGAATGCTGGCTGCATCGGAGATCTGCCGCCCTGAGTTCCCCATGGATTGGAGGGATAAGATGGTGAGGCCGGAAGGTTGAGGGTCTAACAGCCCGTGTTGAGAACTGCACCTCAGGGATGGAAGCTCGGGGAGGGCGGATTAACCCGTAGGGGGTATACAAGCCATCTTTTAAAGTTTTCCTGATCAAAACTTCTTAATATGAGAATTGCATATCTCTAGTATCACCGAGGGACTAGCGGGCAGATGTTGATCCGGGAGATAATTCTAGAGAACTTCATGAGTTATGAGTATTCGAGGATACCCCTAAAGCCGGGGGTCAACGTAATATGTGGACCGAACGGTTCGGGTAAATCCTCGATATTGTTAGGGATATCTGTAGCCTTGGGGCAGTCCTACACCGAACGTTCCAAAAGGCTGAGTGACCTAATCCGTTGGGGTAAGGATGTTGGAAGGGTAACCCTAATCCTAGACAACTCCAAGCGGAACGGGAGGCGTCCAGTGCCGAGAATAAAGAAGGATGAGATACTCCTAACTAGGGTTCTGAGGAGTGATGGGAAGTACTGGTTCGAGCTGGATAACAAATCCGTTACGAAGAATGATGTCCAGAGGGTGCTATCCCGCTTCGGAGTAGACCCGGAGAACATGCTCATAATAATGCATCAGAACATGGCTGAACAGTTCGTAGTCCTCTCTCCTCAAGAGAAGTTGAAGATGGTTGAGGCGGCTGTAGGACTGGAACCGTACAGGAGGAACGTCATACAGGCCCAGAAGAAGCTGAGCAGGATACTAAGCCAGGAGGAGTCAGTCAAGAAGCTGCTGGAGTCAGCTGAACAGACGCTCAGCTACTGGCGGGAACAGTACGAGAGATACCAAGAGAAGAAACAGCTGATGTTGAAGAGGCGCTTTCTAGAACGGGAGCTGGCGTGGGCGCAGGTATCAGTGAGGGAGGATAAAGCTTCAGAACTCCAACGCCGGATAGAGAGCATAAAGGATGAGATAAACGATACCGAGACTAGAATAAAGATATCGAAGGACAGGTTAGAGAGTCTCCAGAGGGATGTAGAGGGCTCAAAAGATACGCTGTGGAAACTGTTAGAACAGAGAATCATGCTGGAAGGGGATAGGGCGAGATATGAAACCGCATACAACCTACTAAAGGGGCCGGTGAAGGAGATCCAAAGCCTAACAGAATCGATCAAGGCCGACAGTAAAGAGGTGAACAAGTTCGTAGACCGAGTCGAACTGTTAATTAACTCCATAAGCCCGCTGGGGATGGACCGAAACCTCCAAGCGCTTATAGATGAGGTTGCAAGTTCATCTAGGGAATTGAGGGATAGGCTCAACCGCATACCCAGCATCCTAAAGGTAAGCGACCTAGAAGGGGAAATAACCAAGTCGATCAAGAGGAAGGTCGAACTAGACGGAGAGATAAGCAAGGTTCAGGACGGGATAGAACAGTTAAGGTTCAAGGTCGACGAATTGAACAACCAGATCATAGACGAGAGGGTCAACCTAGCGTTGCTCCAGTATAGGATAAGAGGCCTAAACGAGACCCTAAGAAACATGGAGAAGGAGTATAGAGGTATACTCATCGATCTAGAAGCAGCCGTTAAGAGGGCGGAAGAGACCGGTCCAAGGATAGCAACGACGAGAAACGTGGACGAGATCCTAGACGAGATAAGGGTTGTGGATGGAAGGATAGCGGCGTTAGCTGACGTATCAGAGGATATAGAACGGATGTACGAGTCATACTCTAAACTCTACCTAGAACTCAAAGAGAAGGCCCGCGTCGTTGAGGAGAATAGGGAGAAGGCCCTGAGGGAAGTGAAGGATAGGATCGAAGCATGGAGGAACGTGATAAACAACCTTCTAGACAGCGTAAACGAGGAGTATGGGAGGATACTATCCAAGGTGGCCGCAACGGGCTCCGTCCACCTAGTGAACAGCCACGACATAGAATCCGCAGGCCTCGAGATACTCGTTGGATTTAAGGGGGCGAAGCCCGTCCCCCTAAACATCTACACCCAGAGCGGCGGAGAGAGGAGCACGGCAACAGTGGCCTTCCTGATAGCCCTACAACAACACGTCCGCTCACCATTCAGGGCGATAGACGAATACGACATCCACCTAGACCCCAGGAGCAGGGAGATACTCGCAAACGTCATAATATCATCCGTTAGGGGAGGACAGTTCCTCATAATAACCCCAAGCCAGATAACCCTAGAACAGGAGGATGTGAACGTAATAGTAGTCCAGAACGTCGAGGGTTCAAGCGTCATAAGGGTGCTCAGCTAGGTTGAGGCGGATAATATGCCCCCAAAGAAGAGGAGTATAGCAAAGGAGGAGTTGCAGAGGATCATAGAGCTCTGCCGCTCCATCGAGGAGAGAGGTCTAAACCCATTCCTAGTTGATGTTGACGAACTCGTAACCATACTCAGGGAGTACTTCCCAGACTTGGATAAACCTGAGGAGCTATGCCTAGACGCGGAAGCCCTCAACAGCATAGCCTCGGTCATAAGGCTACAAGGTGAATGGGTTAGGCGGAGATCCTCATCGCTCTACAGGGATCCCTTCCTGATAGAGGAGAAGATCCGGAGCCTGAGTAGGGAGAGGCTGGCTGAGGTCTTCCTCAAGATATGGCGTCCAATAATCGAGTTTGAGCAGATAACCATACCGAGCCTACGTCAAGCCTTAAAATACTGGGGAACCCTCCCACCTTTAGATGAGAGGTGGCTTAGGGGAGGCCTCTTCATTAGGGAACCCGGAACAACCACGGAGGAGGACCTGATCAAACAGAGAATACTCGCCGAGAAGGCATTCTCTGAAGAGCTGAACTCCCTATGGATGGAGCTCAAGAGGAGGACCCGGGGAGGAAAGATCAGATACTGGGACTTCATAGGTGCTGAGACCTACCAGGAGACCATAAGGAGGGCATACCTAACCAGCTTCCTACTGACCTACGGATACGCAACCCTGGAGGTCAATCCCTTGGAGGGCGAGATGACGATAAGACCGCTCGATGAACCTACACCAGTCGGTGAGAGGGAGCAGGCTATATCGATGCCCATACCCATAACCCCGGAGGAGTGGATGAGATGGTTAAGGGAGCGAGAAGCCTGAGGAGGAAGGCCTACTACACAATAAAGATGAAGCAGGCATCCCACCTGCTTTTCTACAGGAGGCATAAGATTCCGGGAGTAAAGGGTTGGGAGCTCAGGAGGGCCCTAGGCTCAGACTATCCGAAGGTGATAAGCCTCCTCGACGACTACCTGGAGAAGCTCGACCTAAAGGTAAAGGTGATATCTGAGGAGGGTGTTCCAGAGGGGGAGATACCCCCGGAAAGGCTCGATAGAGCCCGATTCTACATAACCCTCAGGGGGGAGCTGACGCCTAAGGAGGCCAAACTCCTCGGGTGGAGGATCGACGACCTGGCAGCCCTAGCAGTCGCAGTCTCCTACATAATCTCGAAGGGAGGGAAGGCCCCGAGAAAGGAAGTTGAAGAGCTCTTGAGAGTGAAGATCCCGGGCTGGAAGGTGGATGTGAACCTTGACAGGTTCATACGGTACGGCTACATAGGTGAGGATGAGAATGCCCAATTGTACATCGACTGGAGGACCAGAGCTGAGGTGGACCAGAAGGAGCTCATCGACCTCCTCCTAGGGGCGGAGACCGAGCCTATGAAACCACCCCCAGAACGGTGAACCCAAACTGCACCGGGTAGGATGGAGAGTCATGGAGCTGGATGAATACCTAAAGAGGCATAACGTATGGTTCAGGGTAATACACAAACCGGAGACCATACACACCATAGACGCGGCCAGAGCCGCCAACGTGGACATTAAGAGGTTAACCAAGAACCTCATAGCCGAGACTGATGGGGGTGAGTACGTCGTTCTGATAGTTCCCGGAGACCGTAGAGTGAACCTTAAAGCGGCGGCGAAGGCGCTTGGGGTTAGGAGGGTCCACCTCGTACCGTTCAACCAAGCCGAGGAGGTAAGCGGCTACCCACCGGGTGGAACACCGTCGGTAGGGCATAAGAGGAGGATGAGGGTGGTCGTGGATAGGTCGCTCCTAAACTATGAGACCGTCTACTGCGGTGGGGGGAGACGGGACAGGCTGCTGGAGCTGAAAGTCAAGGATGTGATAAGGCTGAATAATGCTTTAATCGCCGATATAAAGAAATAGGCTCCCACCGGAAAGATTCAAAACCCAGACCCAAGAAAGAAGAAACAGCCATAAAAATAATTAGTCCGCAAAGCAATTTTTCACTCTGTTTTTGTTTAGGGTTATTGGGTGGCCTCTTTGCCAAGGTTACTTGAAAGGTGTCCTATTTGCAGAGGTGAGATGGAGGAGGGTACATATTCTTGACAGGCTTATCTCCATTTCGCTCATAAATAAGATTTTTGTTCCCAAACTCGTCAACTCTCTCGCTGACTCCCTAACTCCCTCCTCCCTTCCGCCATTTCCTCTACTACTAAACAAGGTTTTGCGCTGCTTCTGATGTTTCTTTATGGACATTCCCGGTCTCCTCCCGAGTGGGGAAGCCTGTTTTAGGCTCTTCAGGATGGTTAGGTGGAGAAGCGGCGTTCACTGTCCAAGATGCGGCTATATTAGGGTGAGGGGCCATGGGAACTATGGGCGGGGCCTCAAGCGTTACATGTGCAAGGATTGTGGGGGACATGCAGACTGGAACCATACTCCACCATTCTGAGTTAGGCCTAAGGGAATGGTTCATACTAATCCCCTATCCTGGGCTTGCACAACTCCGGTTTGGGCCTCAGCCGGCTCAGCGGCCGCGGCTACAAGTCCCCAGGGGAATATGCGAGGACAACATAAGCCTGTGGGAGATCAAGGGGCATGAGCCCCGTGGAAGCCATCAAAGAAACCTTAAAGGTAGTCTTTATTTTCATGGCTTTGCTAGCCATCCAAGGAAATCCCAGCCAAGAAGCAACCAATCCAAAAGATCACAACGTTCTTATTCATGAGAGAGGAAGTAAAATCCGATTCGTGAATGCGATTCAAATCTTAACGATGGGAGGAGCTGGAGTTGAGGGTTAGGGTCCACACCTCCTCTGAGATGGAAAAACTGATTAAGGTTGGAGGGTAATTAAGATAAGTCGGTTGAGTGAAGGTTCTAAGTGGAATGGGGATGTTCTACTCTGAGAGGGAGCTCCTAGGCGCCATTGTAGTTGACTCTGAAGGTTACGTAGCTGGAATCGTAGAGAGGCTCACCCCACAAGAGGAGGGGCTCCAGATAGTGGTTAGAAGGAAGAGGGGCGGCAAGCGACTTTCTCATGGGATGATGTTAGGAGCGCATACATCTCAGAGTTCGGGAAGTGCATAATACTGAACAACCCGGCGGAGGCCGTTAGGAGGGGGATCAAACTCGACAGGAGGCCTCTCTACTATGGTACCGATTACGTCCAGAACATGCTCGTCATAGACTCAAGGGCTAAGATACTGGGTGTAGCCGTCGATGTAACATTCCACCTCGCCAAACCGCCAACCCTCAGGGTGGTCAAGGCTAAGAAAGTCACCTATAAGGAGGTTGACGATATAGACGGTCTCATAAACAGCCTAGTCCCATCCAGATACCCAACGGTTTTAGAGCTGTTAAAGAGGATTCTGCTTGACCTAAAGAAGCATGGGAAGTACAGGGCTGAGGATGTCAAGCGTAAATACCTAATACCATGGGCTAGGTCTAAGGGTATACGAATCCCGAAGAGGAAGGTTCTACAGGCTGGTAGGGGTGATTTATACACAATAAGCTGGTCAGACATAGGTAAGGTTGGAGA
>CAZCOP010000082.1:0-6709 GCA_964499825.1 uncultured Candidatus Bathyarchaeia archaeon
TATCCACTGATTTTATCCTTCGTAGGATGTGAGGTCACTGATTGAGAAGCCAACTGAGCATGGAATCCTGAAAGCCTTTAAATTTTATGTTGATTCTCCTTAGTTTGAAGGTGGTTTCCATGTTTGGTATGAGAGTTGAGAATGTTGAGGAGGGTAGGGATGAGATCAAGATCTCGACAACAGGTGCCATTTACATCATAAATAAGGCTGGCGGAGAGGGCGAGATCATTTGCAGACAACGTATAGGTAAGGAAAGGGAGGTGGCTACCCTTAAGATTCACAGGCCTCTAGACGCCTTAACCGTTGAGGAAGTGAATGATGAGGTCTGTATAGTTCACCAATCCGTCCCGCCGACAGAATGTTGGAAAGGGTTAAGAATAAGGGTACATGCCGACTCGATGATGTCAATCCTTGGAGACAGGCCTATCAAAGCGACCTTCAAGGGGAGTATTATACCAAAATACGGGGTCGTTGAAAGGGGGAACTTCATTCTAATCGATGAGTTCGGTGGGATAGGATGCTACCCTCTGGGCTGGGAGGTTCCGAAGACGAGCATGAGGTTCTCCGGTAAGGATTGGCAGATCTCCATATTCTTAGGGAGGGGACAGAGGTTTTTAACATCAGTCTTCCCGCCACGGCCATTCGACTGGGAACGATCATTTAGGGATAGGATAGTGCATCATTTCTCGATCGAGAAGCCCTATCCAACAGATAAGGAGATAGAGGAGCTGAGCCAATACGGGAACATTCTAGTTCTTCACGCCACGATATGGAGAGGCAAGTATACAAGGGTGGGTAAGAGATTAAAGGGAACATTCGACACATATGCAGATGCATGCTGGACGAGCTACCGTTACACACCTCTAGATTCTGAGGAGTTCAGTAGGGTCGTTAAGACCGCGCACGAGTTGGGTATGAAGGTGATTCCGTACATGAGCGCAAGCATGTCTTTGGCTGAGGGGGAGGAGTTTATGAGGGAGGTCGACCGGGTTGTCCGCGAGTATGAGGTGGACGGCGTCTATTTCGATGGGGTGAGTGATGACGTTTGGGAGGCGTATGAGATCATGCGCGGTGTCAGAAAGATTCTAGGCGACAAGATACTGTATGTGCATGTTCCTTCCCCGATTATAGGTGAGTCATACAGTGATGGATACTACGTCTACTGTCCATTCATAGATACGTATGCGAACTACACCCTCAAAGCCGAACACGTAAAGAGCTTCGATTGGAGGTACCTCCGCTACACGATCTCAGCCTATAACATAAGCAACGCAATAGGCTTCGTGTGCAACTATAACTATCCGCCGAAGTTCGTTAGAGAGATAATAGACCAAGTCATAGAGGCGAACGCACGCCTGCCATACTGGGCTGGCCGTTGGGTTTCAGCTGAGTTCCTGAGGGAGGAGAGGCCTCCTGACCTGAAGATAGAGGAGGAGCTTCAAAAGATTATGAGGGAAGAGTACTTCCCGAAGCTTGATGAGGCTGAGAGGAGATGGAGAAACTGGAAGCCGGCCGGGGATGAAACTTGATTAAACCTGATGGCTTAACCGTCAATGCCTGATTAACGCCTCACATCTCCTCAAATCTACTTTCAGTGAGAAACTAAAGATCCCTGAGGTGGGATAACCCTAAAGGAAGAGTCTCCACGGCGCTGCCATAAGCCTCTTAGATCTAGAGAGCATTACGTCAAGAAGGCTGAGGAGGCTCCTCCCCAATTTTGAAGGCTGACCAGTTATTGAGGTCGACATTATCACGTCAGCGATCGCTGTACTTACTCTCGTCCGCAAAACCCTTGTATTATTTTTCATAATAGGCTTTGGGGGTCATCGTAGGTTGTGAATATGCCCCTTGACTCGAGTTCCTTTAGATATCTCCTCCTGAACTTATCCCTGAGTTTGTTTAGGGTTGAGAAGCATACGACCCCGGTCTCATCTAGGTCAAGCTTTAAACATAGCTCACGCATAACAATCATCTCGAGGGTTATCCTGCTCGAGCCTAGTATGTCCTCCATAACATCCGTGAAGACCTTTATGTTCTTCGGTATGTCCACCCTCCTCAGCGAGTGGCGGCTCTCCAGGTGTCTAAATATGGCCTTAGCCGCCGCCCCGCCCAGCGTATCCTTCAAAACCTTATCCAGAACCTTCAGGAAGACGTGATCGAAGTATTCATCTATATAGGCGTGGCGGCTGGCCAATAGAATCCATCCCCAACAATAAGGAGGGCTCATTCCATCTTATAGGTGGTGTAACCGGGTTAGAACCGGGGAAGTGACAAGGTTGGAGGAAGATATTAAAGTATGGTTAGATAGGATTCATAAGGTCTGATGGTGCCATGATTGAGATAATCCCGATCAAGGGGCTCCCGATAATAGAGGAGGGGGATGACCTGGGGGAGCTCATCTGTAGAGCCTCGGAGGCTCAGGGGACGCCTATAAGGGATGGGGATATAATCGTAGTGACCCATGTGGTTGTGTCGAGGGCTGAAGGGAACATAGTAAACCTGGATGAGGTTGAGCCTTCACCCTTCGCTAGGACGATCGCCGAGGAGTTCAATAGGGATCCAGCCCTTGTGGAGGTTGTCCTGCGGGAGTCCAAGAGCATAATCCGGATGGGTGGCGGCCATATAATCGCCGAGACTAGGCATGGTTTTATATGCGCGAATGCGGGGGTTGATAAGTCGAACGTCCCGGGTGAGCGTAATGTAGCCCCTCTACCCGTCGATCCAGACCTCTCAGCTAGAAGGATAAGGAGGAGGATAATGGAACTGACTGGTAGGGAGGTGGCGGTCATAATATCGGATACCCACGGGCGGGCCCTACGAAACGGGGAGATAAACGTGGCCATAGGTGTCGCGGGGATTAACCCGATCAAGGATAGGCGGGGCGAGAAGGACCTCTTCGGGTATACCCTCAAGGTTAAGAGGACGGCGATAGCGGATGAGCTTTCCTCGGCGGCTGAATTGGTGATAGGGCAGGCCGATGAGGGTATACCGGCAGCTATAATACGGGGCTACCGGTACGAGAGGTCTGAGGATGCCACCGCTAAACAGCTTATCAGGCCTAAGGAGAAGTCGCTCTTCATATAGTTTTGTGGTTTACGCGGTCTGCTTCCGGTTCTCCCCCGGATTAAACGATCACGGTCTCGATCCCCAAGAACTTGCAAGCCTCTGATATTACATCAACGTAGTCTCCATGTATCAGGCTTGCGTGGTGAATGAAACCCTCCTCCACGAGAGTTCTGTAGAGTAGGTCCAGGTTCTTGACCCTAACCCATCCCCATGAACCTCTCAGCTTGTCTTCGCTCCTAAGTATCTCACCCTTCGTTATCAGCATCTTGAAGGCTCCATCATCCTCTATCAAGCGGCAGATCGTAACTTCGCCCTCTCTAAGCTGAAACTCGCAGGTACCGGCCGTCCTCTCCGAACCCAAAACCCTACTTAGAACCTCATGGTGTAAGACCTTAACCCTACATCCCTCACATGCCAGGGATGGAGGCGCGTTGCCACAGTGCCAAGCCAAGAAGACATTCTCCTCCTTCTGGTGCTTTATCGTCCAATCTATGAAGTGTGGCGGTCTTTCCTTAAGGGTTGCCAGGTATTGTATGAGCATCGTTAGAACCCCATATATATCGACCTCGCAGGCCATCATTACGCCCTGATCCGTCATCCTCCCCATCACGTAGCATGGTGAGATCCCATATACCTCTTGGATCTCAGTCCAGCACCTAAAGCCTATGCCGGCTAGGTTCCTCTCCTTTGCGAAGCTCCTTAGGGCATATTCGAGCTTGGCCATCTTCATCAGGGCTTCATCGCTTACCATCGACAGGTCTGCCTCGCTCTTCATATCGTCAATTATCTCCTTAACCTCCGGGTTCTCCCCGCTCACGCCTTCAGCTCGATTCAGTATATCGGTTAGGGATGTTGTGACTACCCTCTGCCCGAACCACCTCATCATTGCATCCTCGCTGAACATGCAGGTCTCGAACCTTTCAGGTCTAGGTCCAACGAGGCCGATGTTTGCCCCTATGAAGCCCTTCACTATTGAGCATACCCTCATGAACCTCCTAACGGCGTCGAGGAATACTTCCTCCTCTGGGAAGATTATGCCGGCGAAGGTGAAGGGTATCCCCCTCCTGTACAGCCCGGATGATATGGATAGGGTTCCGCAGAAGGAGTCTGACCTCCTCCCCCCTTCAGGTGTGAAGGGTCCCTCCTTCGTTCCGAATAGAAGTATTGGGAGGTCCTGGAAGGCTGATGCAATCCTTAGGGCTGAGACCTCATCCCCGAAGGTCATGGTTCCTATAATGAGGCCGTCGATATCCCTATCCTCGAAGAGTTCTATAGTTCTCTCGGCGTCTTCGTCGTCTCTTACGAGGCCCTTCTTGGTTACGTTACCGTCTGGAACTACGATCTCTAAGCCGTCCACGGTGGAGAGGGCCTTAAGGGTTCTCCCCCTCATCTCTATGGCCCAACTCTCATCGAAGGGGTCCCTGTGAGACGGGACGAAACCTACCCTTATCTTCTCCATAACTGTGCACCCAATAGTGGTTGGTGGACTCCCGATTTAACACTTTCCTAAACGTAGAGGGGTTACCTCCGCCTCTTGAGGATGTGCTCAGCCCTCCTAAGGTCCATCCTCGTATTCACGTTGAAGAAGGTGGTCAAGTCGGGGTCGATCTCCTTGATGACTAGGGTTGATATGTATCTAACCCTACCCATCGAGGCTATCATGGAGCGCATATCCAGCCTGTTGGCCTTGAGGGTTCCCCTCGCAGCCTCTAGGGAGGAGTCGGTCTTGTAGACTGCTTGAAGAGGTTCTATGTACCCGTTCGGCCACCGCGGGATGGCTGCGTTCATGTTTACGCATAGGTCTAGGAGTAGGAGTATGACATCCCTGGATATGAAGGGTGTATCGCATGGGAGTAGGAGTGAGTAGTCGCCCCTAGCCTTCTCAAATCCGGCTAAGGCTCCAACTAATGGGCCTCCCCCAGCCTCCAACTTTTCAGATTCATCCTGGATTATCTCTGGCTCCTCCTCGAGTACGGCTCTCAGGCTCTCCCCCTGCCCCTCGGAGCTGACCACGATGAGAACCTCATCTACAAGCCTTCTAACCCTCTCCACCACGTGGGATATTAAAGGCTTACCCCCAAGGTTTACTGTAGCCTTATACTCCCCGAACCTCCAGGAGGAGCCGCCCGCAAGGATTATGGCAGACCTCTTCATTTACGCTACCAGCTCTAACCGAATTCTCCGCCGGGAAGATTTAAGGCTTCCCCCTCAGCCACTTATTTGGCCGCCAAAGATTTTTTATTTTGGCGCCCAAAAAAGGAGGTGGTGGAGGGGTTTGGGCGGTCGGCTCCATGCTCCGGTACACTTTAAACTTAAATGTTTGTTAATTATTCATGTAAAGGATACCCTGATAGGAGATGTGGGGGATAAGGGTTAGAGGTGGATGTCCCGGATTGACATTTCCTTGTGTAAATGATTTATTATACACTATCGACCCTGAGGGAATTATGGCTAGACGGGCTGGAAGGATGGAGCACTGCGGGGTTGTGGGGGCCCTATCCTTCGATGGGCGTAACGTAGTCCCGATGCTGGTGACGGGCTTAGAGGCCCTCCAACATAGGGGGCAGGAGGCTTGGGGTATAGCCATTCCAGGGAGGGAGCCCTTCAAGAGGCCTGGGCTTGTATCTAAAGCCTTCGAGGAGGGGTTTGAGGGATTAACGGGCTTCAAGGGGAGTGTCGGGATAGGCCACGTAATGTACTCAACTACCGTCAAGTTCACACCTGAGAACGCCCACCCATTGAAGATAGGGGGTTCAGACGGTTTCTGCATAGCCCACAATGGAACCCTCGAGAGGGATTACCTAATCGAGTACCTGAGGGGTAGGGGTTTATCCCCACCGGTCAACGTCACCGATACACAGCTCCTAGGGATGGGGTTATATGAAAACCTGAAGGATGGAAGGGATTGGGTTGAAGCCTTCGAGGAGCTCAATCCTCTACTTAACGGCTCATTCTCACTCGTCATCCTAACCTCAAAGGGCGAGTTGATAGCTGCAAGGGACGAGAGGGGATTCAGGCCGTTATGCCTAGGCTGGCAGGAGGAGACCAGCTCCTACATCGTAGCCTCAGAGAGCTGTGCACTCGAGAACATTGGGGCCGAGTTGATCAGGGATATCCAACCGGGCGAGCTGATAAAGATCGACAAGAACGGAATGAAGGAGTACCGGTTCTCAGATGAGGAGAGGCATGCCCACTGCCCATTCGAGTACACATACTTCGCCCACCCAAGCTCATACATAGAGGGCGTAAATGTATACTACGCCAGGAAGAACATCGGTAGGGTCCTGGCTGAGAAGTACCCGATAGAGGGAGACATCGTAATACCGGTCCCAGACTCAGCTAGGCCCGCCGCACTGGGATACTCTGAGAGGTCTGGGATACCCTTCGAGGAGGGCTTGATGAAGGATAGATACCGGAGGAAGGGGAGCTGGAGGAGCTTCATAGAGCCCGAGAAGAGGGAGGAGGTGGTCTCCAACATCACGCCGATAAAGGAGGCTGTGAGGGGTAAAAGGGTAATCCTCATAGACGACAGCATAGTGAGGGGGACCAGCTCGAAGATAATCGTAAACAAGAAGCTCAAGGAAGCAAAGGAGGTCTCACTACTCCTAACATTCCCACCGATAATCTACCCATGCTATGCGGG
>CAZCOP010000083.1:0-6574 GCA_964499825.1 uncultured Candidatus Bathyarchaeia archaeon
GGTTTGCCATCAGTGAAGGAAGGATGCGGCGCTTCCGGCGCCGATTATGTTGATCTCAACCTCAACCATGTTGGGATCTAACGATCTCAAGCTACATACTCTATAGGTTGACTATAAATGGTCTGCCGACTCCCACATAGACAACTCCCCTGGGCGGGTTCCTCCAATCTTCTATCATGTGGCGTCCATCGACAACTCCGACACTATCCTTACCAGTCTCTTCCTTGATCGTCTCGAGGCTGAGTTCTCTATACTCTGGGTGGTCAGTCGCGATTACCACCACATCCGCACCCTTTAGGGCCTCACTCAGATCGGCGGTGAGCTTGAAGCCTAAACCGTTTAGGATTCTGTCTTTCTTGACATAGGGGTCGTTTACCTTTATCTCTTCGACGCCAGACTTCACTAGGACGTTTATCAGGTCGTAGGTTGGTGAGAGCCTGGTGTCATCTATCCCGCCGCGAAACGCTAGCCCTAGGATGGAAACCCGGATACTCTCTAAATTAAGCTTTGATGCTACCTGCATGGCCAGCCTAGCCGTATAGCTTGGCATGAGGGAGTTTATCCTCCTAGCCGTGTTGATCAGTTCCATCTTAACCCCAAACCTCCTCGCTGTATCTATGAGGAAGAATGGATAGACTGGGATGCACGCACCGCCAACTCCTACACCCGGTTTATGGAGGTGGCAGTATGGCTGGGAGTTAGCCACCTCAGCCACCTCATCATAGTCTATACTTATCTTCGAGGCTAGGACTGCCAGCTCATTCGCTAGAGCAATGTTGACGTCTCTGTAGACCCCCTCGGCGAGCTTCTCGAACTCAGCGACTGTTGGGGAGCTCACGAGCTTAACACCCTTCCTCGCAACCTTACTGTAGAGTTCACCCACTACCCGGCTGCTCCTAGGGCCAATCCCGCCGATAACCTTGGGGTATCTCTCCTCGAGGTCTTTGAGGGCCCTACCGATGTAGATCCTCTCAGGGCTGTAGGCGAGGTAGAAGTCCTCCTCAGCTTTGAGGCCGCTAGCC
The DNA here is from genome assembly GCA_964499825.1 of uncultured Candidatus Bathyarchaeia archaeon. Taxonomy (GTDB): domain Archaea; phylum Thermoproteota; class Bathyarchaeia; order Bathyarchaeales; family B26-1; genus B17-G17. Next base: position 1,023 of record CAZCOP010000083.1, read on the forward strand.
CCCTCCATCGTCGGCTTTAAGAAGTTTAGGGTTGTCCCCGGCGGCACGGAGGATTCGAGTATAACTATATCCCCGGGTTTCATCCCCTTAGCTATAACCTCCGCTGCATCTCTGAGGCTTTTTAGGAGAGGCTTTCCTTCATCATTAAGCCCTATCGGTACGGCGATTATCTTTATACGGCTCCTCTCCGAGGCCTTTATCCCATCCGTTGTGGCCTCGAATCGGTGATTTAGGGATGCTCCGGTTATCTCATCTCTAACTTCGGGTTCTATATGCGTTATTAAGCCTCTATTCAGGGCTTCAACCTTCTCCCTCAAGATGTCAACCCCTATGATTCGGTATCCAGCCCTCAACCAGGCTGCCGAGATCGTCAAGCCAACGTAACCCATCCCGTAAACCGAGATGCATAAACCCCTCTCAGACATCCGATTACCCTTCCTGGACCATCGGTTTATACAGAAATGCTATTGGTGGGGATATTTAAAACTAAATCCCTCCTTACAGTCATGTAAAGGACAATTCCATAGCAACCCAACGCCTCCGCAGGGTTCGGGAAAGGTTTAACGGCGTTCTTTGATATACTATGGAGTTAAGTGTGGGTGATGGTTAAGAGGCTAGGATGGCTGAGGAGCGCGGTTGAGAGCTCTGGAGAACACTTAGGGCGCTATTGTAATCCGCCGCGCATTACCGTCCCAAGGATCATCACAAAAGGCCGATTCAATATACAATAGCCTACTAGGTAGATAAAGGTTTAAGGATCTCTACTTCCCGTTCAAAAGATTTAAATTATCCTTTTAAAAAAGTTCAACGGAGCTTCATATGTCCTTCGCCGATGAAAATCTGCAGTTCATTTGCAAGGAGATACTAAGGAGAACCCCGTTCGCAACATCCCTAATTCTTCACGGCAGCAGAGCGACTGGAGAGGTTAAGAGAGAAGATAACCGCGACTATGATATCTACGTTGTCATGAAGACCCCACTTTTCCCTCTCTACATGAAGAGGCTGAAGGGAATCGAGGGTGAGGCTCGAAAGTGCGGTTTCAAACTTGACCTATCTATTCTGCCTACCTTCAGATTGAAGTATGGCCGTGGAGATCTTTCAGCCTACTTTATTAAAGTCACAGGCGTTACTGTTTGGGGTCAAGACTGCCTTAAGAACTGCAGCCTCGGGCATATCTGGGAGACTATAGATAGGAGCTGGATCCATTACTGCGTTTATGCCATGAGAAGTTTGATGTGGGGTTATGATCCATCTACTGGAAGATTCAATATAGACGCAATTCTGAAGGCTCTGACAGTGTGCTGCAGGTTAATCGTCTTATTCGTCACGGGAGAATACGTTGTTAAGCCGGAGGATATGCTTAGGAAGATTCAGCCTTACAGGGCCTCGGATAGGCTTCTGTTTGGGGATGGAGCGATCAATCTCCTTGAAGAGACGATTGAAGGACGGAACTGGAATGAATCCTCTTTCTTCTTTTCGGTTAGAGATGAAGTGCTGAATACTTATGCGTCCCTAATAAGGATCCTCTTCGGCATTAAAGACGCAGATCTCAAGGCATTGACATCTAAGTATTTAAGGGCTACCCGCAGGAGGGCCTTCACAGAGAATCTCCTTTACGCATGCTCCCTCTTCATCATTAGGAGGGAGGTTATCCCGAGGTTCAATCTCTTTGGGCCATCAGTCTTTGATAAGTTTAATATGGCAACGGCGTGGCTCCTCATGAGCCTGCGTGAGGATGGAGGTGTAAACTTCGAATCGATACACGAGACCTATAGGTTGTTAAGTGATTGCGTAAACCTACCCCTCTCTAAAGATAACGTTAGATTATGGCTGACCCTAAGGGATGTTATTAGAAGATACTATCATTACGCTAGAAACGGATTCCAGCTCTCCCATTGCATCCACACAGCATCATCCAGAATGCTAAGCTTTAATCACCGAGAAAGAGGCGGAAGCCAAAGACGGTTGAGAACCACTTATAACCAACCTTTGGCCTCTTATTCAAGAGCAGGTTAAGGGTGCTTATCTGGGTATTAATGGAAAATCCATCTGGACCTCAAAAAGTCTACCTTAAGGAGCAGTGCATCACGCCATATTCTTATATGCCGCTTAGGATCACTTTGTGGTGTATTCACTATAATTGAGAAGGGTTCGTTATGAATTCACGTGAGAGGGTTAGGTTAGCCCTGGAGCATCGTGAACCGGATAGGGTGCCCATCCACGATAGTCCGTGGGGTGCCACTGTGGATAGGTGGAGGGCTGAGGGCTTACCTTCAGGGGTCTCGCCTGCCGATTACTTCGGCTATGAACTCGCCGTCTTCGGCGCCGATACGTCACCGAGGTTTCCGGTTGAGGTTCTATATGAGAATGATGAGTACATAATTGAGAGGACAACCTTTGGGGGTGTAAGGAAGAACCACAGGGATTACTCAACAACCCCGATGATAATAGACTACCCGTGTAAGAACCGTGAGGATTGGGAAAAGCTGAAACCCAGACTTATCGCAGATGATTACAGGGTTGACTGGGTCTCCGGTCTGCGATCCTTCCACCGTGAGTATAGTAGGGGGCGGTTCATATGTTACGGAGCGGCCGTTGGGTATGATAAGATACAAAACTATGTGGCTTCGGAGCGCCTGTTGAAGGCTGTAATCAGGGAGCCGGATTGGGTTATCGATATGTACTGGACTGATGCGAAGTTGGTCATGGAGATGTGTGACAGGATGATAAAGGGAGGCTTCAAGTTCGATGGAGCGTTCCTATACTGCGACCTTGGATATAGGAAGGGACTGTTCTTCTCACCGAGACATTACGAGGAGCAGCTACACCCGATCTTCAAGGAGTTATGCCGGTTCTTCCATAGTAAGGGGATGTACGTGATACTCCACAGTTGCGGGAGGGTTAAAGATCTAATACCATACTTCATCGAGGAAGGGATAGACTGCCTCCAACCCCTAGAGGTAAAAGCTGGGATGGACCTGATAAAGTTGAAGGAGAAGTATGGGGGCAAGATAGCCTTCATGGGCGGCATAGATGTTAGGTTGATGGCCCTCGACGACCCTAAGCCTATAGAGAGGGAGATAAGGGAGAAGGTAACTGTAGCGAAGGAGGGAGGGGGCTACATATACCACTCGGACCACTCGGTTCCAAAGAATGTCAGCTTCGAGCAGTATAAAAGGGTTATAGAGTTCGTGAGGAAGTACGGCAAGTACGAATGAAAAAACATAAATTTTTGTGGTATCAGATGACTTAGGCAGCCTAATCCCAGTGGAGGAGAGAAGTTATGAACATAATATTGATAGTCTCAGATACCTTCCGCTGTGACCACTTAGGTTGTTACGGGAACAAGTGGATAAGAACACCAAACCTAGATAAGCTCGCTGAGGAGTCTATGGTCTTCGATAAGGCTTACGCAGCCTCCTTCCCGACGGTTCCGAACAGGAGGGATATAATCACCGGGAGGTTCACATTCACATACTCAGAGTGGAGTCCACTATCGAGGGATGAGACGGTCATAGCAGAGGTGTTGAGGGACGCAGGGTATACAACCATGTTAATAGCCGACACCCCACACATACTGAAAGATGGATACCACTTTGACCGTGGATTCAACGGATGGATCTGGATTAGAGGTCAAGAGAATGATAGGTACTGCACAGACCCGATAGATATAAAGTTTCCATGCAACCCAAGCAAGTTGAGGGCTCCATATACAACCGTGATTCAGTATCTAAGGAATGTATCCCAGAGGCGATACGAGAGCGACTACTTCGTCGCCAAGACCATGGTGGAGGCCTCAAAGTGGCTGGAGAGGAATAGAGGGCATGAGAACTTCTTCTTATACGTGGACACATTCGACCCTCACGAGCCGTGGGACCCTCCAAGGTGGTACGTCGACCTATACGACCCAAACTACGAGGGTGAAGAGGTTATATATCCAGCTTACAGACCGTGCAATTACCTAACTGAAGCCGAGCTGAGGCATATAAGGGCGTTATACGCCGGAGAGGTGACGATGGTAGATCACTGGATCGGTTACCTCCTGAAGAGGGTTAAACAGCTGGGTCTATGGGATAACACCGCCATAATCTTCACATCCGACCACGGATTCTACCATGGAGAGCACGGACTGATCGGGAAATCCATAATAGAAGGTTCATTCCACGGCTCGGTTCCACTATATAGTGAAGTTGCCAAGATACCGCTCATGATACGAATACCCGGACTCAAAACTGGACGTTGCAGCTTCCTAGCCCAACCACCAGACTTAATGCCGACGATACTGGAGATGGCAGGAGCAAAGATGCCGAACACCATACAGGGAACCTCGCTCCTCCCCCTGCTACGCGGTGAGGAGCCTGAGAAACGCGAGTTCGCCGTAACATCCCACAGCATAATCCATGGACCCCTAGCTGGGCAGAGGATATCTGTTATAACCGACGAATGGTACTTCATCTATTGCGGCGATGTGGATAGGGCCCTAAAGGAGTTACCAGCAGAGCGGAAGACGAGGGCTATAGATGGGTTTGAACGCCTCGAGAAGATTATGGGTGAGAGACCGAGGAATGAGCTCTACTATATACCAAAGGATCCAAATCAGCTTCACAACGTCATCGACGAGAATAGGGAGGTCGCGGTTGAGCTTCACTCTAAACTAGTCGGCTTCCTGAAGGCTCTCGGCACTAAGAGGGAAATACTCCGCTACTGGAGCGAGCTGGTCTGAACATTCATCCATACTCGTTTATTATCGATGTGGAGAGCTAGAACAGTTGAAGGAAGATGAGCTTCCCGGCGGCATTTACGTGATCCAGAAGCATCACGCAACCCACCTACACTACGACCTAAGGCTGGAGATGGATGGAGTCCTGAAGAGCTGGGCTGTGCCTAAGGAGCCTCCCCTCAAGCCTGGAGTTAGGAGGCTTGCAGTTCAGGTGGAGGATCACCCAATAGAGTACGCCGATTTTGAGGGAGTCATACCTGAGGGACATTACGGGGCTGGTAGGGTTGAGATATGGGATAGAGGGCGCTACATCCTGAAGGAGAGGAGCGAGGATAAGATAATCTTCGAGGTTATAGGTGAGAGGCTTAGAGGCACCTACTGCTTGATAAGGTTTAAGGGTGACAGAAACTGGCTCTTCTTCAAGAAGAAGGGCCAACCCTAGGAGTATTAGGCCCACAAATCCACAAGCCCCCAGGGCGGTGAGACCTAGATTTATGCGAAGCCTATTTAGGTAACCCCAGTAATACTTGTATCAACTGGAGGAGTCAGGTTTTGGGAAGCCTTGAAGAGAGGGTTAAAGCGGAGGTTGAGAAGGTAATCGACCCGGAGACAGGTTTAACCTTCGGTCAGATGGAGATGATAAAGAGCCTAAAGGAGGTAGAGCCTGGAGTCGTAAGGATAGAGTTTGTTCCATCGAGCCCCTTCTGCCCCATAGCCTTCAAACTTGCCATGGATGTCAGGAGGACCGCTGAGAGAGTTGAGGGGGTTAAGAGAGCCTACGTCTACTGCCGGGGGGCACATAATGAAGGAAGCCATAAATAGAATGGTAAAC
>CAZCOP010000084.1:0-6568 GCA_964499825.1 uncultured Candidatus Bathyarchaeia archaeon
AGCTGAAGGCCTCGAGGTCTAGGAGGTGGCTGTCATCTATGAATAGGACGCCGGGGTGGATGAAGGCCCTACCTTCATCGACCATCTTCTTGACAGTCTCATCCACGGACGCCCTTACCTCGGGGTCGATCTCCTTCGTCTCGCCTCCCCCTAGGAGTAGGGAGAATAGGCCTCCGCCCATCCTGCTCCTAGCGTGTATCTCATCCATATCCGCTAGGGTCAGCGTGTAGACGAACTCCTTCTCCTTGAGTACGTCCCCATCCGGTCTGGGTACCTTCCGGCGGGTGTCAACGTCGTAGGTCTTGCCCTTCACGCTATCCAAGCTCAACCCGAGATTCACAACCCTGCCTGTTTCAGCGTCTATCTGGATCACGCTTCCCTCAGTTATGCCCTGCTGGATTATCTGTTGGGCTATTGACGCTCCGGCCTCGATGGTCTTCTCCTGCTTGGTGGTCTTTAACGTGAGCCTCACGCTCTCAGGAACCTTCTGGTACGGGTTGTATGGGTGAGGGGCTGTCCGTATATCTACACTTGTAACCTCCCCCTCGTATACCTTCCTCATCTCGTGTATCTCCACACCGATGCATTTACGCATGGCCTCTATCAGAACCTCAGTCTTCTTCCTCTCGCTGCTGTATATTTCGCTCCCGCTCATCTGGATGAATGGGACGTTAGGCCCGAGCTCCTTTGATATAGCAACCGCTATGGCGGTCTTACCTGTTCCGGGTGGACCTGCAAGGATCACCGTCTTGCCGCTGAGCTTCCCCTCCTTTATCATCTGAACTATCAACCCTGCGGCTTCCCTAGCCTTCTCCTGTCCAACCATGCCGTCCTTTACCTTCACAGCCTTCATATTCTCGTCTAGACCTAGGCCCTTTATGTGGGTGTGGGCTCCTATCCTCTCGAATAGGCGTAGCCTGCCGGTCACCTCCCTAATATCCGCCATACTCATCCTTCCGTATTGTTTAGGTTTCAAGAGGGAAGGATTTGGGATAAGAGGGAATTAAATAAAAATAGTCTGGTTGTTTAGAACTCGGTCTCGGTCTCAGTCTCCTCCTCCTTCTCCTTAGACTTCTCCTCCTCCTTCGGCTTGGAGGCGGCTATGACATCGTCGATCCTAAGTATCATCGAAGCAGCCTCAGCTGCGGACTTTATAGCTTGCTCCTTAACCCTCAGCGGCTCTATAACGCCACTCTCATACATGTTGATTATCTTACCAGTGAAGACGTCAACCCCCATCAGGTGTCCATCAGCCTTCTCATGGGCAGCCCTCAACTCAACCATGACGTCGATCGGCTCTAAGCCGGCGTTCTCAGCTAGGGTCTTCGGTACCACCTCAACGGCGTCAGCGAAGGCCTCTATCGCGAGCTGCTCCCTCCCCCCAACCTTAGCGGCGTAGTCGCGTAGCCGCTTAGCTATCTCAGCCTCGGCGGCGCCTCCACCGGCAACTATCTTGTTCTTGATTATTACATCTGCCACCACCGAAAGCGCGTCGTGCATGGCCCTCTCAGCCTCATCGACCATCCTCTCGAGTCCAGCCCTTATCAGGACGGAAACTGACCTCGGGTCCTTACATCCCTCTATGAAGACCATCTTGTCGTCTCCAACCTTACGCTCCTCTACGAGCTCCGCGCACCCTAGGTCTTCAGGCTTCAGGTCGTCTAGGTTCGTCACTATCCTCCCGCCGGTGGCCCTTGAGAGCTTCTCCATATCCGACTCCTTAGCTCTACGGACCGCTAGGATTCCCTCCTTGGCTAGGAAGTGTTGGGCCATGTCGTCTATGCCCTTCTGGCAGATGACGACGTTCGCTCCGGCCTTCTTAATCTTCTCAACCATCTCCCTGAGGATGTTCGTCTCTTGGTCTAGGAAGGCCTTCATCTGGGATGGATCCCTTATCCTTATCTCTGCGCTGAACTCCGTCTTCTCAACCTCTAGTGGGCAGTTCAGTAGGGCTATCTTGGCCTTCTCGATCCGCTTCGGCATCCCCGCGTGGACAACCTCCTTATCTAGGATGATCCCCCTGACGAGTTCCGTATCTAGGAGGCTCCTACCCTCCTTCTTTATTATCTGGACGTTATCTATGTCGGCTATCCACCTGTCTCCCCTCTTCTCGGCTATCTGCTTCGTGGCGTCTATCGCTATGTCAGCTAGGTGTTCTCTGGCTATACCAACAGCCTTGCTACTCATCGATGTCACGGCGATCTTCTTAAGGGTCTCCCTATCGTCTCTGTCAACGGTTATGCTTATCTCGTCCAGTATCTCCATGGCCTTCTGGGCTGCCTTCCTGTAGCCGCTGACTATAACCGTTGGGTGGATGTTCTGGTCCAGCAGCTCCTCAGCCTTCTTCAGTAACTCACCTGAGAGCACGACAGCCGTGGTCGTCCCGTCACCGACCATATCATCCTGGGTCTTGGCGACCTCAACCATCATCTTCGCCGCCGGATGTTCAACCTCGATCTCATCCAGTATGGTCGCTCCATCATTAGTTATGGTTATATCACCTAGGCTGTCTATGAGCATCTTGTCCATGCCGCGCGGCCCCAGGGTCGTCCTTATGGCTTCGGCTATTATCCTAGCGGCCATTATGTTGTTCCTTTGAGCCTCCCTTCCTCTAGTCCTCGATGTGCCCTCCTTCAATATTATGACGGGTTGTCCAGCTTGGGTCGCCAAGTACGCCATACCCTATCCTCCTCCATAAGCCCCACTGTCATCAACAAAATGAACAAAAAATATATAAGTTTTACTAAAAATAAAAATTATTAACGATGGAGAAGTGAGCGTCCTTAAAGAGTTAAAGGGAGCATCATTCATGGCTGTGAGAGAGGAAGCCCTAGCGGAATATAGGATCCTCAACGTTAGGATTCCCCCCATAGTCAACTATGAACAGGATGTTGAGTGGATATGTAGAAGTCTAGGCTTCCTCGAGGCTAGAGATAAGAAGAAGACGGCTGCGAAGATATTCAAGTTCCTCCTTGAGGCTGCCAGCAGGCAGAGCGGATACTCAAGTAACGAGTTGGCTGAGAAGGTGGGTTTGACTAGGGGAACCGTTGTCCACCATCTGAACAAGATGATGAAGTGCGGCCTCGTGATATACCATGAGGGCATGTATAAGTTGAGGGGGAGAAGCCTGAAGGGAACTCTAGGCGAAATAGAGAGGGATATAAGCCGCGTCTTCGAGAACCTGTATAAGGTCGCCAGCACGATAGATGAAACTCTAGGCCTCTCGAACCGTTGACGCATGAAAGTCTAAGCCGGAGGTTGCGGGGAGCCTTACTCAACCCTTATTCTGTATCCCCTCTTCCTAGGCAGCCTTATCTCCAGTATACCCCTCTTGAAGGATATCTTCACCTCCCTATTCTCTACTGGTACTGGAAGCTGTATCGGGCAGTGGAAGGAGGAGAACTCACCTTCCCTATGGGATACCCCTAGATCCTCAAACCTAACCCTCATCCTCATCTCGGCGTTCACCTCGATCATATTCTCCCTAATCCAGTTTATCCTAACGGTCTCAGGCTTTGCGAAAGGTAGATCAACCGTTATGATGACCTCCCGTGGGGTCACCGTTACGTCGGATAAGGGTTTGAGCGTGCATGAATCGACATCCCAGCTCGGCTTGCCGAAGGCTTCCTCAAAGACCTCTTCAGCCATCTCCTCGAAGCGCTCCATGTATTCACGCATCAAGTCGAAGATTGAACGTCTCCTCCAGGTCATTCTTCCACCTCCTAGGCCACATAGTAGTGGGGTATATCATACTCCTGTGACTTCCTCATCCTCATCATCTCCGACTGGGTTCTCCTCATTATATCTCTCATCCTGAGGCGTATCTCCTCACCCCTCTCGAGTAGCTCCGAGACGTTCACCGGGACCTCCACTATCTGGTTTAGAGCTGTTATGACGGCTGCTGCAGCCTCTGGATCTGGGTAGTTGTAGAAGGATTGGGCGAGTAGGGATATGGCCGGTATCTCCTTCTCGGCGCAGTATTGTAACAGCAGCGCCTGCGGGCCGACCAGGAAACCCCTCTCTATTATCTTTATATCCTTCTCCTTCAGTATCTCTAGGGATTCAACGTTCGATCCGGCTCCATAAACCTTCGGCGTCTCTATATTCTGCCTGTTCGGTGTAGCTAGGCCTCCTAGGGATATCACGATCTCAACCTCCTTCTCCTCTATCCAGTCCGTTATAGCCCTCATCATCGGTTGGACAGCTTGTATTGATATTGCTATATCGGAGATTAGGACTAGCAGGTTTCCATCGCCGAATATCCTGACCGGTGAGTGCGGTAGACCCTCATGTAGAACTATCACTGGGGGGAGGAGGTCCGTGTCGATGTAGGCTATCTCGCTCATCTTGAGCTTGGATATTATGTGGGAGGCGGCTATCACGCCGACTAAGCCTACGTCTGGGAGGCCTTGGAGCATCTTTGCGCCCGATTGGATTCTCCTCCGCTCAACTATCCTAACTGGTTTAGACAATTCTCTCCCCTTGAGAATTTAAGGTTTAAATAGAGAAAAATTTTGTGGTGTGTTATATCTTTGAGATGAAGGCCTTCACCTGGCCGTCTCCGGTCACTATCTTCAACTTGAACTGAGGAGACTCTATCCGCATATTCTCTCCTTCGTAGGTTACTTGTATCCCCTCCTCTATCGTCGGGGGCGATGTAAGCCTTATAGAGGTTAGGTTCGGGCTTCTCCAAGTCATCTCATATCCATGCTCCAGCTTCTTTACGGTCGCTCCCCCATAAACCTCGATCGTCATCTCTTGAAGCTCTGAACCCTTCTCCTTCTTCCTCCTTCCGAAGAGCCTCATGACAAACCACTCACAGCTTAGATGATAGAGAAATCCCGCATCTAGGATTTAAATCTTGCGAGCGGCGGGTAGATGGGTTGGACTCAAAACTAATGCATTGTAAAGGCTTTATATACCTGTGAAGCTATACGCTTTAATCTGGTGTAAGTCTTGAAGGTTTCTGAGGCTATGAGGAGGGATGTTGCCACCATAGATGAGGATACCACCATAGTTGAGGCTTCCAGGGTTATGCGTGAGAAGGGTGAGGGTTGCGCCATAGTTATGAGGAAGAACAAACCGGTTGGAATGTTAACTGAGAGAGACGTAACATGGAAGGTTGTTGGCGAGGGGTTAGATCCGAACTCCGTTAAGGCGGGGGACGTCATGTCCACACCCCTAGTAACGGTTGATCCAGATGCAGACTTAGTGGAGGCGGCTAAAGTTATGGAGAGGCATAAGGTTCGGAGGTTGGCCGTAACTCGGGGGGATACCCTATACGGGGTTATAAGGGCGGTCGATATAGCCCGCCACCTTGAGGACTACCTTGACACCGAGGTTAGGAGGATACTCAGGTCGGCCTTCTTCTTCCCCGTGCGTTGATGAGGTGAGACCGCTCATATGAGGGCCGCAGTCTTCTATGGTGTTGGCGACATAAGGGTGTGTAGTGACGTAAGGGAACCTGAGATACTTGAGGGTGAAGTTTTGATCAACGTCAAGGCTGCAGGGATATGCGGGACCGACCTCCACATCTACAGGGGTGAATGGGAGGTTCCGACCCCGATAATACTAGGCCATGAGTTCTCCGGTGTAGTAGCCGATGTTGAGGGTGAAATTGAGGGTTTAGGTTTGGGGGATCACGTTGTAGCGGAGCCTAACATCACGTGTGGGCGGTGCCGGTACTGCCGGATGTCTGATAGGAACTATTTCTGCGAGAATTTGAAGGCTACTGGCGTAACGATCGATGGAGCCTTCGCTGATTACGTGAAGGTTCCAGTTAGGAACGTCTATAAGATACCGGATGAACTGCCCTTCGATGAAGCCGCCTTGATTGAGCCGCTCGCCTGCTGCATCAGGGGTATAGATAGGGCCGGGATTAAAGTCGGCGATAGGGTGGCGATAGTTGGAGCTGGGCCGATAGGGTTGATCCTGCTACAACTCGCCAGGTTAGCTGGGGCCTCAATTGTTATACAGACAGACTTACGGGATGAGAGGCTGGAGATGGCTGAGAGCTTAGGCGCGGACTACACCATCAACATTAACCAGGAGGATCCAGTTGAGGCTGTTAAGGAGCTGACTGGCGGCTACGGGGTTGATGTGGCGATCGAGGCTGTCGGGAAGCCTGAGGCCATAACCCAAGCCATGAGGCTTCTGAGGAGAGGTGGGAGGCTGAACATATTTGGGGTTTCACCTCAAGATGCTGTCTGGAGTGTTAAGCCCTTCGAGCTCTACGAGATGGAGATGACGATAACCACCTCCTACAGGAGCCCCTTCACCTTCCAGAGGGCTGTTGAGATGGCCTCATCCGGCAAGCTTAGGTTGGGGAAGCTGATAACACACCGTTTCAGGTTGGAGGAGATAGTTGAAGCCTTCAGGGTGGCTGGGGGAGCCGTGGGGGGAGCCGTTAAGGTGGTAATCGAGATATAGGCCAGACCGATAAAACTATTTTTGGCATCAAATAATTTTTCCCTTTTTAGCTTCCAGCCTCTATCATTAACATTCCAGCTTTCCTCTCATATGTTGAGGCTTCCTTCAAGAGCAGTATTATCTCACTCTCATCCTCCGG
>CAZCOP010000085.1:0-6480 GCA_964499825.1 uncultured Candidatus Bathyarchaeia archaeon
ATAAACCCTTCACATGCAGCGTCGATGACGCGAAGAGGATAGTCGAACTCGCAGCAGAGAGGAGGGTTCCAATCTTCTCCTCATCCTCACTCAGGTATGCCTTAGAGATCCAGGAGGTGAAGTCGAGGACCAAGCTGAGCTGTATATTGGGAGTCGACGCGTACAGCCCCGGTACACTACACCATAAGAACCCAGGCCTATTCAACTACGGGATCCATGGGGTTGAGATAATATACGCCCTCATGGGAGCCGGATGCAAATCCGTTAGGTGCATATGGGACGAGAGGTGGGAGAAGGTTATAGGGTTATGGGGTGATGGACGCATCGGAACCCTTAGGGCCATAAGGGAGGGGGCCCGTGGATACGGCTTCTCAGCCTTCTACGAGAAGGGGATAATATCGACAACGATCGACACCACTTACATCTACAGGGAACTCCTCAAGAGGGTCATGGAGATGTTCCAAACCGGAAAGCCTCCAATAAACCCAGAGGAGACCGTTGAGATCATGGCCTTCATCGAGGCCGCCCTTGAATCGAGCAAGAGGGACGGTGAAGAGCGCAGACTCACGGTCTAACCGTCACAGCGGTAGGGTTAGGGGGCATATTATGTCGGGTAACCTTAACCCCAGCTCCAGCCCTGCTAAGAGGGTCTACATAACCTTCGTCTATCATGGCAATATGTGCTGGGACCGTTACACAAAGAGGCAGATATGGGAGGGCTTCCCAGCAATCTACCGTCTGATAGTCGATGTGTGGAAGGAGAACCCGGAGCTCCGTTCAAACGTCGAGTTGAGCGGCGTAACCGTTAAGACCCTCCAGAAGGTCGCCCCAGACCTCCTAGAGGATATGAAGAGGCTCGAGGAGATGGGCCGCCTAGTCTTCGTTGGAACCCACTACGCGGCGCAGGTCAACCTATGTACAGATGAGGAGACCGAGTTGAGGTCGATATGGCTCGGAACCGAGATAAGTAGGAGGGAGCTTGACACAGAGATAGAGGGGTTCTTCCCACAGGAGATATCCTACTACCCCCAACTTCCAAGGGTCCTGAGCGAGGTCGGCTTGAAGTGGACGATCATAAGGCCGGTTAGATTCCTCGCCAAGCCGATCCGCCTAAGGGGCTTAGACGGAACAGAGATAATCGGCATACCGAGGCTCCCATTAAGAGTTGAAGAATTCGAGGAGTTATACGATAAGTTTCCGGATGGAGGCCTCATGGTCTTCGCTGGAGACTTCGAGGCCAACTGGCCCTACGTCCTCAGACGTATACTGGAGGCTTCGAAGAGGCTCAAGGCCAAAGGGAAGGAACTCATATTCGTGACTATACCGGAATACCTGAGGGGACATGAGATAAGGGAGGTTGAGGAGATGCCTGTCTTCAGGGACTCTGGGCCAGAGGAGGGGGTCAACAGCCCAAGCCTATCAAGGTGGGTATCAGATCCACTGGATATAATCGTCCATGAACATACCAAGAGGGCCATGTACGCCGTGAGGCACGCCGAGATGTTAGCCTCGCTCCTCCTCGAAGCCTACGGTGTAGACGTGGACCCTCCGATCGAGGAGTCCAAGACTACCCCAATCGAGGACCCCTCAGGCTGGTGCATCGAGGGGGTTGAGGACTTCCCGGATGTTGAGGTTAAATACCTATGCAGAGATGGAAGGGTTACCCTGCTCTCGAGGATCTGGCACCTACTTCTAATAGGGGTAAACAGCGACAGCAGGGGGTGGTACCCGATAATCGAGAGGAGGAGGCATAGGATAAACTCTCTGAGGAACGCCGAGCTCCTATCAAGGGAGGTCATCCATAACGCCCTAGAAGCCCTCGCTGGGAGGGTAGACTTCTCAACGATGGAAGCTGAGAGGTACTTCATCGTTTATAATCCCCTCAGAGCAAGAAGAGCCAGGGTGTCACTGAGGCTCGGCGCGCCATACAAATTCATAGGTGTCGATGGTAAACCGATACAGACCATGAACACCTTAACGGAGGAGGGGATCGTAAACGAGGCCGTGGTTGATGTTCCGGATTACGGATACACCATACTGGGCGCCGTCAGGGGAGGGGAACTTAAACGGCTGGAGTGGAGGGACAGCCACAGCATCGAGAACGATCGCATGAAGCTGACCTACACCGATGGAAAGCTTAAGCTCCAAAGAGGCGGCGAATCAATCGAATTATTCCTCGAACCCTTCAAGTTTAAGAGGGTTGAAGCCGATGAGGAGGCGAGGATGGTCTCCTGTAGACCCGAGGATGTGAAAGTCAAGGTGAGGAACGGCTTAAACCCCGAGATGCTCCTATTCTGCCCACTCGATAGGGACATAGACCTCATAGCGTACTTAACGCTATACGACGACGCCCTAAGGTGTAGGGTTGAGTTCGACTTTAAACATCCAGCCCGCATCGGTGAGGGTGGGTGGATGCCCAACGGCCTAACCTTCTCGGTCAGGGGTAAACCAGGGATCATCTATTATGATATACCCTACGGTGTGGTTAGACACCACTACACGAAGGAGTGCTTCATCGCAGCCTCAAAGTTCGCCGTCCTCCAATCCGAGGGCTGTGGGGTGGCATTAATATCCACATCTGGCTCCCAATCCTTCAAGTGTAACGGTGAGGATGGTATACTTGGCGTATGCCTTGGCGCCTCAACTGTTGGGACGCCAACCGAGACCCCGAGAATAATAATCACGGAGGATGGACAGGTACACCACCAGATAAAGACCGATGGGGAGATATTCTCAGGGAGGTATGTACACACATTCTCGGTTGTACCATACCACGGGGACTGGAGGGAAGCCGATATACCCCAGAAGGCCAAGCAGGAGAACGAACCGGTCTACGTGGCTGAGGTTTCAAGGGTAGATGGGAGAGATGAGCCACCGAGGAAGAGCCTCATCGAGTTAACCCCCAGAAACCTCGAGATAACGTCCGTCCGTCACACGGGGGAAGGCTTGGAGGTTGCTGTGTCAGAGACCCATAATAGGGAGGTTGAGGCCGAGCTGAGGGTTCTCGGGAGGACGTATAGATCACGCATACCAGCGAACGGCTTCATGAAGTTCAAGATAAAGGCTGAGAGGCCGTGATGATGAACCCTTCACCCCTAATATCGATTGAGGGGGAACCTTTCGAGCGGGGACGCCAGTATGGCGTTAAAGCTAAGAAGCCCATCATAAGGAACCTAAAGATCTACCGAACCCTATTCAGACGCCACGCTAAGCTGACATGGGGTGACATCCTAAAGCTTGCGGGTGACGTTATACCATTCATAGAGGAGTACGATGAGGATATAATGGAGGAGATCAGGGGTATATCATCAGGTGCCGGAGTGACCGTAAGGGATATAATTGCCCTAAACTCCAGATACGATATACTCTCATCTTCAACTGTTCTCAAGGCCCTTGGTGGGTGTACATCCTTCGCCGCAACTGGCGAGGCAACATCATCCGGCCACCTCCTCATGGGGCAGAACTGGGACTTCAGGTTCATATTCAAGGAGTCATGCGTCCTACTGCACGTACGCCAAACCGACGGGAAACCCGACATATTAACCCATGTCGAGGCAGGCCTAGTTGGTCATAGGGGCATCAACTCAACCGGTCTGGGCCTATGCGTAAACGCCCTCTTCTCCAGGGATGACGCTCCCTTAAGGCCTGGAACTCCGCTCATATCCGTGGTTTCACGCGGGATACTGAACTCCAAAAGTCTGGATGAGGCTCTAAATGCGGTCGACCGCGCGGAGAGGGTGGTCTCGATAAACTTCTTGGTCGGACGAGCTGGGGAGGGAGCTCTCGACTTCGAGGTTACCCCGGGGAGGATCTCCGTACTACGACCGCACAGCGGGTTGATAGCTCACGCTAACAACTTCCTATCGGAGGAGTTTGCGTCCTCAGATCTAGCCCCAAAGATCTCGCCGAGTTCACCAGCAAGGTACTCCAGGGCTATGGAGATCATGCTCTCGGAGTGCGGTAAGATAGGAGTGAAGACCCTCAAGCGTCTGACTAGGGACCACTCTAATCACCCATACGAGATATGCCGCCACCCAGATTTGGAGGCGGATGAGTATGAGAGGGCTGGAACCGTGAAGGCCATCATAATGGACCTGGATGAGGGGAAGCTGTGGGTCTCCGACGGACCTCCATGCATGAATGAGTATAGGACGCTCATCCCCTTCGGTGGGGAGGGACCGAAGTGGGGAGACATGGACGTTAGGGCTACGGGTTAACCCCCAAGGCCGTCGCCGGTGGTGAAACTCTTTAAAGTATGGCTTGATCATCTAATTTTGGCTAAATCTGATGGAGGTTTGGGCTCTGCGTAGAATAGGCGTTGTAACGGCTGGCGGAGATGCCCCTGGAATGAACGCCGCGATAAGGGCGATAGTCCGCTCCGCCATCTACAACAGGCTTGAGGTTATAGGGTTCGAGAGGGGTTACGCTGGCCTGATAGATGGCCAGGCACGCCGTCTGGGCCCCAGATCTGTCAGCGGGATAATAAACCTAGGAGGAACAATACTTAAGACCGTTAGATGCGAGAGGATGAAGACTCAGGAGGGCTTGGAGAAGGCCTCCGAGACCCTGAAGGAGTACAAGATCGATGGACTCGTTGTGATAGGTGGGGATGGAACCTTCAGAGGTGGGAGTAGGCTATACCGAGTGAGTGGTGTACCGATAGTTGGCGTTCCGGCGACGATAGACAACGATGTAGCCGGTACGGATACAACTATAGGCTTCGATACAGCGGTCAACACGGCGATATACGCCATAGATAGGATACGTGACACAGCGACCTCCCATGAGAGGATATTCGTCGTCGAGGTCATGGGGAGGAATAGAGGCTTCCTAGCCCTAGAGGTTGGACTGGCTGAGGGAGCCGAGATAATACTGGTCCCCGAGGTCAAGTTCAACCTGGAAGAGATCTGCGACAGGTTGAAGCACGCATACAAGAAGGGGAAGACCTCTGAGATAATCGTGATGGCTGAGGGTGCCGGCGACTCTCGCTCGATAGTTGACTACATAAAGAAGGAGACAAAATACGAGGTGAGGCTGACTGTTCTCGGACACATACAGAGGGGAGGCTCCCCGACGGCGCGGAGCAGGCTCTTAGCATGCCTATTCGGAAACTACGCCGTGGAGCTCCTCCTCAGCGGTGTAAAGAAGAGGATGGTTGGGATAAGGGGAAAGGATATAACATCGGTAGACCTAGACTACTCATGGAGTGAAACGAAGGAGTTAGACTTGAGGCTATACAGGTTGGCCCAGATACTATCAGCCTAGTATCCCCAGAACCTCACCCTCAAAGGGAGGTCTTCTGAAGTGTACATCCTCAACCAGAGCCCTCAACGGCTCAGCCACACTCCAAGCCTGAGCTATACAACCCCTCGGCTCGTTAGGTGGGTCACCGTCGAATATCTCACTTACACATCCTAGGCCTGCCCTATAAACCTCCTCAACTAACAGGGGCTTCATGAAGTTCTCGTAGGCAAACCTCCTCCAGCGGTCGCCATGTCCATGGATCTTCAAGAAGGCGGTTACGAAGGGTCCTAGGAGCCAAGCCCAAACGGTTCCGTTGTGGTAGGCGTTCTCGCGGTGGAGCCATCCGCCGATATATCTCCCTCTGTATCTTGGGTCATCGCTGGGTAGTGTTCTGAGGCCGTAAACCCCCCAAAGCCTCCTCCAGACGGCGTTGATAACCCTCCCCATCCACTCCCGTTCCAGTATGGCGAAGTCCAGTGAGATGGAGAGTATCTGGTTAGGCCTGAGCGTAGGGTCACCGCTTCCATCAAGCTTTAAGACATCGAATAGGTAGCCTTTATCCTCATCTATGAACTTCTCGTTGAAGCTCCTGCGGGCTTTCTCAGCTATAACGCTGTAGCGTCCAGCCTCACTCAACTGGCCGAACTTGCTCGCCAAGGCCTCCATAGCCTTGAGTGAGTTATACCATAACGCTTGAACCTCAACTGCCTTCCCCTCCCTCGGCGTGATGGGTCTCCCACCAACTGCCACATCCATCCATGTGAGTCTAGGTCCATGCGCGATCAACCCATCGTCATCCATCCGTATACCGAAGGATGTTCCCTCAATGTATGAGTCTATTATGGACCTTAACGTGCCCCACAGCTCCTTGTATACGAAGCTGAAGTCTCCTGTGTACTTTAGATATTGAAGGACGGCGTTCACGAACCATAATGAGGAGTCAACGGAGTCGTATGTTGGGGTTTCTCCAGCTCTATCCGGGAAGTTGTTCGGTATCAACCCACCTCTACAGTAGCGCTTGAAGGTTAGGAGTATCTCCCTGGCATCTCCAAACCTCCCGGTTATGAGGGTTAACCCCGGCAGTGAGATGAGTGAATCTCTACCCCAATCGCCAAACCAATGGTAACCAGCTATAACGGACCTACAGCCCGTCGTCCTCCTAAATACGAGGAAGGAATCCGCGGAGAGTAGAAGCCACCCAAGCCAGCTCTCTAAATCTATATCCGGATTAGCCTC
>CAZCOP010000086.1:0-6288 GCA_964499825.1 uncultured Candidatus Bathyarchaeia archaeon
CCGTTGAGGAGGAGGTATTTCCAGAAGAGAAACCCGCAGAGCCCATGGAGAGACCGTCGTTCAAGCATGGGGTAGCCCTCCTGCGTTGGGTATATATGATGCTCGACCTAGGCTTCGATGAGGAGGGGATCAGGAGGCTCTGCGAGTACTGCGAGTTCTTCAGGTTCATACCAAAGGGTGCTAGCCCGTACATCTCGAACCTCTCAAGGGTCGTCATGAAGGCTAGAGCCCAAGGCCTATTAGAGGAGGAAGTTATACTCAGCATCTACGGCATCGCTGAGGCTCTCGGAATGAGGATTAGACCGGAGGATTTGAGTGGTCTACTGGTTCAAGTGTTGAGGAAGAATAGGATGGTTGAGAGCTTGATGGGGTAGATTAGGTATGGGGTTCTCCCTAACCCTTAGCGAGTCCATAATATTGATAGCCTCCATAGTCCTAGCCAGCGCCTTCTCAGCCTACGCCATATACGCCGGGACTACCCTCCAGAGCAACCTCCTACAGAATATAGATACAATAAAGAGGAACCTCCACACCAAGGTTGAGGTAGCCTACGCCACCATAGATGAGACTACAAGCCCAGATCACTTCGTCATCTACGTTAAGAATACAGGAACGCTGGCTATAACCGATTTCTCACTGCTCGACGTGTACGCTGGTGAGTATGGGAAGGCCACCCTCTACACCTACGACCAGAATGCAGTAGCTGGGAGCGGCAGGTTCACCCTCCACGATGCCGATGGGGATGGGGTTTGGGAGGTAGGGGAGACGGCCGTGATTAGGGCTTACCCGAAGAAGGACTTGAACGGCAGCCTGTATGAGGTTAAGGTTGTTCCGTATAGGGGTATACCGAGCAGCTACCTATTCTCGCCTCCGTAGGTGATTGAGATGGGCTTCTCAACAACCATAGCATCAACGATAGTCCTCATCGGTTTGATAGCCTTAGCTAGCGCCCTTTCAGCCACAACCCTATACATGATGGAGAACCTCGTGACGCTGAGGTACGCCATCTACGAGGAAGATCTGAACGTTAGGCTTGAGATGGAGATAATTGGGGTGAACTCATCATCGGTGAGCTTCTATGTGAAGAACTTAGGGTCGAAGACTGTCTTCTTCAGGGAACGAGGCTACAGATGGAACAGCGTAATCCTATCATACAACAACGGTGGATGGCGTTCATACCTCATAGAGAACTACACCGTCAGGGAGATCAGGGTTATAGGAACCAATGTGGAGTTCAACTATTCAGCCCACCGGTACATCAAGCCTGGGGAGGAAGCCCTCATAGAGGCCGCGCTTCCCCCAGCCGCTCCCCCGATTCCGCAGAACGGGACGGTCACCGTAATCTTCCTGTCACACTACGGAGTAAGCGCTGTGAAGGAGGGTGTTAGGAGTTGAAGATGGTGAAGTTGGGGATAAGGGAGCTCGACGACTGCCTAGGCGGGGGCTTCCCACATCCATCCCTAGCATCGGTTGAGGGAGACCACGGGGCTGGCAAGACCGCTCTAACACAGCAGATAGTCTACTCCATGTTGAGGGATGGCTTGAGGGTCTACGTCATAACGAGCGAGAGCACGGTGAAGGAGTACCTAACCATGATGAGGTCGATAAAGCTGGATCCATACCCATATTACTTGAAGGGGATGTTAAACATATATCCACTGCATGTCGAGGGTGGAAAGTGGAACAGGTTCCTTTCATCCCTCTTCTTCAAGGTGACGAGGAACTTCCTAGAGTTGTATAAGGATCGCTACGACGTCGTCGTGATCGACAGCCTCAGTGTGTTAACCGTTGACACTCCGCCCTACGAGTTCCTAACCTTCATAACTAGGATGAAGAACCTGGTCTCAGATGGAAAGACGATAATACTGACGTTCCATCCAGGCTTCCTACGTGAGAATACGATAATGAAGCTCAAGGCTTCCTCCGATGTTTACTTGGTCATCTCCAACGGGAAGGTTGCAGGCATACCGGTGAAGGTTCTCAGCGTCGTCAAGCTGTGGGGAACCAGCGGGGAGAGGAAGGAGTCCGTAACCCTTGAGGTCAACCCCCAACTGGGCCTAAGGGTTCTCCCGCTTGGAGGGGTCAAGATATAGGGCTCCCATAAACCCCTAGAGAGGATGGAGGTTCTATATGGGACTCCTAAACCTTCGGTTATTTAGCCTCAAGAATAGTGGAAAGCGAGAGAAGTCTGAGGAGATAACGAGCATATTCGACTATAAGGCCCCGGACACCTTAGAGGAGGCTATGAGGGAGTATCCATACCTCGCCGATTACGTGGAGAAACTTAACGAGAGGCCTCTATACTCGAAGGATCCGAGCATAGCTATAGGTAGGGAGAACGCTAATGTCATATATCCCGTCGGCTTCGGAGTCTTCATCCACATCGAGACGGGCGGTGAGATAGGTAAGTATAACATCATAGAGCCGAAGAAGCCGAGTAGGGAACTCCTAGACAGGATAGAGGATGCCATAGCGAAGCAGGTAAATGAGGATACGAAGGTTGCTGGCGATATAAGGGAGAGGGAGAAGGTTCTCGTCAGGCTCTTCAATGAAGCCGTGAAGAAGAAGAGGATAAAGATACCCAAGGAGAGTCTGGAGAGTGTATTATACCACTTCTTGAGGGAGAAGATAGGTCACGGAGTCTTAGACGACTTCCTAACCGACCCATGGCTTGAGGATATAAGCGTACCCGGCGAGGGGAAGATCTTCGTCTACCACAAGTTCTTCGGGAACCTTGAGAGCAACATAGAGCTGACCAAGGAGGAGACGGATAACCTCCTTAGGAGCATATCCGAGAGGTATGGGAAGATACTCAGCTTCACACACCCCATACTGGATATACACCTACCAGACGGCTCAAGGTTCAACATAGTCTTCGGCGAGGATATAAGCCTACGCGGGAGCAACTTCACGATCAGGAAGTTCTCGAAGGAGCCGATATCCGTTGCACACCTGATAAAGTGGGGAACCCTATCGGCTGAGATGGCGGCGTACATGTGGATGCTCCTTGAGGTTGGCATATCATTCTTTGTCTGCGGTGAGACTGCCTCAGGGAAGACTACAACGCTGAACGCCCTAGCCGGACTCATAAGCCCCTCCGCAAAGATGATAAGCATAGAGGAGACCCCGGAGGTAAATCTAGCCCATAAGAACTGGGTTAGGGAGGTTACCAGAATGCACACTGGAAGCGTCGTTACGATGTTCGACCTCCTTAAGGCAGCATTGAGGCAGAGGCCTGACTACATAATAATCGGGGAGATAAGGGGTGAGGAGGGTAGAATAGCGTTCCAAGCCATCGAGACCGGTCACCCAGTCATATCGACTATACACGCCGGTGACCTACAACAGCTCTTCCAGAGATTAACGTCAGACCCGATAAACGTCCCAAAATCCCACATAAACGGCTTGAACCTAGCGATATTCCAGAACCGTATAAAGCGTGGGAACAGGCTCATAAGGAGGGTTCTCTCGGTCAATGAGATACTCGGCTACGACACCGAGAAGGGGAACTTGAACTACCTCCCAGCCTTCATCTACGATGCCGATGGGGACGTGATACACTTCGCAGGCTCGAGCTTCATGATGGAGATGAAGGTCCTCCCCTTCAGGGGCTGGGGGAAGGAGAAGGTTCCCCAACTCTACGAGGAGATGAGGGTGAGAGCTGAGATATTGAGGATGCTATCTGAGAAGCACCCAAGGTTCAAGGATGTCTGGAACACAGTCATAGAGGTTGAGAAGGTCGGGGTGATGAGGGTATACGAGGAGATTAAGAGGGGGAATATATATTGGATAGAAGGGTAGCCTCAGCGAAGAGGGGGCTACTCCTCCTAGCAATTCCAACAGCCCTCTTCTCGGCGTACCTATTTATGGAGGGCGACATGCTCGGCTTGATGGCCGTCTCCCTAACCGGAGGGGTGATAGCGGCCTTCATCCTATACTACAACACCAGAAGGGTCCCTAGGAGGATCGACGAGCATCTAATCTCAATAATCCTCCACATGTATGTGGTCTCTCAAGGCGAGGTTGGACCTGACGACCTTGTGAAGGTTATAGCTGAAACCGAGGATTACGGTTACTACAGTGAGGTCTTCAGGAGGATACGTGAACTGGCGAAGAAGTTCGGGTACGGCTTCACGAAGGCGACATCCCATGTGGCGAGAACCGTTAAGCCGCCCTTCAGGGATATACTCATCAGGTGTATCGAAGTCTTCTCCACAACCAACCCTAAGGGCTTCCTAGAGTTAGAGTCCTCGACTATGTTAGAGGAGTACTCCGGATACTACCTAAGGTCTGTAGAGTTGATGAGGGTTCTCAGCGGCATATTCAGCACATTCCAGAGCGTCATAATCTTCATAATCATGACCCTGAGCATACTGACCGTCTTCACCTCAGACCCTAACATAGTCTACTACTCATACGCGATCTCCATACCAGCCATACTGGCCCTCTTCCTAGGCTTCAAGAGCGTCGTCCCGAAGAATAAACTAATACACATGGATAAGGATGAACCGCCGAAGTTGTATAGGGCCTTCAGGTTGACCCTGCCGCTCGCCTTAGCCTCAGCGGCTCCAGCCATGGTGGTGGCCCAGATGGTCGGTTATGCCTACGGCTTCATCCTGACAGGTCTGGCGTTACTCATACCGGGAATCCTCGCCTACAAGTTCGAGACCTTCGTGATGAAGGTTGACGAGCATTACCCAGCGCTCATAAAGTGTCTAGGCGAGAACTTGGTCTCGACGTCGAGCTTCAGGGCGGCCCTATCCTACGTCCTCTACATGGACCTTGGACCCTTGAAGAGCCTGTTAAGGAGAGCCCTAGCCCGCGTCAGCATCGGGATAAGTAACGAGAAATCGATGAGTTTGCTATCCTCGGAGGCTGCATCGTACCGTGTCTACATGACGAATAAGATGTTCCTGGACTCCCTCGGTTATGGCGGTAACCCCCTCGAGGTTGGGAAGATACTCGGTAACAATTTCGTGAAGTTCCTTGAGTTCAGGAAGCGTAGGCTCTCCATCGCTAAGAACCTTAAGGCGGTCATCTTGATGCTCCAACCGATGGTCATAGCCCTCCTAGTGATAACCAGATACCTATGCTCGTTCTTCTCTGAGAGCCTAGTCTCCCTCCCCTTCTTCGCCTTTGGGGAGATACCGGTCCCGGTGATCGAGGCTGGAAACCTCATACTAGCCCTCCTGATGGCGATAATTAACGCCCAGGTGATTAGGGAGGTTAGGGGAGGCTTCTATGGGACGTGCTTCCTATACACGGGGATACTATTCATACTCAGCGGCGTATCATGGCTTGTAGCCGAGTTGCTGATGGATGTAGCCTTCACGCCGATAGCTAGAGGCTTGGGCGGCTTCATCTAGGACGAGGCAACACGCGCAGTCATACCGGTAAAGGCTAATATGAACCCTTACAAATTCAGAATTGTATATCAAGTAGGATGTTTATGGTGGAGGCTGGAACCGGTAGAGTTCTGAGTAAACAATGAGGTTAAAGGGTGTACACGATCTCTCCATGATTATGCTGGGGGATGGGCTTCATAAGATTGGGAGAACAGCCGGGTTAAGATGGCGGAGATGCTAGGAGGGGGATTAAACGGGCAGCTTCCTCCTCGACAACTGACGCTTAAGAGGGATAGAACCGTAATCTAAAACAAGGCCTGTTAGAGTGGTTGAGGGATGAAGAATGAGTTAAGGATGGAAGAGGGATGCGTTGAGGCGTGCTAACGAGAAGGTTAAACGCGTACCGAGGAGTTATGAACTATGGTCCCAAGTGGATAGGGGATGTTAGGTTAGAATACTAATGGTACATCAGCTTCTCCTCGTACTTCCTTAAGTGTTCTGTGGCCTCCCCTATATCCATGAAGAGTGAGTCAACCCTCTCAACATCCTCAACCGTGACCGTGTCGTGTTTAAGAACCTTCGCGTTCTGCGCTGCAAGGCTGAGCAGTTGAACAGCGTATCTCAGCGACGAGTTTGTACCTATCTCGGTGAGCCTCTCCAAGGCGTCCTCGTTTATCGTGACCTTCTCCTCCCTGGCCCTTATCCTCAGTATCTCCCTTATGCTCTCTGCGTCGTACTCGTGGGTGGCTATTATAACAGATCTATCTATGAGGTCGAGTGGGAAGCCCATCGGGCTCTTAACGTCCGTCCCACGTATGGTCGTTACACCCCTGTTTGTTGCCAGTATGATTATTGGGACAAGCTCGCTCTCCAAGGCTCGGCCGAGGAAGCTGAAGGCCTCGAGGTCTAGGAGGTGGCTGTCATCTATGAATAGGACGCCGGG
>CAZCOP010000087.1:0-6226 GCA_964499825.1 uncultured Candidatus Bathyarchaeia archaeon
CCGCTCAGTATGCTCCCGGCGAGGTATCCGCCAAGGGTCTCGATGCCGCCGATGAAGCCCACAGCCAACGTTATGATTATGGCTATGAGGCTTGCGGGCATCAACTCCTTCAATGCCCCCCTCGTCGCTATATCGACGCACGCCGCGTAGTCAGGCTTCACGCCCTCCTTACCCTCCTTCAGGCCGGGGATCTCCCTGAACTGCCTCCTAACCTCCTCTATCATTCTGAAGGCGTTCTTGCTGACCCCCAGCATGACCATAGCTGAGAATAGACCTGGAACCACTATCCCAACGAATGTTCCAGCTAGGACCAGCGGGTTCATCAGGGCGAAGTCTATCGTGCGGTTTACGTAGGATTGGGCTATCTCACGGTATGATGCGAGGAGTGTGAGGACTGTCAGCCCAGCCGCACCTATGGCGAAGCCCTTCGTTATGGCTTTAGCCGTGTTACCCGCCGCGTCGAGCCTGTCGCATATCTCTATTACCTCCTCGCTCAAGCCGGACTGTTCGGCTATACCCTTCGCGTTGTCGACTATTGGCCCGTAGGCATCACCAGCGATTATCATCCCAACTATAGCTAGCATACCCAACGCGCTCATCCCAACCCCATAGAAGCCGTATAATGCGTAGGCTAGGAAGGAGGCTATAGCTATGCCGAAGAGGGGTGGGAGGACGCTTATCAACCCGTAGGAGAAACCGGTTATTATGTTTATGGCCGCCCCAGTCTTTGAGGCCTCAGCCGTCCTCTTCGCTGGAGTTCTATCTATAGATGTGAAGTAGTCGGTGGTCACCCCTATTATGACCCCTGAGACTAGGCCGACCATGGCGGCGCCCCATATCCTCAAGTCATACTTCATGTACATCGACACCGCGTAGGTTAGGGCTGCGAAGAGTATGCACGTTAGGTAGGTTCCCCTATTCAAGGCCTTGCCTGGGTTACCCCTCCTCCCAACCCTGACGAGGAGAACACCTATAACCGAGGCTATTATGCCCAGACCGGCGAAGATTAGGGGTATATGCATCTCCCTGGTTCCCATCGAACTGCCCAGTATCATCACGGCGACTATGCTCGCTACATAGGAGTCGAAGAGGTCGGAACCCATACCAGCCACATCACCGACGTTATCCCCAACGTTATCAGCTATCACAGCTGGGTTCCTAGGGTCATCCTCAGGAATCCCAAGCTCAACCTTACCGACGAGGTCAGCCCCTATATCGGCGGTCTTGGTGTATATGCCGCCGCCAGCCTTGGCGAAGAGGGCCATTGCGCTAGCTCCAAAGCTGAAGGCCAGAACCATCTCAGGGTCTCGGGTGAGGGCGTAAGATATGCTTATCCCGAGGACGGCGAAACCTACAACCGACAGGCCCATAACAGCTCCGCCGCGGAAGGCTATGGGAAAAGAACGGTCCAAGCCGTCTCTAGCTGCGTTGGCCGTCCTAACGTTAGCCCTCAATGCAACCTCCATGCCGAAGAAGCCGGCTAGGGCTGAACAGGTGGAGCCGAAGATGTATAGGGGTCCCATGAGCGGGTTTATGAAGATCGCGAGGGCTATGGACATGGCTGCCACGAAGTACGCGAGGGCTATGAACTCCCTCTTCAGAAAGGCGTCCGCACCCTCCTTTATGGCTGCAGCTATCCCCCTCAGCCTTGGGTTTCCAGCATCCCTATTATTGACGTAGACGAATAGGGCTCCACCTGTTGCTATCGAGATCAAGGCCGATATTGGGGCTATAATCCAGTCGAACATCCCCTCCGCCTCATGATCCTTGCATCATATCTGAAGGTTCGCTTCACCTACCCCTCGATCCCATTCCAGCTTGAATCCTTATCTGAAAGCCTCAGTCAATCTAATAACGTTATCGGTTTTAGGTCTTTTGTAACCATTTCAGAAATTTTTATCTTTCCCCATGCGCATAATAGTGACGCGAAACGAAAAAGAAAACGTAAAGGTTGGGATAAAAATACGAAGTTGCGCGTAGGATTGATCGGTTGCGGCTCAATCGGAACGGTGATAGCAAAGGCCATAGACGAAGGGAAGGTTGGGAATGTAGAACTAGTCATAGTCTACGACATAGTGAGGGAACACGCTGAGAGGCTAGTGAATAAACTATCGAAAAGACCGGTAATAGCGGGGAACTCCGACGAGTTAATCAAGAGGAGAGATCTAAACCTGATCGTGGAGGCGGCCTCGCAGGACGCCGTAAGACAATACGCGGAGAGGGTCATAGAGGAGGGGAAAGACTTGATGGTTATGAGCACCGGTGCACTCCTCGACGAGGAATTCCTCAACCATATACTGAAACTGGCCGAGGAGGGGGGTAGGAAGATCTATCTGCCATCAGGGGCTGTTGTTGGATTGGACAACGTTAAATCCGCAGCGGTTGGTAAGGTTTATGAAGCAACTTTAACGACGATAAAGCCTCCTAAGAGCTTTGAGGAGACCGACTTCATAAAGGAGAGGGGGATAAACCTGAGAGCCATAAGGAAACCCCTAATCCTCTATGAGGGGGCAGCGAGGGAGGCTGTAAAGCTCTTCCCGAAGAACGTAAATGTTGCGGCTTCCCTCAGCCTAGCCGGGATAGGTGCGGATAAGACAAGGGTTAGGATAATAGCCGACCCGAACGTTAAGGAGATAAGCCACGAGATCCACGTGAAGGGTGAGTTCGGAGAGTTCATGACGAAGACCATAAATAGACCGTTCCCGGATAACCCGAGGACAAGTTACATAGCGGCCCTATCAGCTATAGCAACCCTGAAGAAGATAGCTGGAAGCCTTGTTGTCGGAACCTAACGCAACGATCAAACCAAGGTTAATTAATTGATCCCGCACTCATACTAAATAAACATAAAACCAGATGATGTTGATGGGGACCTCAGACTTGGGTATCGATATCCGAAAGGTGACACTGCAAGATATGCTCATGAGGTTCCTAAGTGAAGACGTTGGGATGGGAGATGTAACGACGAAAGCCATTATTCCGGATGGAATTGAAGCCAGAGCCCACGTTATAGTTAAGGAGAGGGCTGTAGTGGCCGGCGTGGAGGAGGTTAGGCTCCTATTTGAGATGTTGGGATTGAAGGTTGAAAGGGCCTTAAGGGACGGCGTTGAGGTTGAACCCGGCACAACCGTGATGGAGGTCTCAGGTGACGCGGGGACCATATTAACAGCTGAAAGGACAGCTCTGAATATACTCATGAGGATGAGCGGGATAGCAACAGCGACCAGAAGGCTCATCGATAAAGTTAGAGAGGCCGGATTAAAGACTAAGATAGCGGCGACTAGGAAGACAGCTCCAGGCTTGAGGTACCTAGACAAGAGAGCGGTTGAGGTTGGCGGCGGCGACCCACACCGCTTCAGACTGGACGACGCAGTTCTGATAAAGGATAACCATATCGCCATAGTCGGCGGGGTCGGTGAGGCTGTGAGGAGGGCGCGCGAGTCCGTGAGCTTCACCAAGAAGGTTGAGGTTGAAGTCAGAACAGTGAATGAAGCCCTTGAGGCGGCCCGTTCCGGGGCGGACATCATAATGCTCGACAACATGACCGTTAAGGATGTCGAGTCAACCCTGAGAATGCTGGAGAGGGAGGGGCTTAGAGGCAAGGTTCTAATCGAGGTCTCAGGTGGGATAACGGAGGAGAACCTGCTCCAATACGCTAGGCTTGAACCGGACATAATATCGATCGGTTCCTTAACCCACTCAGTTAAGGCTGTGGACATAAGCCTCGAGGTATTGGGGGCTGAGGGTTAACGGTCACCTCTATCCGGACAGTTCTGTCATAATATCCCTCACAACCCTAGCTGGCGCCGTAGTTCTGAAGCCTCTAGCGTTGAAGTGGGTTGGGGTAGCCTGGAAACCCAGATCCCGAAGCTTATTCAACACTGCGCTCAAGGGCGGAACGGTCAGGTTAAACCTATCAGAGACCTTATCGGCGACGTAG
Source organism: uncultured Candidatus Bathyarchaeia archaeon (assembly GCA_964499825.1). Lineage (GTDB taxonomy): Archaea > Thermoproteota > Bathyarchaeia > Bathyarchaeales > B26-1 > B17-G17. Next base: position 3,941 of record CAZCOP010000087.1, read on the forward strand.
TAGGTGATGGGACCTTCAGCCTCCTCCTGGATAAGCGTCAACAAGCGCACTATACGTCTACGGTTTCTTAGCTCCCTCCTGGAGGCTTCTAGGAACATGGATCCGCAGAAACCCTTATCGAAAAGCCTGCCGAGCCATAGAGGTCCAGCCACCTCAAGCCTGGAACCGCACTCCCTACATCGATCATTAAGATGTGGAACCAAGCCTGGGTGAACCTCCCTATGGAGGCATGAAAAGCAGTGTAGGATGTAACCCATCATCCGGAGGGTTCTATCCGCCTCCCCAGCGCCGTGGCTTATTAAGGCGTAAAGGCGGATGTAGTGGTTGGAGGCGTAACTGAAGATCGGTGTAACCCCTACATCGTATTTTGCAGCTGTTCTAGCCAAGCATCCAGTTAGAAGGCGGATGGCGGTCTCGTGGCAGTACTCGGTTCTTAGGGATCTACCACCATACTTCCTCACGGATACATTTGGGTATACTCCGCATAGGGGGGCCATATCCGTCGCGGTTAAGGCTATTAACCCGCCATCTCTGAGCGCCCTTACAGCGGAGTCTATGTAGGGGGACGGGGAGCCGAAGGGATCTATATCGATGAAGTCGAACCTCCTACGCGGCGCGGCATGTCTGCTCAAAAATAGATTCGCATCTTCATTTGCGACTGTAACCTTCCCCTCCAGCCCATTCAGGCTTATGTTATGCTTAGTCAGCTCAACCGCTAAGGGATTCAGGTCATTCAGTAGAGCCTTCTCCACTCCCTCCACCTCTCTCGCAAACCTTATTCCCCGCACTCCGCAGCCTGTTAAGGGCTCAGAGACTATGAGCTTCCTCCCTGTTTCGTTCCGGTAGGTTTGGAGAGCTATCACAGCTAGGTCTCTGTTGAGTTCCATGACAGGGTTGTAGAAGACCGGAGCCTTCGAAGGTGCATACTCGTGAGCCTTCCTCTTGTATGCTTCGAGTTTTGGAACTACCACCCTAACCTTACCCTCTTCAACTATCTCTGTTGGGAATCCGAAGTCCAACAGCACCATCCCAGAACTGCTTTTTCATGCACTGGTTCCATTTCTCCACTGAAGGGTACTTCCTGCTAAAGATATATCTTTTTACCTTACCATATTACGATCTTGATGGGAGATTTATTCCCACCCTGTTACAACTGAAAACGGAGATGGGAACGTAAGTTGAAGTTCACCGAGTTCGGTTGGAACGGCTTCCACCTCGAGATACCTGAGGATCTACGGTTCACTAGGGAGGGAGGGAACGCAAAGGATGGGTATATGAGGTTCAACTCCGATAGGTTACTCCTAGAGGTGAGGTGGCAGTCCTTTAAGGATAGGAAACCTGAGAAGGTGAAGCCTATTGAGGAGGTCGCCGATGAACTGCTGAAGAAGATAGAGAAATCCGCGAAGAGGAAGATACACGTAAAGCGGAAGAGCGCAACCTTCATAAATCAACATAACGGCTACTTCATGAGTTTGAAGACGAACCTCGATGAGTTCGTCTACCTCTGGTATTGCGAAGAGAGTGGAAGAACAATAATCTGCCGTTTCATGTTCGCCTCCCTAGACGAGGATCTCCGGAACGCTGTGGAGAGGATAATGAACTCCCTAAGATGCCACAGCGAGGGTTCTAATGTATGGTCCATAATGGGCTTCCGCTTCGAGGCTCCAAACACGTTCATGTTAACCGATAGGAAGATAACCCTTGGGGGAAGCCGCATCCTACTCTCAGAGCAGAAGTTGACCCCCTTCACCGAGTTGAAGAGGGAAGCCCTGATCGAATACTTCTCGATGGCGAACATCCGCTTCAAGGACTACAAGAACCCTAAAAGGTGGTTCGAGAAGAACTACATGAAAGACCTGAAGAAGAGGTATAAGGGTATAAAGTTTCAGGAGTCCAGGTATAGGAGGTTCCGTGGGCATATCGCATATCTTAGGAGGGGTGAGGCTGTAACAGGTTTAACAACGCGGAGACGCTCATTCTACACAAATCTAACATGGTACTGCTCAAACCTTAACAGGATCTACACGTTAACCCTATCATCACACATATCTGGACCATTCTTCTTAAAGAGAAGATTAGATGAGGATGCGTTTGAGAATTTCGTTAAGGAGGCAACATCATCGTTCAGGTGCCACATCTAGCCGTTAAGTTCCCTCCTGAACTATTCTCTTAAGCTCTTCGCAACGCGACTTGACGGTCTTATAGAGCTTCTCTCTAAGCTCCTCGCCGGATAAACCCTTCTCCCTGAGCAGCCTAATCCTCTTAGCCAGTTCAACATCGCCGAGG
>CAZCOP010000088.1:0-5009 GCA_964499825.1 uncultured Candidatus Bathyarchaeia archaeon
GCTCTGAGGATTCCCCAACCCCATTTAACGCAACCTTTTACTCTCGGGAGTCTCCGAAGGAAGAGTATAGACCCACCTTGACCTTGAGCTTCCGTCCCCCCAAGGTTGACCTGATTATGGACAAATCCTCCACAATGATCGGTAAGTGGAACAGGATAACAGTGAAGAGGATCAGCCAAGACGGCGTAATCGTAACAATCGCCGACAGAGTCGTCAAGAAGAACTGGATAGATAGGGGCAACCTGACCGTTAGATTGTCCTCATCCTCACCGAACTCAACATTCTCTTTGACGGAGGGTGGAGAACCGGTAGATCGAATAGTCATACCCGACGGCTCCTCTCATGTCACAGTTTACTATCGCGGTGGGGATGTTGGGGAGCACCTGATAGAGGCCAGTGTGGAGGGCTACCCGACGGGATACTATGCAGGAGACTCTGAGACTCTCCTGGTGACTGCGGACACAACACCCCCGGCGATATCGGATGTGAAACTGCATGGAACCCCTGTGATGGGTGAAGCCGTAAAGATCTCCGTCTCAGTGAATGATCAAGAATCAGGTGTGAGGAGAGTTGCCCTATACTACTCAACGGATGGAGGGGAGACGTGGATTAAGGTAGAGATGCTCGCCAAGGGCGGAGGCGTATATGAGGCCTACATACCACCACAGGAACTCTTCAAGGAAGTCCAATACTACATCGAAGCCTCAGACTTCATGGGAAACATCGCCAAGACATCCATCGGGAGGTTCACCGTCGGCATCCCATTATGGATTTACATAACAATCTTCATCTCCATAATAGCCGCCGGATCGATCGGAGTTCTGATCTTGAGAAGGAAGAGACTCCTCAGCTGATCCCATTCTTCAGGTTAATCCTTGATTTAACCGTTATTAATAGCCTAAGGCTTTTAGGAGGCATCTACACGCATATAGTTGAAACAAATGAAAGTGTTAGCTGGTGGACATAAAAAGAGTTTGTAGATGGAACGATCCTGAAAGGTGAGGATCCTTACTGCCCTAAGATGAGAGAAGATGAGGAGCCCATGATGGCGATCATACCTGTCACGATAAAATTTGATGGCTATCCAGGGTGACTTTGAGGATTTCTAAGACTGAGAAAAAATGCGAGACGGAGAGGAGTTCAAGGGATGGTAAGCTGGTGAAAACTGAATTTAACGGAAGGCCATAGCTGCCTCAGAGCGGAACTTTGAGAGACACGCCTCCCCGCCTTCATTGCAGAGGGAGAGACAATTGCCAAGATAAGGGGGGCATCGGGAAAGTTCGACCAGACAGATAAGCCATAATTTCAAACATCGAGATGCCTTAAAAATTAGGAGGAAATTCTCACAAAAAGAGCGGTATTAGTGTTGGGAATTAATAATAGTGGTTTATGCCTTCTTCCTTCATGGGCTGGAAGGTTGTTGATGAGTGTTTGGTTAGCCTGTTCTGGCCTCCCGCTGAGCCTATGAACCGTGAGAGTTAAGCATCATCATGGGCTTACGAGCCGTTACGTCGAGTTTCCGGCCGTCGTCGATGAATTACTCAGGTTTGAGGGCATTCCCAAGTCAGCCTATCTCCATACAAGCCTATGCGGATGATTGATCTATATAGTAGTGTCTATGGCTTGACTGGCTAGGGGTTTACAGCTGTAGATTGATCGAATGTAAGCGTGGAGAAAAAAGGTATACGGATCCATTTGCTTGAATTTTGCATCAAGGAGTGAAAATTGTGGACAAGTTAGGTCTCTCTTAACTAAAGATTCTTCTTTAGACCGCTTCAAGAAAAGATGTAAAAATTTTTAAGGAAGAACGGGTGATTTTCATTTATTCCATTCAACCTCCAATTCAAGCTCGTCTCTTTGATTGGGAATTATGGTGAGCGCTCTCCATATTTCGCCACGTGCCTTTAGCGGTTCGGTGTCAACGGGCTTTCCTTCAAGTCGAGGCTTCACCCTTATTGGAAATAGTAGGGTAAACCGCTGTAGATCACGAATGCCCTTAATGGAAAACTTCCAACTTTTCCCTTTTAACTCCTTTAAACTAATGCTAACCCGCCGTCTCAGACGGTTAAAACGAGCCCATCCATGCGCGTTAAAAGTGGGCATATTCAACCCTTTTATGGTCTTTAATGCCGTGCGTAGAAGGGCTTCTGCATGGGCGTGATTCACCACATTGACAGGGTGACAGCAAACATGATAGACTGTGTTGAACCGAATGCAGTCATGAATAATGCGTTCAGTAATCCTGCATACGTCTTCAATGTCCATGGACGACAACAGCATCTTTGGGCTGGTGTAGCGATCATCACCCTGCAAAGTAGGCTGGACGAAGATATTGATCAATCTGCCGTCCTCATCGATGAAGCGTGTGGGTAGACCGCTTCCTCCCAGATATCCATGCCTAAAACACCGCCCCGGCGATACGTCGTGAATAAGAGGTAAGTTCCTTTTCTCCAAATGTTTTGGAATGTCTACCCACCCAGGCCAGATTGTGCTGTGAGCCACATAGGAAGAAGGGATAAACCCGAAGCGCCCCACAAATTTCTCTATCAACCTATCAATGATCGGCCTAGCCTCCTCCACAGTCGGCTTTTTGGGGAAGCGGGGGTGGATACCAAAATCATGTCCGCGGGCTTGCAAGGCCTTAACCTCGTCTCGCGAGAAGAGATTAAGATGCTCCTCCATCAGTTGGATTGTGTAATGCGCTTTAAACTCCTCAATGATGGCGAGAGTATGGTCGTAATCTGAACGCGTCATGCCATCGCTGTCACCCCGGATAAGGGCGGCCGCTGGGGTTGAAGTTGGAAAATACCAGAGGCGAGGGAGGGGGACCGGACTAATATTACGCAACAAACGAACCAGCAGTTCCTGTTGCAGGTCAGCTTGAGGAAGCAGGCAGAGCCGCGGATCAAGATAACCGACGAAGAAATCATTAGGCTTAAACATCCCATCTCTGTCCCGGTCTGGGTTGCCATCATAAGCCTTCTCGCGAGGGATCCCCTGATGGGTGAGGGCGACGGAAGTAGCTAGGTCGAAGGCGAATAAGCCCATCCAGCCCTTACCAATCCGCCGCGCCCACACAGCGGGGTAAGGAACATGCGAATCCGGCTGACCGGCGAAGAAGGCGAGGGTTTCACCGTTTTGAGGCTCATAGAGCTGGGCGTCACCGTGAAATTGGAAGCTTGACGCTGGGAAACCACGCATCCATGGGTGGTCAGCGTTGACATATAAATAGATATCAGATGCTTTAGAATAAACCCCCTCTAAGGCTTTTATCCCGAGTGTAGATAGCATTTTGCGGGGTGGAAGCATAGTAATAAGAGCCCCTCCGCCCTCAGCAAACTTGATCAACATGTTCTGGGTTTCCTCATCAACTTGAACGGCGCCGAGAATGACGACGGCGCGATCTTTCAGCGTCGAAGCTCTGAGTTTCTCTTCTCTTAGGTCGATTCTATCCCAGCAGAGATACCCTTCCACCGCTAATATCTCAGGTAGATAATGGGTAAGGGGGCTGATCTTAGGCTCACCGCTGACGAGCAGTAACGGTTTAGTGAACGCTCTTCACCCCCATGACGCATATTTAGCTGACTTGTCCTATTTTATTGTGTTGTCCCATAATTGCTTTTCCCCGCGTCATCTAAGCTTTTCTTATAGGGGGAAGGCCTAGGCAAGGAGATGTTTCCATCCGCATATTGAAGGTACTTGGCGTGAGCTATTAGATGCTGAGAGCCTTACACCTATACCTCTCGACATGCCGCCTGACGGCGCGATTTAGAGGGCTTAACAATCTCAACCATCCTAGCTTTAGAGAAGATGTTAATCCCCTGGGATGGATCCATGGTCCCTTCGATGTTCCAAACGGGAGGCGGGGATAAATCCGTGAAGCTCTTCCCGGAAACTGCGCATACCACTGAATACACGGAACCCTAAAAGGCTGCCGGCAAAAACTCATCTTAAAGTATTCGTTGGCGAATTCTAAATTTATATATTTTCAAGCGTTTCTATTAGGATTTAAGGGAGTTAAAATGAAGGTGTGTCTTCACTCAATCTCTTATGCGGGCATTTTCTATAAGGGTCCTCATGTTCCGCTTAAAGAGATGATTCCAAAGGCTGCTGAAATGGGCTATGAAGGACTTGAGATCATGGCAAAGAGGCCTCTAGCTTCACCTCTGGATGTGAAAGGAAATGTTGCAAGGGAGATCAAGGAAACTGCAGACTCATTCGGGATAGAGCTTCCCCTCATCGCCGCATACGCCGACTTCATTAAACCCGATCCTCTAGATCGAGAGAAGGAACTACTCTACGCTGTTGAGTGTATCCGCTTAGCGGAAGAGTTGGAGTGTCCAATAGTTAGGTTTTACGGTGGAGGAGACGTGATCTACGAGGAGGTTCCATTCCAAAAACAGTGGGAGTGGGCTAGGGAGTCGCTTAAGTATGTGGCTGAGATCGCGGCCGATAGCGGCATAAAGATCGCCTTGGAGCCGCATACATCGGTTGTGCAGACTCATGAGGATGCATTAGACATGGTTGAGCAGGTTGGATCTGACAATTTAGGTATCTGTCTTGACCCCCCTCTCCTTGCAATACACCGTGAACCTGTTGAGCAAGCCGTTAAGGCTGTAGGCAAACTTCTACTTCACGCACACGTCATGGATTTTGTCAGGAAACCTGCGTTGGTTAGGTATCATGCCATGCCTGGACTTGCGATAACGGAGTTTACCCCCCTCCAAGATGTTCCGCTGGGTTCAGGAGAAGTTGATGTCGAAGGTTTTGTGAAGGCGGCTAGGGAGGTCGGCTATGAAGGCCACCTCTCTTATGAGGTATGCGTACCCTTCCACATTCATCATCGAATGCCAACTGTGGAGGATGTTGATCGAATGACTAGGCATGCAGCTCAATATCTCAGGAAGCTTTTAGGCAAGTAACCATCTGGACATAACCTTGGAGATGGTTGGAATGGGTGAGAAGCTCGCGATTCATGGAGGACCAAAGGCAATTACGCGTGAGAAAGA
>CAZCOP010000088.1:5109-6222 GCA_964499825.1 uncultured Candidatus Bathyarchaeia archaeon
TCTTCTGCGATATAGATCCTAAATCAGCATGCATCGACCCGGACGACGTCAAACGTAAAATTTCTCCCAGAACCAAAGCGATCGCTGTTGTTCATCCATACGGAGCCATTGCACCGATAGATGAGATCGTGGAGATAGCTCGAGATCACGGGATCGCGGTTATAGAAGACTGCTCTCACGCTCACGGAGCTAAATACAAGGGAAGGATGGTGGGAACATTCGGCGACATCGGCTGTTTCAGTCTCCAAGCTAGTAAGCTGATGACGGCGATTGAAGGCGGAATCATGATAACAAACAATGAGGAATACTATGAGAGGGCCTGTGTACTTGGCCATTACAAGAGAATTCCGAAGTTGAAATCTGAGAGGTATAGAAGGTTCTATGAACCCGGCAAAGAGATGGCTCCAGCATGCTTTGGATTCAAATACCGAATTCATCCGCTTGCGGCAGCCATAGCCAGAGTTCAGCTTAAACACCTCGACGAGTGGACTAAGATCCGGAGAAAGAACATGTGTTACATAACTGAACGATTGAAAGAGGTTGGAGAGGAGTATGGAGGAGTTTTCGAGCCTCCCTACGAAAGGCCTGGGAGTGAACGCGTATGGCTAAACTATATTTGTCAGTACTACGCTGATAAAGCGGGCGTTTCAAGAGAGAACTTCATTAAAGCTTTGAATGCTGAGGGTCTCCCGACGAACCCGGGAAGGACAGGTTATCTACCCGTATATTGGAACCCCCTTTACCAGGAGAGAGTTAGCATTTGGAAAGAGGGATATCCCTTCGACGCTCCATATGTCAGTCGCAAGGTTGCGTATCCCAAAGGGTTATGCCCTGAAGCCGAACGGTTCTTCAAGAGAACCGTTGGCTTGCCGGTGCTACATAGAGAGGCTAGTGGAGAACTCCTTAACGAGTATGTTGGAGCTATAGCGAAAGTTCTCCGTAACCTCGACAGCCTTAAGTAGCCCTAAACGTTCTCGTTTGTGAGCCAGCTTTAGACCCGAAGGAGAGTTGCGCAGGTCTAAGAATAGAAAAGAATAGAAAGGTGAGTGTGAATTATTCCCTGAAGCCCCTAAACCTTCAGATAGCTTTTACAAATCTCATAATCCATTGAGT
>CAZCOP010000089.1:0-6014 GCA_964499825.1 uncultured Candidatus Bathyarchaeia archaeon
CCCTTAAGCTGGGTTCAAGTTGGAGCGTGATTAGGGTTAGTTGGGAATGCTCCGGGGTTGTCTCCCTGACGGTCTTTATAGGGTTGGTTTCAGGCTTCCCGAGGGCTAGGCTTTGGGAGAAGGCTCTCGGCCTCACACTTGGATGTTTAGGTGTAATATTCGGGAACATCTTGAGGGTGGCCTCCATACTCTACCTTAGCTCAAGCTTCCCATGGACCTCATATATACTCTTCCACGACCTCTTCGGCCGCCCGTTATCCTTCCTCTGGATGGTGACTATATGGTTTTTCTGGTTCTACTACATCTTCGTTAAGTCCCCCAGAAACCCCTAAGGGAGCAACGGATGGAACTACAACTATAAATTTGATGAACATGCATTAATGATTGAGTGTGAAGCATTTGTCTGAGGAGACAAGGGAGTTCATCAGGAAGGCGAAGGTGATAACCCCTGAGAGGACGTCGGCCACCCCGTTGGGTTACAGGTATCCGGTGGCCGAGGAGTACTTCGGTGAGAACGCCCAGAGGCAACTCGATAGGCTGGTCGAGGATGGGTTGATGGAAAGGGAGTTCTACCAGAGGGAACTCGGATGCCCAGAGTGCGGCTCCATAAACCTGATAGTGCGTTTCCACTGCCCCAAGTGCGACAGCACTAACATGGTCAAAAGCGACGTTATAGAGCACTGGCCTTGCGGATACGTCGGGGTTGAGAGCGACTTCAAGGATGGCAGGTGTCCCAAGTGTGGGAAGAAGCTTGAGAAGCTCGGCGTAGACCACGCGAAGCTGGGTCCAATGTATAAGTGCCTAAACTGCGGCGAGGTCTTCCAGACACCCGTTGATAGGTTGAACTGCGCAAATTGCGGCCACTCCTTCATGAAGGACGAGGCTAAGGAGGTGATCCTCTACTCCTACAAGATACACCCAAACTTGAGGAGGAGCTTGATGTAGCCATAGCCCAGAAGAACTTGCTGGTTGAGAGGCTCATAGATATGGGTTTCGAGGTTGAACCGCCTGAGAACCTCTACGGGAGGTCAGGCCTCAAACATGACTTCTACCTGGTGGCCGCCAAGGGGACGGGTATGTTGAGGCTGAGGATAATAATCGAGGTGTTGAGCGCGGCTGAGGAGGTTCCGGCTGAGGAGGTCTTCGCGATATACGGCAAGGCGATAGACCTGGGCGCCTACGGTTTGATAATAGCCGCCATACCGAGGTTCTCCAAGGAAGCTAAGAAGGTGATGGAATACTACGACATAGCCTACGTCGAGGTTCCAACGTTAGAGGAGTCGGCTGAGGCCATAATAAAGAAGTTGAAGGAGGTTATGAGCCTACCTCGAAGGTATACGCCTAAGCCGACCGGTTTGGGGTGGTCCACAAGGAAAACCTCATAAGGCCCCATGAGTTTAAAGTTATAAGCTATCAACTTGGATGTTTCTATTAATGCGGTAGAACATCTCTGGGAGTTGAGGGTATGAAGGTTCTATTCTTAGGGACCGCTGCAGCTGAGGGCTGGCCTGCACTCTTCTGTGAGTGTGAGGCTTGCTCGAGGGCTAGGGCCCTTGGGGGAAGGAACATCCGGACTAGAAGCTCGATCCTCATCGATGAAGTCTACAAGGTTGATCTACCCCCAGATAACTACCTCCATATGCTCCGTTACGGCTTGAACCTCGCTAGGGTTAGATACCTGTTCATAACGCACACCCACTACGACCACTTCCACCCCGACGATCTCCTGATGAGGAGGGAGCCCTTCGCCCATATTAGGAGCGAAGAGCCTCTCAACATATACGGGAACGAGGAAGCAATCAGCGGCGTTGAATCAACCGTTAAGGGCTACCCAAATATAAATTTGAAGCTACAATTGGTTGAGCCCTTCCAGCCCTTCAAGGCCGGCGGGCTCAGAGTTACGCCGTTACTGGCCGACCATAAAGGTGATAGAAAGCCGCTCCTATACCTCTTCGAGGGTTGTGGAAGGGTTATCCTCCACGGGTACGACTCAGGCTGGTTCCCTGAGGAGACGTGGAGATTCCTTAATGGTTACGTCATAGACCTGGCGATACTAGACTGCACCAGCGGGGCTCTACCAACAGCTAGATACCATATGGGTATAGACTGTCTGCTGAGGGTTAAGGAGCGTATGCTCTCGGAGGGTTTAGCCGGTAAGGACACGATCTTTGTGGCGACCCACTTCTCCCACAATGGAGGTTTACTACATGATGAGTTGGAGTCCAAACTTGAACCGGAAGGAGTTAAGGTGGCCTTCGACGGGCTGAAGATAGAGGTTTAAGGCATACGGAGGCCTCTTCTCCTTCGAGGTGAGAACCTCCATAACCGCCACGACTTCTTGGAATAATGATCCTCTAATTGGAGCATCAGGATAAGAGCCTTGCCGGTTAGGTTTGAAGTTAACTCCGCACCTCTCAACCCTTTATCACGGCGAGCGGCGTCAACCTTGCAACCCTCGTCGCTATGCCAACCCTATCGCTGACCATCGCTATACGGTCCACATCCTTATAGGCTGGGTCAGCCTCCTCTGCCAAGACAACGGAGCTGGCTGAACGGACGACTATACCCCTCCTCTCGAGCTCCCTCCTAACGGTTTTACCCCAGAACCTCCTCTTCGCAGCCGCCCTGCTCATCATCCTACCCGCCCCGTGTGCAGTTGAGCCGAAGGATACCTCCATCGCCTTCGGTGTTCCAACGAGGACCCATGAGCTCGTCCCCATCGAGCCCGGTATTAACACTGGCTGCCCATAGCTTCTGTAGTCGGCCGGTATATCCCTATGCCCCTTCGGGAAAGCCCTAGTAGCGCCCTTCCTGTGAACCCAGACCTTCCTCCGGACTCCATCTATCACGTGCTCCTCGATCTTGGCTATGTTGTGGGCGACGTCGTATACTAGGCTTAGACCTATCTTGTCCGCCGGTATGTTGAGGACCCTCTCGAAGCTCTGCCTAACCCAGTGGGTTATCATCTGCCTATTGACGAAGGCGTAATTGACCGCGCATGCCATGGCTTTGTAGTAGTCTTGAGCCTCCTCGCTAGTTCCGGGTGCACACGCCAGCTCCCTATCCGGGAGGGACAACCCGTACTTGCGGACCGCTCTCTCCATCACCCTGAGGTAGTCTGAGCATATCTGGTGGCCGAAGCCCCTCGAGCCGCAGTGTATCATAACTGTAACCTGCCCCTCGCCGGTTAACCCGAAGGCCTTGGCAACTTCGGGGTTGTATATCTTATCAACCCTCTGTATCTCGAGGAAGTGGTTTCCTGAGCCTAATGTTCCTATCTGGGTTAAGCCGCGCCTCTTAGCGTTTGATGAAACCCTCGTGGGGTCGGCTGCTTCTAGGTGGCCCCCCTCCTCGCAGTGTTCTACATCCTCCGGCCATCCGAAGCCTTCCTCAACTATCCTCGGCACGCCCTCCCTAACTATCCGGTCGAGCTCGTTAACGGTTATGTGGAAGTCCTTTCTCCTACTTCCCAAGCCGCATGGAACATTCCTGAAGATGGCGTCGGCAAGCTGGTTCAGCTTGGGCTTCACGTCATCCTCGTTGAGGTTTGTGGTTAGGAGCCTGACCCCGCAGTTTATGTCGTAGCCGACCCCTCCGGGGCTTATCACCCCCTCCTCATAATCTGTGGCTGCAACACCGCCTATTGGAAAGCCATAACCCTCATGGCCATCCGGTAGGGTTAACGCGTGCTTGTATATCCCCTTCAGGTGCGCAACGTTTGCGCATTGCTCCAAGGTTCGATCAGTCTTCATCTTCTCTAATAATACCTCATCTGCAAGTATTATGCCTGGAACCCTCATTCCAGGCTTGTAACTCTTAGGTATACGCCAGATGTAGTCCCCCAGCCTCTCCAAGGGGACGTTATATCTTCTACTCACATCCACCACCACTACTAGAATCTGAAGGGAGTAATATAAAGGTAGTTAGGTTTATAAATCGAGTAGGAACCTCAATGTCACCCCGTCCGGTTTCCTCTCCACCTCCATCATGTGGTATGTTACAGCTTTAACCCCAACCTTCTGCACATGCTTATCAGGATTGAAGGGTTCACCTGCAACCCTAGCCCTCAACCGGAGGGAGCCATCCAAGGATTCTATTCCTAAGACCTCAAACCTTGAGTATAGGGTGCCCTCGGTCTCGAACCTCACAAGCAGGGACTCAAGCCAGTTGTAGAGCAGCGAGCACTCATCGTGGCCCTCAACCTCAACCATCTCCTCAAGTTTGGGTTCCACTCTACCAACATCGGTCATAACCTCGAACATGGCGTAGGCCGCGTTCTCAAAGGCCTCAGCTAGGTTTCTCCCGTATGCCGCTATGTAGGCGTCGGCCATATGCTCGAGGAACTCGAAGCGTTTCTGAACATCCATACCAGATACACCTACGAATAAGATGGGGAGAGATAAATAAATGGGTTAACGATCTTGGAGGTTGAGGGTGGACGTATGGGGAATTGGGAGCTCGTTATAATCGGCGGGGGGCCAGCTGGGTTAACAGCCGGAATCTACGGGGCTCGAAGCGGACTTGAAACGTTGATCGTCGAGGAAAAGGTTGTGGGGGGATCAGCCGCTGAGGCTCCATTAATAGAGAACTACCCCGGGTTTCCCGAGGGAGTTAGGGGGAGCGAGCTCATTAAGAGAATGAGAGAACAGTGCGAGAGGTTTAGCGTTGAGATAAGGGAGCTCGAGAGGGCTTTAAGGGTTAGAGTTAATGGCGGTGAGAGGGTTGTGGAGACGGAGAGGTCTAGTTACGGAGCTGGAGCCGTCATAATAGCCTCCGGCAGCCGCCATAGAGCCCTGAACGTTCCAGGGGAGAGGAGACTCCTTGGGTTAGGCGTCAGCTACTGCGCCCTCTGCGACGGGAGCTTCTTCAAGGGGAGAAGAGTTCTGGTGGTGGGTGGAGGGAATACAGCCGCCGTATCAGCCCTTTACCTGGCCGATTTGGCTTCGGAGACCTTCCTAGTCCACCGTAGAGACCAGCTCAGAGCTGAGGGCATATACATCGACCAGATGAGGGGGAAGGGTGTTAAACTCATACTGAACAGTGAGGTTAAGGAGATAAGGGGCGAGTCGAGGGTTGAAGGCGTAGTTATACTTGATAAGGGAACTGGTGAGCTGAGGGAGCTGAATGTCGACGGCGTATTCATAGCTGTTGGTGAGGTTCCGAACAGCGATGTTGCGAGGGAGTCAGGTGTAGAACTCGACGATGAAGGCTATATAATTGTTGATAGACGTCAGAGGACGAATATTCCCGGCGTCTACGCAGCTGGGGATGTGACAAACAGCCCGGTTAAGCAGGTAGGGACAGCTGTTGGACAGGCGATCGTGGCAGCCGTAGAGGCTTATGGGTATGTGAGGAGGCCCTACTACTACCGGAACCTTTGAGTCACCCTGTTAGGTGCTGGTAAAACTCCCTCGGGTTTAACTCCTTGAACTCATCGGTCTCTAGGGCTATGTGCCTCCTAAGGTCAACGCATAGGTGGCACTTTGAAACGTAACCGTCCTTGAGCTCCCTATAACCGAACTCCTCAACCCCGAGTTTGAAGAGCTTCTCCAGACCCCTCTTAGAGGTTAGGGCCCCAATTACCGGATGCTCTTCTAGATCTACGCCGTACTCGAAGAGGGAGTCATCCATGAAGTCTCCAAGGGATATCCCGGCGCAGTACCCGGTTATGTAATTGTGGTAGTTGTCTATGTGGGTGTGCCAGTTTCTAGTAAGCTCCTCAAGGCATGACTCCTTGAAGAAGTGTTCAGCCGGATACCTCCGGTACAGGTGTCCAAGCCTATATGGGGCCCTTCCCATCGGGAGTAGGGAGGGGAAGCCTAAACCTAGGTGTAGGCTCACGGGATCTCTCTCCGCCATACGCCTCAGGTACTCCTCGAAGGTTATGGTTCCCCTTATACCGAGGGCCTTTAGCTGACTGTAGAAAAGGTTGTGGTAGATCATAACGTTTCTCCAACCGAAGACCTTGCGGCTCACCTTGATCGCCCTCTCAACCCTCTCGAAGGGTATATGCT
>CAZCOP010000090.1:0-5850 GCA_964499825.1 uncultured Candidatus Bathyarchaeia archaeon
ACTCGAACAGCTCACTCGGTTTTATCCGGTGCCTCACTGTTAACTTGGATAGATAATCTAGAGTTCTTTCATCTCTGCGTGACTATCTGCCGAGTATATAAAGTAAAACAGAACTAATGGCACATAAGGAAATTAGTTTTTTCTTATAGGATAGATTTAGCGGCTCCTATCGCTGTGCAGTACTCCCCGCCTTCTGGTATGGTTATCTCAATATTGAATAGTTCCGCCACCCTGCGTAGGTTCTCAGCCATCATCCTGCTCTGCACAGGCTTGCCAACGAACACGACATCCTCCTGAAGGTTGTAGGCCCTTGCAGCCATGGCTGCCAAGACGCCGATCACCTGTGATACCATATTGAAGATGGCGGCCGCTATATCATTTGGTTCCTCCTCGCCAGTCAGCCTCCCGAAGTTTGAGGCTGTTGCCTCGGCTGGTATAATCCCAACAGGCCCGCCGACTACGTCTCTAACCGTTAGGTCCACCTTCTCCGCGTTGCCCTTCGACGCCATATCTTCTAGAGCCTTGAAGTCTACAACACCGAGCATACGCTTTGCTAACCCAAGGATCGTTCCACCACCAACCCCGGTCCCACCTATGTGTCTTATATCCCGCCCGCCATCGTAGACCACAACCATCGCTGTACCTGTTCCAACGCTGACGATCAAGGCCCTCTCCTTCTTTGTGAGGTATATCCCGCCAAGCCCTATTGCTGTGATCTCGTCAACCATAACCGTGGGCAATCCGAGTAGCGGGCTGTCAATCCTCCTCGAACTCCCACCTGAAACCGCTAATTTCTCCACATCCCTGAGATGCAGGCCTACCATAGACGCCACCAGCTTTATAACTTCCTCAGCCGATTTCTTAGGTTCAACTGTTTGGGTTGAGGCTGTACCCAAAATCTTGGATTCCTCTAGGGCTACGGCCTTAGTCATGCTCCCGCCCACATCTACCCCTATAATCAAAGCCTTCACCATTCAATTCTCTATTAGAACTTGAGAGGATGGATTTATAACTGTGAGGATTAGACCGCTCTAATTTTTCCTTTTTGAAGTATCGCTGTTGTTATGGCGCCGAAGATGAAGATGACGACTGATGCTATTAAGATAAGGGTCTTAACCCAATAGGTGGTCTCCTTATATAGGGCTGTTAGGAAGATCTGGTTCCCCCAAGGTGTATACGTAACAACCCCATAGATCGCTAGGAGGATTACACCGACTACAGCCGCCGACTTCATAACATCCATGGGTTCACCCCACTCGAGCTCTGAGATAACGACGCCTCCACCGCTGGATGTAACTATGGGCTTTATGGCTCTCATCAATGGTGGCATCAAGGGTATGACGAAGGGTATCATGGTCACATCCCAGAAGAAGGTGAAGCCAAAGACCGTCGCCAACTTAAGCTCCATCGGCCATGAAGCCCAGACTGGCACGATCGTCGAGAAGAAGCCGACAACCCCAACGGCCGCTATAAAATTCCCCACAGTGACCGCCAAAAAGCTATTTATGATGTAGGCCCTCCAGGATGGATGCTTAGAAGTTAACCAGCCCAATATGTAGAAGCCTGCGAAGTTCGCTGGCACCCCAGCTATGAGGCTCAGTAACGGGTTCGTCAAGCCGAAGGCGTACAGGGCTAAGTCTCCTATGAAGCACCCTATTGCAGCCCCAACCCCACCTATGAAGGGCCCATAAACCACAGTGAAGAAGGCTGGTATCAGGACGCCTGGCCTAAAGTTTCCAACACCCCAAGGCGTCGGTACGAAGGAGGTGACGGTTATGGCGGCTGCATATAGGGCTGCCGAGATCGAGATGAGGGCCAACCTCAAGGCGTTCGAAACCGTATTTTCGGTCTCCCCCTTCCTAACATCACCGCTCTGGTGGAGCATGGCAGCCACTACACCAGCCCGCCATAACACCAAGTTTTTTATAAGAATTTCCTATGAAATATTCAGACAAATCCATAATATTGGGTTGAGTGTAGTGTATGCATGCAATGGAGCCTTCACTCTCTCCTCTTTTATATGGCATTCATGATTAGATACGTGATGACGGTGGTGCCTTAGGGTTTAGGGGATCTGATAATAGCTGTCGGGACGAGGCCTGAGATCATAAAGATGGCCCCGATCATGAGAGCTCTAGAACGTAGGGGGTGCCCCTTCACCTTTGCACATAGCGGTCAACACTACAACTACAACCTATCCCTCCAATTCATAGAGGAGCTTGGACTGCCAAAGCCAGACTACAACCTAAGGGTTAGGGAGAGGGATCCCGGGAGACAGACCGGGAGGATAATAATAGGATTTGAGAGGATAATAAAGGCTGAGAGCCCCAGGCTGCTACTCGTTGAGGGCGATACAAATTCGGTCCTAGGGGCGGCCATAGCCGCCAACAAAAGGAACGTGCCAGTCGGACATGTCGAGGCCGGACTTAGAAGCTACGACTTGAGGATGCCTGAGGAGCATAACAGGCGCCTAGTTGATCATCTATCGAGCTACCTCTTCGCCCCAACAGAGGTTGCTAGGAGAAACCTAGAGAGGGAGAGCGTCTGGGGAAGGATCTACGTAACCGGAAACACCGTGATCGATGCCTGCATCCAGAACCTCCCAATAGCGGAGAGAATGTCCAAGATCATGGAGGATGTAGGCCCGGGGGAGTACATGCTCGCAACGCTTCATAGAGCCGAGAACGTTGACGACCCAAAGACCCTAAGAGAGGTTATAGAGGCCTTCATTGAGGCCCCGATGCGTATAGTATTCCCCATACACCCAAGAACAGTGAAGAGGCTCCATATGTATAGGTTATGGAAACGTCTATCTAGGTCCGTAAATGTCAAGCTTATCCCACCAGTCGGATACTTCGACTTCCTCCTCCTGATGAAGAACTGTAGGCTGATATTAACTGACTCAGGGGGGATACAGGAGGAGGCAACTGCGCCATCAATAAGGAAGTTCGTCTTGGTGCTGAGAATATCTACGGAGAGGCCGGAGGCTGTGGAGGCCGGCTTCGCGAGGGTTGTCGGAGTTGAGAAGGAATCAATATTGAGGGGGATAGAGGAGACCCTAAACCGCAAGATGGATCTCCCAAGGGTCTCACCATACGGGGATGGAAGGTCTGGTGAAAGGATAGCGGAGATCATAACAAAGGAGATACTAGCATAGCACGGACGGAAGAACTAAACCCACAAAGCTTTTAACACTGGTTACCCATCAAATGGTTAGGGATTGATGGAGGATAAGTGTTATGGGAATACCAATCGCATTACAGCTTTATTCTGTACGTAGGGATTGCGCCCGCGACCTCGAGGGAACGCTCAGGGCTATAGCTGATATGGGTTATGACGGCGTCGAGTTTGCAGGTTACCATGGTAGGAGCGCTGGGGAGCTGAGGGATCTACTCGAAGACCTCGGCTTGAGAGTCGCCGGAACCCACATCCCAATAAACACATTAATCGGTGAGGAGCTGGAGCGGACGATAGAGTTCAACCGCACCTTGGGAAACAGGTTCCTGATAGTTCCAAGCCTACCGGAGAATATGAGGAACTCTAGGGATGCATGGCTCAAGTCCGCCAAGTTGATGAATGAGATAGCTGAGAGGTTGAAGCCTGAGGGTATGAGGGTTGGATACCACAACCACATGGTTGAGTTTCAACCTATAGACGGCGAGCTACCGTGGGATATATTCTTCAAGGCTACAGTTCCAGAGGTTATAATGCAGATAGACACCGGGAACGCGATGCGTGGAGGAGCCAGCGCGGATGACATACTGGAGGTTATAAGGCGCTACCCAGGCCGAGCCGTAACGGTACACCTGAAGGAGTTCTCATCGACGAATGAGAAGGCGCTGATAGGTGAGGGGGAGATGAAGTGGAGGGAGTTCCTCTCGCTGTGCGAGACTATAGGCGGGACGGAGTGGTACATAATTGAACAGGAAAGCTACGCCTACTCACCGTTAGAGTGCGTCAAACGCTGCCTAAACAACCTGAAGAAGATGCTGGAATAAACCTAACCCATAGGGAGGTTGAGACTTGATAAGGTTAGGGCTCCTAGGTTCAGGTTTCGTAGCCAACTTCTACATGAACGGATTGAGGGATGTCCCAAACCAGGAGGTTGTCATAGTCTACTCAAGGACTGAGGAGCATGCTAGGTCCTTCGCCGAGAGGTGGAAGATACCGGAATGGACAACGGATATGACCAAGGTCGTTGAGAAACCAGAGGTTGACCTAGTCATAATAGCCCTACCAAACTTCCTCCATAAAGAAGCAGCGCTACTAGCGTGTAAATCCGGAAAGAATGTGGTCTGCACAAAGCCACTGGCCAGAAACCCAGAGGAGGCGAAGGAGATGCTTGAGGCTGTAGAAAAGGCGGGTGTACTCCACGGGTACGCCGAGACTGAAGTCTTCAGCCCAGCGGTGATGAAGGCGAGAGATGTGATCGAGAGGGGAGGGATCGGAGATGTCTTCTGGGTTAGGTCGAGGGAGGCCCATTATGGTCCACACTCAGAATGGTTCTGGAACCCTAAACTCTCGGGCGGCGGAGCCCTCCTCGATATGGGATGCCACTGTGTAGAGGCCTTCAGGTACTTCATTGGAAAGGACGTAAAGGCCGTGGAGGCCCTAGCTTGGGGAGATACCTTGGTCCATCCCATTGAGGCTGAGGATAACGCCTTACTCCTAGTGAGGTTTGAGGGAGGGCAGCTCGGCCAAGCCGAGATAAGCTGGTCTTCACGTGGAGGCCTAGACCTTAGGAATGAGGTCTATGGAACAAAGGGTGTGATATTCACGGATGTAACTAGGGGTACGCCGATAAGGGTCTTCACCTTAGAGAGCGCTGGCTACGTGGTTGAGAAGGCTGAGTCAGATAAGGGTTGGGTTATACCATGCGTGGATGAGGCTAGAGTTTACGGTTACCATGAGGAGATGCGCCACTTCGTTGAGTGCGTGAGTAAAGGCGTGATGCCTAGGGAGAACTTTGAGGATGGATACATCTGCAACGTAATCTTGGATGCCGGCTACAAATCTATGAAGACGAAGAAGTGGGAGAAGATAACATATTAAGTGGGGCTTAGAGTCACCTGGTCCCTCTATCAGCCTCATCTGAGTATCCCCTGCTCTCCCAATAACCCTTCTTATCGTAATCGACAACCTCGATCCTAACTATCCACTTAGCCCACTTATACCCATACTTCCCAGGCGCGACGAGACGGACCGGATAGCCGTGCTCAACTGGAAGCTCTACCCCGTTCATCTTGAAGGCTAGGATAACGTCATCCCTCATCACGTATTCGATCCTATGGCTCGTCGAGTAGCCGTCAGCCGTATGGAATAGAACCTTAACAGCCCGATCCTTTACATGGGCCATCTCGAGGATCGTCCTAACCTTCACACCGGTCCATAGAGCTGTTCCAATAAGGTTCCCGCCGGGAACATTATCGTAACACTCAAGGGTCTCAACCTCAGAAACCTGAGGTAGCCTCATCAAATCGTCATAGGTGAGCCTTAAGGGCTTATTAACGAGGCCATCAACCGAGAGGGTCCAGTCGTCAACGTTAACCTTGGGTATCCTGCCCTTCTGGAAGCTGGATTATTCCTATCATGTTTCCTCTAATCAGGATTTTCCCGTAGCGCTTTACTGGATCATCGCCGGCAACCTCTTCAGCCTCATCCAGCAGGAGGTTCAGCCTGTCGTCTAGGTCTGTGAGCCTCCCGACGATCTTAGACTGGCTCTTCAAATGAACGGTTATCCTCCGGCCTCTAAACCTCGAGAGGAGACCAAGTATGCTCGTGTTGACCGCGTTCACGCTTGGGTTTCCGATTTGGCGTTTAGGCGGATGCCTCCACAAGCCCACACACCAT
>CAZCOP010000091.1:0-5421 GCA_964499825.1 uncultured Candidatus Bathyarchaeia archaeon
TGATCCCTCCACGGTCGGCTAGGGACAGCGTTATATTCGTTAAGGTGTAGAGGACGGTCTCGAAGCTGGTCCCTGTAACCTCGACGAGGACGTTCCTAGTCTCCTCGGTTATTCTACCTAGGTCGTTCGAGTTTATGATGGGTGGGAAGGATAAAACCTTACCCTTAGAATCCATGAATATGGGCCAGATGAAGTAGGGGCGGACTATATGCCCATACTCTATCCCCTTCGGATGCTTCTCCAGTATTTCCCTCAGGGTCAACTCCTCCTCGAACTCAAGAGGTACGAAGCTCACCTCATCCGGCTTCGAGACCCCATACCTGAGCGGGGGTGTGACCAGGTCAAAATTGTAGAGACCTATCGATGTCCTCCTCCTCTGCCTACCATAGGTCTGATCCATCTTATCCTGTAGGTGCATGAGTTGACGTATCATCTTGTCATCGATCTTAACCTCCTTGACGACTGAACAAGCTATGTAAGGCCGTATTGTTTTTAATTTTTCATCAACGAAGACCTCGACGCCGGATTCACCAGCCACCTCGTATCTCTTCAACCCAGTCTCTATACCGAGGAAACCCCTCAAAGCCCTAGCTAAACCCTCAACGCACCACAAGTCTGGGCGGTTTGTATCCTGAAGCTCTATTGTTAGTTCTTCCTCATCGATAAGTTTCACTTCACCCTTCACGTAGGAGAGGATTTCATTCAATCCCTCAATGTCGCTCGGCAATCTTGTTCCGAGTAGCTCCTCAAGGTCCTCTCTGTAGATCTCTATAGTCGGCATCTAAACCACCTTCTGCCTCCTCAACCACTCCAAGTCTTGTGTGAATAGGTATCTTATATCGTCTATTCCGCTTCTCATCATGAATATCCTGTCTACACCTAACCCCCACGCCAAGACTGGGACATCTACCCCTAAGGGAAGCGTAACTTCGGGTCTGAATATCCCAGCTCCGCCGAACTCAAGCCATCCTGAACCCTCCTTGTATGCATGGAGCTCTACGCTCGGTTCCGTGAAGGGGAAGTATCCGGGTCTAAACTTAACCTTCTCAGCCTCGGCTATCTCCAAGGCGAAACGCTCCAGTATACCCAATAGGTCACGTAGGGTTAGACCCTCACCGACCACGATACCCTCTATCTGGTTAAACTCTGTTAGGTGAGTCTTATCTATCACATCCGGCCTGTAACACCTCGCTATCGCGAAGTACTTACCCGGTATTTCAAGCTCATCGTTCAGGAGCATCCTCACGCTCACGGCCGTCGTTTGGCTTCTAAGCATCAACCTTCTCGCCTCGTCGATGGAGAATGTGTAACCCCAACCCTTCGAGCCCGTCTTCCACCCGTTCTCGTGGGTCTCCTTCACATTCATCAAGAAATCTCTATAACGGTCGAGGCTCCCATATGTCGGTTCCTTAATG
The DNA here is from genome assembly GCA_964499825.1 of uncultured Candidatus Bathyarchaeia archaeon. GTDB lineage: Archaea > Thermoproteota > Bathyarchaeia > Bathyarchaeales > B26-1 > B17-G17. The sequence goes on from CAZCOP010000091.1 coordinate 1,416, forward strand.
AAGTACATATCATGGACTTCACGGGCTGGGTGATCCTGGGGCATGTAGAGGGCGTCACAGTTGAAGAAGCTCAACTCAACGATTGGCCCCGTCATCTCCTTGAAGCCTAAGGCGATCAGCTTCTCCTTCAGTTCATCCAGGAACCTGAGGTACGGGTGCTTCTTTCCCGGCCAGACCCTCCCTGTTGGCGCTTTTATATTGTACCTGCGTAGTTTCAGCCTCCTCCACCTACCGCTAACTATGATCTCCGGTGTGAGCTGGCTCACCTCCTCCACGGCCTCTATACCCCTCTCAAGGAGCTGCCACCCATCATCGGTAAGACTGAGCTCCCGAATCGTCTCCTCATCGATGTTTAGTATCCTCCTACCCTTCAGGATCCGGTAGGCTTCCCGGAGTTCCTCATCAAGCCTTTCAACTATGAGGGAGCCTTGCTCTTTTAGGAGTAGGAGAAGCCTCTCATCGGGGCCTTGCGTAGGCTCCTTCAACACCTCCAGGATTCGCTCCCTCTTCCTTATCCTTCCCCAGCCCTTTCTGCTCAGCCATCCCAGGGCTATAACGAGCGTCTTCCCGCTTATCCCCGCAGCCTTCGCAACATCATCTATCGATGCTGAGCCGCCCATCCTCTTTAGAGCTTCAATCAGCCTCCTCTCGGGGAGTCCCTTTTCGGCGTATTCCCTGCCCTCCTTATTTAGGGATATCCTAGTTCTCTTCTCCTCGCTAATCTCTATCAAGTTCCTCTCCTTCAGAGAGAGGGCTGCACGCATCACGGATGCGTAGTTCAGCCCGGTAGAGTTCACTATGTCATCTACAGTTCTACTTCCACCAGCCTCCTTAAGAGCCATGACGGTTATCCATTCATTCTCTCTGATCTCAACCATCACCTAAACCCCCAGTGAATACACCAAAACATTGTTCAGAACCAAAAATGTCGCCAAGATTTTAGGCTTCAGCTTAGGATGATAGCTCATATTCCTCTCATGGGTTAGTGTTAAAACAGGATTCTGGTTTAGGTAAATTGGCGGGACATCCCATCCACCATCTCTAACGTGATAAAAATAATGTGGAGATGGTTGATTTATCTTTTATCCCTGTAGGGTTCGGCCAGCCAGCTTCTCCATAGCTACGATGGCGGCTTGGGTTCCCTTATCACCTAAACCCTCAGCCTCAACGGCCCTGAGCATCTGTTGAACTAAGGCCGTACCCGGAAGTGGGAGGCGGAGTTGGGAGGCGAAGGATAAAGCCAACCTTAAATCCTTGAGTTGATGGCTTATCTTGAAGCCTGGTTTGAAGTCTCTCTTCAACATCTTCGGTCCAAGGTTTGAGAGCATCCAGGAGCCAGCCGCCCCAGCAGTCACAACTTTGAGGAGCTTCTCAAGGTCTAACCCAGCCTTGGCACCGAGCATCAAACCCTCGCATACGGCTTGAATGTTGAGGGCGCATATAACTTGGTTGCAGAGTTTTGTGGTTTGTCCCATACCGTTCGGCCCCATGTAGGTTATCCTCTTACCGAGAACCTTGAATATTGGGAGACACTTCTCGAACACATCCTTCGGTCCACCAACCATTATGGATAGAGTCCCCTGCTTGGCCCCTATATCCCCTCCGCTCACAGGGGCATCGAGCATCTTAACCCCCTTCTCCGCCAGCTTCTTGGCGATCCTCCTCGTCACCTCAGGGGAGATCGTGCTCATATCTATGAGGATTAAGCCTTCCCTAGCTCCCTCAATGACCCCTGACGGTCCTAAGACAACCTCCTCAACATCCGGCGAGTCCGTAACCATCGTGATGACCACATCAGATTTCTCCGCCACATCCTTAGGTGACTCAGCCCCCTGCGCGCCCAGCTTTACGAGTTCCTCCATCTTCCAGCGGGTCCTATTCCAGACGGTTAACGGATATCCGGCCTCAAGTATCCTCTTCGCCATGGGTTTTCCCATAACGCCCAGACCTATGAATCCAACCCTCAACTTCATCTGGGATCACCTTCAAGTACCAACCGACCTAATATAGGTAGGAAACTCTTAATATTTAATACTGACACAGCCAGTATGTCCCTTAATCTCTAAACTTTGCCACGAGAATGATCAAGGAGAGAGAAGCCAGTAAACCCAGTGCAGCCCCGTAGAGGAAGGTTGCCTCAGGACTTACCTTGTCCCATAATATTCCGGCGATGGCGCTGGCTGGTAGAGTTGCGAGCCCTATCGAGGCATGGAAAGTTCCCAAAGCCGTACCCCTCAAACCCTCCGGGGCTAGGTCGGATACATAAGCCCTTTGAACCGCATCAACAGATGCCTTGAACAGTCCATACATAATGAACAACAAGGTGAAGGAATACACCGAGTTGGATATCATGAAACCTAAGCACACAACCCCGAAGAGGACATATCCAACAGAGAGTACTCTACCCCTACCAACCCTATCGGAGAGCATCCCTACGGGGATGGATAGTAACGCGTAGGAGATGTTGAAGAGGACGTATAGCAGTATTGGTATGGCCTCAGCCATCCTTCCCGGTAGAAAACCTTGGAAGACCTCTTGGGCTCTAAGTATGAAGAACATGTAGGTGAAGTTTCCCAACGCGAAGATGGTTAACACGAGTATAACCATCTGGAACCTACCCCCCAGCCTCCCCAGGCTCACCTTGAGCGAGACTTTTCTCCTCTTAACCACCGTGACATCCTTAACGAAGATTAACGGTGTTAAAGCTATGAAGCCTAAAACGGCCGCTATCAGCAAGACCGCTCTAAGGTCTAAATTGAAGAACCAGACGAAGATGAAGGCTAAGAGAGAGCCAAGTATGGCTCCCGATGTGTCTAGGGCTCTATGTATACCGAAACCCTTACCTCTAACATCCTCCGAGACCGAACCGGCTATTATGGCGTCCCTTGGAGCCGTCCTTACGCCTTTACCGACCCTCTCGATTGGGCGTAGGATGAGCAGGTGAATCCAGCTGTTGATGAATGGGAAGAGGAGCTTAGATATGGATGAGAGGAGGTATCCGGATGCGACGAGGGGCTTCCTCCTCCCAAACCTATCAGACCAGTAACCGGAGAAGACCTTAAGGATGCTTGATACGCTCTCGCCCAAACCCCCAATCAATCCTACAGCAACACCGGTTCCACCTATACTCTTTATGAACATTGGTAGTATGGGCCATATCATATCGCTGCTCGTATCATTTATGAAACTTACGATCCCCAGCAGGATTATGTTGATCCCTAAACCCTTAGTGAGCGCTTGCTCGGTCTTTCCATCCATCCTCCTCACGGACTCCGAATCTACATTTTATCAATTCGATTCAACATCCATTTAGAACCATGCTTCGAGGGTTGTCCTCCTCCTAGCCTCCCTTGAACCCCTAATAGTCTTCTCTAGAGCCTTCCTCACCCTACTCTCCGAGAAGTCCCTCTCATCACATAGAAAGCTTATTACACCCTCAACATCCGGATCCTTCCACTCAATTGTGTAGTTGTCCGTCACCTCAGGGTGGAGGAATATCTCTCTTATCCTTGAGGGTTCAACTGGAAATGTTGCATTCTTCAGTGTTGGCAGAGCCTTCTCTAGGCTTCCATACTCCTTTATCAATTTTAGGGCCTTCTTTGGGCCTATACCCTTCACCCCCTCCGGATTGAAGTCGGTCCCTATTAGTATCCCGATATCTATCAACTGTTCGTAGGTTATACCCAGCTCTCTTAAGACCCTATCCAGCTCAACGACCTCCGGGACAACCTCTACATAGACCTTTTTACGTGGGAGCTTTCTACGTCCAGATATCGTCACGTTCCTCAGAAGTTTGGGGGCGCCGAATAGTAGGCTGTCATAATCTTGACTGGCGCAGTAGTCTGAGTCTCCCCTCTTGACTAGATATGCCGCCTGGGCCTCACCCTCGGATGGAGCTTGAACCCAAGGGACCCCCATCAACTTTAGGAGCCTCTTCGCATCATCAGCCATGTAATCCTTCAACCTAGAGGTCATCTGGGCGTACATCCGTGCCTCCTCGATCCTT
>CAZCOP010000092.1:0-5353 GCA_964499825.1 uncultured Candidatus Bathyarchaeia archaeon
CCATGATCGTTAAGATGAGTTTAAGGATCCTTCTTCCCCTTTAGGTCTAAAGTTTTCTCCTTCCTAGACTCGTCTGTGCCTCCGCACACTTCCGCAGAGTTGAAGAAAGACCTGAAAAGGACGGAAACCCTTATCCTAACAGCGCCACAACCGGTAAAGAAGAGTTATAGAGAGTTATATACCCCTACTTCTTCCTCCTCTTCTTACGTCCAGTACTCTTAGCAGCTATCAGACCCACCTTCTGTCCTGGGGGTGCATGGCGGGAGACTGTGGTAACCTTCCGTGCGCTCCTCTTACTGCTCCCATAGGGGTGAACGGCGGCTATCATCGCCCTTCCACGAGTCCTCGGATACTTGTGCCCCTTAGCCTTCATCCAGTGGAACTTAGCCCCAGCCTTTAGGAAGGGTTTCTCAGTTCTGCCAGCTGCGGATATAACTCCTATAGTTGCCAAGCAGAGGTTGTTCACATACTTAGTCTTACCCGATGGAAGCTTTATTATGGTCCCCTCGGATGTGTGGGAGACTACGGTCGCGTAGGAGCCGGAAGACTTGGCGAGCTTACCTCCATCACCCGGTGAGAGTTCGATGTTGCATACGATGGTCCCCTCCGGTATCCTCCCAATAGGGAGAACGTTTCCAACCTTGATCGATGCTCTCCCGCCGAGTTCGATTATCTGCCCCTCATAGATCCCCTCTGGGATTACGGAGTAGTACCTCCTCCCATCCTCCAGCTCTATTAGAGCTAGGGGTGAACCCCTCCCGGGTTCGTGCATAAGCCTCAGAACCTGCCCATGGATCACTCCATCCCTGACGTCCGGGGATAGATTTGGATACTTAGCTGGAGCGATCCTCTTATGCGTTGAAGCCCTGAATGTTGGAGCTCCTCTCCCACGCCTCTGAACTCTAATCCTCTTACCCATAACTAGGCATCCCCCTCTATAATATTCCGAGTTTTATCGCCACATCCACAGCTTTATACTCAGGTTGAAGCTTAACGAAGGCCTTCTTCTCACCTCGGGGTGTGATCAGGACATTCACGTAGTCAACCTTCACCTGGTATAATTCCTCAACCGCCCTCTTTATGTCGCGCTTGCGGGCTCTCCTGTCGACCATGAATACCAGCTTATTCTCGGTCTCTATCAGCCTAGTAGTGACCTCAGTCATGAGCGGATATAATATAACATCATGTGGATCCATGTTTTCACTTCTCCTCCGTTATTGAACGGAGCTCCTCTATGCTCGAGTCAGTCCATACCGTGAGCCTACCCGGATGGGTTCCGGGGGCGAGGAGCTCAACGTTAAGGTCTCTAACAGTAACAACTTCCACGCCAGGTATGTTGCGGGCAGCCTTAACTATCCCATCATCCTTAGATACGACTATGAGCGGCCCCTTCGGGACCTTCTTCCTCCTCCCCCTCATTTTCCCCTTGCCAGCGCGTACTTTTATGCCTTCCTTCACTCTATACACATCCGGCCAAACCCCGATATTCATCAAGGCTTTTCTGACCTCACTCGTCTCCTTCAATCCCTCCAGCTCACTCGTGACGATTAGGGGGAAATCTGGGACATCATCAATCACGTGACCCCTAGATGCTACAACCTTCTTAACCCCCGTGGCTGCTATGGCTGAGTATAGGGCGAGACGCTTCTCCTTCTTTGGTATCTTCTTCTTGATCTTCTTCTCAACGACGGGTGGATGGGCGGACCTTCCCCCAACGGTTCCTGGAGCTAAGGCAGCCCTCCTACTATCCCTCAACCTTGGAACCCTTGAGATTCCTAAGCCAGCACCGTAAGACTCAGCCGTCGTCCTCTTGCCGGCTAGGATATCCCTACCTTGAGGTTGAAGGCGGTGGGACTGGATGGCTATCACAGCCCTCTTTATAACGTCAGGCCTAATCGGGAACCTGAAGACTCTGGGTAGGCGTATCCTCCCCACAACCTTACCCTCAAGGTCGAAGACCTTTGACACTGCTTTACCCAAAGATTTTCTCCTCCTACTTTCCCTGCTTCGACTCTGTGGAGATAGCCACTATCTGCGGCGGTTCCTCAGCGGCTCTCTTCGGCGGCCTAGCCGGATGCCTCAATCTTACTAGGCGTTTAGCTGGCCCTGGGATGCTGCCTTGAACAATCACATAATCCCCCTTAACGAAGCCGTATCTTAAGAAGCCGCCTTTAGGTGAGACCTCAAGCCCATTATCGCCTATCTTCAGGATTCGCTTATTATACTCGGTCCTCTGGAAGTAGCCCATCTGTCCGGCTCTGGGGACCGTGTACAAGACTCTGGCCGGATGCCAAGGTCCAAGTGCGGCGACCCCCCGCTTTGTCTTACGGGATTTATGGGATAGTATCTTTACACCCCAACGTTTAACAGGCCCCTGGAAGCCCTTCCCCTTCGTTATCGATATCACATCCACGAACTGTCCCTCTTTGAATACGTCCCTAACCGATATGGTCTTCCCTAACAGGCTCTTCGCGTACTCAAATAGCTCCTCTATGGAGCCTCCATCAACCTTAACCTCCATTATATCTGGCTTCTTCTTCGGGACTCCAGTCAATCTAGGCTGGGTTGCCAGCAGGAGGCGGAACTCAACAACCTTGTCGAGGTTTTCCTCAATCAGCTTTAAGTTCTCTTCCGGATTGTGGTTGCCCCTCAACCCTGGGATGCGGTTGAAGTCCTCCGGGAGGTCTTTCATCCATACCTCTGTCAAAGTCTTTAATCCCGAATCGTCATGAGTGTAGGCTCGGATGGCGCATACGAGCATGGGCGGTGTATCTATAACCGTAACCGGATAGACTACCTCCTTACCATAATTTGGTGAACCTGGTTTATCCTCGATCAGGAAGATATGGGTCATCCCGGCCTTATATCCGGCAAAGCCTAGAAGGGTCGGCCCCCCCTCCACTCTAGGCCAGAACCTTATCCTCCCTATTGAACGTGAAGCACGTCCTCTAGGTAAGTATGCTAGGGAACCCCTCTTGGGAGCGTGCTTCTTCCTGTGGCCCATTCCCTGATCTTCCTCTACCCTTCAGATCTCACCTTTTCTAGTGTCTCAAGTGTTTGATTGGTTATAAACCTTACGAATCACATTTAAAAACTTATCCTTGAAACGGTCTCACGTTGCGGTTACATTCTCTCCGGGGCTTCTATGCCGAGGAGTTTTAAGGAGTTGCGGAGCGTAACCCTAACCGCATCGACCAGCAGTAGCCTCGCGTCACCCAGCTCCTTAGGTTCAGCCTTTATCACCGGGGTCGACGCATAGAATGTGTTAAATTTATCGGCGAGGCGGTAGGTGAAGTCGGCTATTAGAGAAGGCCTCAGGTTCTCAGCGGCCTCTATGAATATCTCCGGGAAACGCGCTATCATCAGTATAATCTCACGTTCAATCGGCTCCTTCAACAGTGATGGGTTAAAGGCCTCAACCCTCCTGGAGGCCCTCCTGATTATGCTACAAGCCCTCGCGTGGGAGTATTGGAGGTAGGGAGCGCTGTTCATCTCAAAGTTTAAGACCCTATCCCACTTGAAAGTCACAGGTTTGATCGGGTCGGTCTCAAGTAAGGCGTACTTCACTGCTCCTATCCCAACGAGTTCGGATATCCTCCCCCTCTCCTCCTCGGGTAGATTGGGGGAACGCTCAGATACCTCGATGTAGGCCCTCTTTACTGCCTCATCCATAACCTCATCGAAGGTCACATACCTACCCCTACGGCCTGATATCCGGCGTCCAGGTATCCTAACTAGGTTATAGGCGAAGTGTACAAGCTTCTCAGCCTCATCCTTGAAGCCTAGGGCATATAAGGCGAGCTTCAACTGCATCTGGGCGAGCTTCTGCTCCATCCCAACCACATTGATGACTCTATCAGCCCTCCCGAACTTCCATATCGTATAGGCTATGTCTCTAGTTGTGTATAGCGTTGTCCCATCAGCCCTAGTCAGGGTTAGGGATGGTATTTCATAATCCTCCCTAACGCCGAGTGCCTTCTTCAGTTTAAGGGCTTCAGCCACACCGTCCGCATCGAACTCTAACACCTCCCCCTCCTTATAGACGTAAGGGGTTCTCCTCAGCATGTTTAGGTATTTAGCTACATCGCCATTCCATAGGTAACTGCTCTCCCAATCCCACGAGTCGAAGGAGATACCGGCCCTATTGAAGGTCTCCTTAAAGCCTTCCAAGCATATATGGCAAACCTCCCTAATGAGACTCTTAGCCTCCTCCCTGCCAGCCTCGTAGTCCTGGTTCAGCCGGTTCACCTCACCCTCCGGGTCTTCCACCTTATTCAACTCATCTATGAGCATATCGAAGAGTTCTGGAAACTTCTCTTTCAGTTCAACCGCGACCGATACCCATTCATCCAGCCTCCTCTGGATGTCTGAGAACTCCTCGCCGGCTTCCCTCGCTCTCTCAAGCTCCCGCTTAAGCCTTCTAACCTCAAGTAGGCAGCTCGTTATCGAGTATATGGCGCCTATAAAGTGGTCGGGTTTCCCCTCCGGTTTGGGTCTGCCTAGCTTCTTGTAGCCATAGGCCACTATGGCTGATTGGCGTCCTACATCGTCTATGTAGTAGTGCCTATAAACCCTATGCCCTCGGGCTTCCAGTATCCTTGCGAGTGAGTCGCCTAAGACGGAGTTCCTAGCATGTCCAACGTGGATGGGGTGTATCGGGTTGGCGCTCGTATGCTCAACTATAACCCTCTCCGGCTTATCGGTCTTGACGTAGCCATACTCATCTCCAAGGGACCTGACAGACTCTAAAGTTATTGATGCGAGCCTCCCATAATTCACGTGGAAATTTATATACCCCTGACCGGCAGCCTCGATCGAATCCAAGAGTGGATATTTAGACCAATCTATGGCCTTGAAACCCTCGATTATCTTCTCAGCCACCTCTATCGGAGTTATCCCCAAAACCTTAGATAGATCAAAACTTATAGATGATGTTAACTCACCGAACTTGGTGCTCGGCGGCAAATCTAGAGCTAGGCTGGGCGGTTCATAGTCTGGATAGGCTGATTTAAGGAGAACCCTAAGTACCTTCATGCATTGAACCCTGAACTCTCCGAAGGGGTTGGGCGATGTCATCTTTACTACTCTTCGATTAATGGTAACTCTATTATTATAAGTTCCGTCGCGTGGGTCTCCTTCTAAGATTCAGGTAATGAGATGAGAACTGACGGATAAAACTTATTAGGGGGCCGAGGTTACCAGATGAATATAAACCATCCTGGTGTTCTGTTCATGCCATCAGTAATAGAAAGGTTGGAGAGGGAGTATATCAGGAAGCATGCAAAGTCCAAGACCCTGCATGAGAGAGCGAGAAATTGTTTCGCAAGCGGTGTCACGCATGACGCTCGGTATG
>CAZCOP010000093.1:0-5342 GCA_964499825.1 uncultured Candidatus Bathyarchaeia archaeon
GACAGCGTCCTCCCAAACGGGATACCCTACAAAGGTGAGGCCCTAAATAGGCTCTCCGTCTACTGGTTCAACGAGACTAGGGATATAGTGCCAAACCACATAGTGAGCGTGATCGACCCCAGAACCGTCCTCGTCAGGAAGGCCAAACCGATAAAGATAGAGTTCATAGTTAGGGGCTACCTGTACGGGTCGGCTTGGGGCAGGTATAAGGATGGGAAGGACATCTGCGGGATAAGGCTCCCACCAGGATTGAGGAAGGCTGATAAACTGCCTGAGCCTATACTCACACCCACAACGAAGGCTGAGGTTGGACATGACGTTGAGCTGACGCGACGCAACGTGGCTGAGATGATAGGAAGAGATATGGCTAAGGAGGTTGAGGAGATATGCATAAAAATATACGAAGCAGCCTCAAGGAAGGCTGAGAGGAACGGGATAATAATAGCGGATACGAAGTTCGAGTTCGGCATAGTGGATGGAGAGCTAATCCTAATAGATGAGCTATTAACCCCCGACTCATCACGCTTCTGGCCGATAGATAGATATGAACCCGGGAGGGACCAAGTCAGCTTCGATAAACAGTACGTGAGAGACTACCTGATCTCAACCGGATGGAATAGGGAACCCCCAGCACCCAGGCTACCAGAGTACGTGGTGATGGAGACCTCCAAAAAGTATATAGAGGCCTATGAAAGATTAACGGGGAGAAAGTTCAGGTGAAGAGGGTATGATCGAAAGGGAAGAGATGCAGGAGGTTGTCAAGTCATACAAGGAGCCGGTATGCCTAAACCTTGGCTCCCACTCGGCGCTCGACGCATGGCAGGGACAGAGGAACTACGGGCTTAGGAGCATAATCTATGTACCTAAGGGTAGGGCTAGAATATACCTCCAGAACCCGATGGTAGGGAAACCCGGCGAATACGTTGAGGACCTACCCTCACTCGTTAGGAGGGACCTCATCGTAGTTGAGGACCCAGCGGATATAGACAAGAAGGACCCTTGGAGAGCCGCCATACTGATAGTTGATAGGTACCCAGACATAGTTAAGTACGTCGATGACCTGATAGAGCTGGAGTGTATTCAGATACCGAACAGGGCCTTCTCGGTCTACGTCGGTGGAGACGAATACTGCAGCGTCATAGAGAAAGAGTACGCGGTCCCGATAATGGGTTCACGCAAGCTCTTGAAGATAGAGAATAGGGGCGAGATAGAGAGGGACTACTACTGGTTCGCTGAGAAGGCTGGGATACCATACCCTAAATCCTACGAGTTCGAGGTGCACAAGAACGGGATAAGGTTCAAGGAGTACATAGATGAACCCCTCCTGATGAAGGCTGAGCATGCCCACAGGAAGTTCGAGAGGGAATTCATCTTCGCAGCTAACTCAGCAGACCTTGAGGAAAAGGTTGAGAGGGAGGTTAAGCTCGGAAACCTAGATAGGGAGGGCTTGGAGAACGCCAGGGTCGAACAGATAGTCCTAGGTCCACACGCAAACTTCAACTTCTTCTTCTCACCCCTAAACGCAAAGAGGGAGTGGGGTGATGTGGATGACGCCTTCGCAAAGCTCTACGGAACGAGCATAGAGGAGGCTAGGGTCCACTTGGCTAACGAGTTCCTCTCCATAGACGAGAGGAGGGAAACGATCCTAGACGGCTTAAGGAGGCTCCCGATAGATGTCCAAGAGAAGATAAAGAGGGTTCCATCCTTCGAGGTTACATGCCACCTGGCGATGAGCCTTAGGGAGTCACTACTGAAGGATGTCCACAAGTATGCAGACGCTTTCCTACTGGCAACCTTGAAGTATGAGCCTCCCGGGATAATCGGGGCTTGGTGCCTCCAAACCCTAATAACGTGGTCGAAGATACCTGGTCCAGCTGTGGAGTATGGACTATACGATGTGCCACCAGGCAGGGAGACCTACATGCATGTCCCAGTCACGCAGGATGTAGCCTTGAGACACGGCGGGGGGACGAACGTCCACATGGGTGTAGGCTCACAATACGCCAACGCCATGTACCAGAGGAGGCTAAGCATGGGGGACAGAATAGCCTTAGAGATCAAGAGGGCCATGAAGGAGAACCTACTCACAGAGATAGTCACATAACTTAAATTCCTCCCTTTTTTAAAATATCTCAAATTAACCGTTCAGTCTGGGCTGGGTTATGCCCTCGAAGTATGCTGAGACCGGGGTAGACGTAAGGAAACGGGGTATAGAAACATTCAAAGAAGCCTTAGATGAACTATACCCTCAAGCCTTCTGCGTCGTGACTAGGGACCCGGATATGCCTGAGTGGGGACTTGTAACCCACACAGACAGCGCCGGGAGCAAACCCGTACAGGCGTACCTACACTGGAAGGAAACCGGTGAGATAAGATGGTTTAAAGGTTTGGCCCAAGATGTCATAGCGATGAACCTCGACGACATAATCTGTGTTGGAGCGAAACCTGTGAACTTCGTTGACTACATAGCGGTAAACCCCTTCAAGATACCGAAGGGCGAACTCCTCAAGACGATAAACGAGGGCTTCAAGGAATGCCTAAGCCTACTGGAGGAATACGGACTCAAGACCGCCTTCTCCGGCGGCGAAACCGCCGATATGCCCGACCAGCTGAGAACTCTCGATATATCGGGCACAATAAACGGCAGGGTAAGGTTGAGCGAGGTCATAACTGGCGACAGAATAAAGCCCGGAGACCTAATAGTTGGTTTAAGGAGCGGCGGTAAAACGAGGTATGAGAACTTCGAGAACAGCGGGATAATGTGTAACGGCTTAACCCTAGCTAGGCTCTGCTTAATGGATAAAGAGTACCAGAGGGCGTATCCGGAGATCTCGACTGAGGAGAGAGGCTATTATGGAAGGTTCAAGTTTGACCAATACCTCGATGAGCTGGGTATGACCGTTGGAGAGGCCATCCTATCACCGACTAGGCTCTTCGCCCCAGTGGTGTGGGAGATGCTTACCACCTATGGGCCGCATATATCCGGGCTCGTACACAACACGGCTGGTGGGCAGACGAAGTGCTTACGGATAGGGAGGAACATACATTACGTAAAGGACAACCTTTTCGAGGCCGACCCAATATTCCACCTGATACGGAGGGAATCGGGGGAGAGCTGGAGGGGTATGTTTGAGAGCTATAACATGGGCGTAGGCTTCGAGGTTATCGCCGACGGGGAATACGCCGAAGAACTCATCGCGATCCCGGAGCGGTATGGACTTGAAGCGAAGGTTATAGGCAGGTGTGAGAGAAGCGACGGAAAGAATAAGTTGACTATCATAAGCCCGTATGGGAAGTTCCGGTACAGCTAAGCAAACCATAGAGCGTTACGGGAACTCCTCACAGACAAGTCGATTAGGAGATACACCCCGAACCCACCATCCGGATTCTCACCATAAAATTAAAATAAGTCTCGGCATAGAGTAAATAACAAGAACCATGGGGGAATAGCCTATCAGCTTTGAATATGTTGTAGAGACCGAGGATTTGGCGAAGTATTACCGGATGGGTCCCGTAACGGTTAAAGCTCTTGACGGCGTCAATGTGAGGATTAAACGCGGCGAGTACGTTTCAATAATGGGTCCATCAGGCTCAGGTAAGACCACATTCTTCAACATGGTTGGGGGTATAGATAGGCCAACCCGTGGGAGGGTCTATATCGACGGGGTAGACATCGCAAGGCTCGACGCATATGAGATGGCCTGGCTGAGATGCCGAAAGATAGGGTACATCTTCCAAACCTTCAACTTGATCCCAGTCTTGACGGCGTGGGAGAACGTGATGCTACCGATGATATTCGCCGGAGTCGGGAGGGAGGAGCGTATGAGGAGGGCTAGAGAGATACTCGAATCTGTTGGGCTTGGAGACAGGCTGCACCACAAGCCGATGGAACTCAGCGGAGGCCAGCAACAACGTGTAGCCATAGCTAGGGCTTTGGCGAATAACCCGGTCATAATCCTCGCCGATGAGCCAACCGGGAACCTTGACCTACATACAGGCTTAGAGATAATTACGCTCCTGAGGGAGATGAATAAGGAGAAGGGTGTTACGGTAATTGCCGCCACTCACGACTTGAAGATGATAGATGTCAGTGACAGGATATTATACCTCCGTGACGGTCACATAGAACGAACCGAGACTAGGGCTGAAGTTTATGTAAGGGCTGAGAGTTAAAGTTTTTTTATCCCTTTTAATAGGTCTTACTTTTTCCCGTAGGTCTAGTTATCGTCTAGCTTAGATCTCATACCTTAGGGCTTCTGCAGGTTTAAGCCTAGCCGCATATATTGAGGGGTAGGCGGCAGCGGCGACGCTTAGAAATATCGCGGCTAGTATCGCTAAGCCTATGTTGGATGCATACTCAACCATAACCGCCGAGTTGAAGACGGCGTCCCAGCCTAGTTGTATTCCATACGTAACGACGGCTGCTGTCCACCCGGTTATTGAACCTATAGCGCCCCCTATCAACCCCAAGAAGAAGGCTTCTAATATGAATATCTCAAGTACACTCGTATCAGTAGCGCCGAGGCACTTCATGGTTCCTATCTCTCTATATCTCTCGGTCACCGCCATCAACATGGAGTTTGTGATCCCGACGCCGCAGACGAGGAGGGCTATAACCACCATCCAGTATTGATAGGCTCCTGGTGCCTGACCGAATGATCGGAGGATCGTGCCCATAGTCAATAGGGTGACCATGAAGGCTATGCCGAGGAGGACTGAGAGAGCTGTGATGAGAACCCTCGTGAAACGCTTTCTTATGCTCTCAAAAGTGAAGCGGATGGCTTCACTTAGGGGGAACTTGATCGTTCCGATCTCCACGGTTATTGATGCCCCGCTCCCTCCGGACTCTCCCTCCGAAGCCATAACCTACCACCAATCGATAAGGTCTTATCTTTACTATAACCAGATGACTCTATTAATATCTTTCTATTTGGAGCCAAGGTTTATTATTCCCTCCGGCATATATTAGGGAGGCCATATTAGGGGGTTGACCTTGAAGTTGAGGAGTTACTCCCTCAAGCGGGGTGTAGAGAGGGCTCCCCACAGAGCTATACTGAAGTGTCTAGGGGTTACAGATGAGGATATGGATAAACCCTTCATAGCCGTTGTGAACAGCTTCACAACAGTGGTCCCTGGACATATGCACCTAAACCGGATAGCGGAGTTCGTTAAGGCCGGGATAAGGGCTGGAGGTGGAGTTCCCTTCGAGTTCAACACGATAGCGATCTGCGACGGATTAGCCATGGGACATGAGGGAATGCATTATTCATTACCCTCAAGGGAGTTAATAGCCGACTCGATAGAGGTTATGGTCCAAGCCCACAGGTTTGACGGGATGGTCC
>CAZCOP010000094.1:0-5325 GCA_964499825.1 uncultured Candidatus Bathyarchaeia archaeon
GGCGTCGACGGGTCGATAGATGCGGGGGTCACGATAACCGGGGCCTTCGACGACGCCTCAGCCTCCTACTTCGGTGGTTTAGTCATAACTGATAACGTGAGGAGAAGGATCCTGAAACGCCTAGAGGTTGAGGAGCACGCCGTCTTGATATACGTCCCCGGAGAGAAGGCGTACACAGCCAAATCCGACGTTGAGAGTATGAGGTTGATAGCTAGGGAGGCCAAAGCCGTCCATGAGCTGGCCTTGAGGGGGGAGTACTGGTCGGCGATGACCCTGAATGGTATACTATACTCCTCAGTTCTCGGCTACGACCCAACCATAGCGTTAGACGCCCTAAGAGCCGGAGCCGTAGCCGCAGGGCTATCCGGTAAGGGTCCAGCCGTTGCATCGGTCGTCCCAACGGATAGGGTTGAAGAAGTCCTGAACGCATGGGAAGGTTATGGTGGAGAGATCATCAAGGCTAGAGTCAACCACGAGAAGGCCCACATCGTGTCGTGATCCAGAATGGTAGACCTCATCATCGAGAGAACCGATGAACTCGGCGGAGCCGTTAGGGCTCCACCATCAAAGGCCTACACCCATAGGACCCTAATAGCCTCATCCCTATCCGAAGGCTCCTCCCAGATAAGGGAGCCCCTAATCTGCGACGACACCTTGGCGACGATTGATGCCTGCCGCCTCCTGGGGGCCGACATCGAGCATTGTGAGGAATACATAAACGTCCACGGAGCCTTGAAGCCGGCCACACCGGAGGATGTGATCTACTGTAGGGATTCAGGGTCGACTATACGCTTCATCACACCGGTCACCGCCCTCGCAGATGGGATATCGATACTAACCGGTGGTGAGAGCCTCCGCAGGAGACCTATGATGCCCCTCCTCGAGGCCTTGAGGGGTCTGGGGGTTAGGTGTTACTCAGCTAGGTTTGATGGTTACCCGCCTATAGTGGTCTTCGGTGGAGGTATTAGGGGCGGGGAAACCTGGATAAGGGGGGATGTAAGCTCACAGTTCATATCGGGGCTCCTCTTCGCAACCCCGAAGGCCGAGGAAAACACAACCATAAAGCTTACAACGGAGCTGGAGTCCAAACCCTACGTAGCCATGACCATGGATACCCTAAGACGGCATGGAGTAGAGGTCGAAGCCGAGGAGGGATACCGCACCATAAGGGTACCATCCGGACAATGCTACAAACCAGCCGACCACACGATAGAGGGGGACTACTCATCCGCAGCCTTCATCCTCGCAGCGGCGGCGGTAACGAACTCACGGGTTAGGGTTGAGAACCTCAAGGTTGATACGCTACAGGGGGATAGGTTGATACTCAACATCCTCAAGGTGATGGGTGTGGAGGTTAAGGTTGGAAGCGACTACGTGGAGGTTCTCGGGGTCCATGGCGGGTTGAGGGGGATAGAGATCGACTTGAGGGATAATCCAGACCTGATCCCGGTCTGCGTAGCCCTCGCCTCCCATGCATCCGGCAGAACCTTGATTAAGGGCGTCAGAAGGCTTAGGATAAAGGAGTCCGATAGGGTCTCCTCCATACTGGAGGAGTTCGGGAGGATGGGTGTGAACGTCTCAGCTGGAAGAGACGAGATCGAGGTTCAAGGAGGAATCGTCCACGGAGCCGAACTGAACTCCCATAACGACCACAGGATAGCGATGGCCTGCGCGATAACAGCCCTAAAGGCAACCGGTAGGAGCGTGATCCACGGCATAGAGTGCATACGTAAGTCCTACCCGAGATTCATCGAGGACCTCAAGAGCCTGGGAGCCAGATTTAATGTCGAGTAACGTCCAAAGAGCTGATCTTATATCCTCCAGCTCCATACTATTACACGTCGTCATATACACCTTATCTGGAGCGTGAACCGATTGGACGGCAACAGCATTGGTAAGGCCTTCGTCCTCACCTGCTTCGGGGAGAGCCACGGCGCCCTCATAGGAGCCGTCATAGACGGATGCCCAGCTGGTTTACCGCTCAAAGAGGGAGATATACAACCGGAACTCGATAGGAGGAAACCGGGCCTAACCGGTATAGGCACCTCTAGGACTGAGGAGGATAGGGTTGAGATACTCTCAGGCGTCTTCAGGGGCTACACAACCGGGGCACCCTTATGCATGGTCGTTAGAAATAGGGATGTCGACTCAACTCCATACGAGGCTCTCAAGTCTAAGCCTAGACCCGGACACGCTGACTACCCAGCTAGGGTCAGGTACGGCGGATACAACGACTACAGGGGCGGCGGCAGGTTCTCAGGGAGGATAACAGCAGCCTACGTCATGGCCGGCGCCGTAGCCAAGAAGCTTCTAAGGAGGTTTAACGTTGAGGTCTTGGCCCACACAATCCAGATAGGAAAGGTGAGCTTGAAAAAGCCTGTAAGCTACGAGGAGGTACGTAGGAACGTCTATGAGAACCCCGTGAGGTGTGCAGATCCGGAGACCGCCGAGTTGATGAGGGAGGAGATACTCAAAGCTGCAACTGAAGGCGACAGCGTCGGCGGAATCGTTGAGGGTATAGCCCTAAACGTCCCAGCCGGGGTAGGCGACCCAATCTTCGACTCACTCGACGCGGATATGGCCAAGATGCTCTTCGATATACCAGCGGTTAAGGGCGTTGAGTTTGGGGCCGGGTTCAAGTCCGCATCCATGATGGGCTCAGAGAATAACGACCAGTACGTTATTAGGGGCGGTAGGGTTGTAACCCTAACGAATAACGCCGGGGGTATACTCGGGGGGTTATCGACGGGCATGCCCATAGTTGTCAGGGCCGCCTTCAAGCCGACCCCATCCATACGGAAGAGGCAGAGAACCGTGAACCTGGAGAGGATGGAGGAGGCCGTAGTTGAGGTTGAGGGTAGACACGATCCATGCATAGTCCCGAGGGCCGTCCCGGTAGTTGAGGCCTGCATGGCCATAACCTTGGCCGATCACATGATTAGGGCCGGAGTTATACCCAGAGTCTTAAAGTAGATGAACGATTGAGTGTTATTCTACCCTTTTAGGCTTCTATCCAAGTATTCTATGGCCTCTTCAAGGCTTTTGAAGCCGTACTCAACCTTGTTGAACTCCCTCTTGAAAGTGATCACATCCTCCTTGACCTCTGACGGCTTGCGTCTACCCTTTATGACATCTAACATGAGGTCGCATAGGTATTCTATATCACCCCTCCTGAAGCCCCTCCTAGTCACATCTTGGAACCCTATCCTTATACCTGACGGGTCCTTCCGATTCCTCTGGTCGTCGTAAGGTAAGATGTTCTTGTTCAGGATTATATTCGCAGCCTCAAGCTTCTCAGCGACCTCCTTCCCACCGCCATACTCCCGAACATCAACGGCGAGTTGATGAGACATAGTGAAGCCCTTAGCCTCACCGAGGACCTTCAATCCGTTCTCGTACAGGTATTGCCCCGCCGCCTGGGCGTTCCTTATCGTCTGCCTCGCCAGATCCCTACCGAACACCTTCATCTCTAGGGCTGTTATGCCGAGGGCTGGGAGCCTACCCAGGTGGGTGTTCGACGTGCTCAACGGGAAGACTGCGTATTGCACCCCCCTTATCCCCCTCCTCATCCGTTCATCCCTCGGCTCAGCGAGTATAACGCCGCCTTGTGGTCCAGGGAAGGTCTTATGCGTCGATGATGTTATGAAGTCAGCCCCCTCCCTAAGTGGATCTTGGAACTCGCCTCCAGCTATCAGCCCAAATACGTGGGCTGCATCATAGACCACGTAGGCGCCGACCTCATCTGCCGCCTCCTTCAACTCCTCAACTGGGTGTGGGAATAGGAAGAGGCTTCCGCCGAAGGTCACGATCCCCGGCTTTGCCGCCCTTATTATCTCGGCTGATCTGTCTGGGTCTATATTCATCTCATCTACGTTGTAGGCGTGGTTTATGTTCTCTAATCCCAAGACCATGCCCGCCAACCCCGTGTAGTCGTGTGATATGTGAGCTCCACAGCTAAGCGGTGTGACCACCATCTTCCTGTTCTTCGTAACGAGGGACAACCCCTTGAAAGTTGCTAGATTTGCGTGTGTACCTGAGATTGGGCGTACATCTGCCCATCCGCATCTGTATAGGCTCTTCATCATATCGGTTACGCAGTCCTCAATCCTCGTTATGTACCTCTGCCCCTGGTAGTAGCGCCTCTTGACGTGGCCCTCAAGGTCGTTCTCGCCCTCAGCGTACCTACTCTCAAGGTCCATCGACAGCCTTAACATCTCCCTGACCGCTGGAGACTTCAACCCCTCACTGGCTATGAGGTTTATACACTCTACGTCGCGGTACTCCTCATGCCTCCTGCTGGCTTCGATAAGCTCCAAGGCTAGCTCGAAGAATGGCTCCATGCTACATCCCATCAAACCGGTAATGAATATCCTAAATGGAGAAATCTCGATTTATACCTTTCTAAAAGGAAATCTGTGGAGCTAAATGCATCTCGTGCGGTTCATCCTCGATACATGAAGTATCCAACCCCGTTGAGTATGTATTGTATCGCTATCGCCGCTATGAAGAGCGCCATAACCCTCGAGATCACCGAGGAGCCCACCCTCCCAAGGAAGCGGTGGATGGGCTCAATAAACCTGAGGATCAACCAGACTATGGCGAATATTATTACAACCGAGGTTATGGTGAGGGTTATACCTATCTCTTGGAGGTTAAGTATGGTAGTCGTTATTGCACCTGGGCCGACGAGGAGGGGACACGCTATCGGCACAGCCCCAACGCTCTCAGGTGAAACCTCCGGCTCCTCCCAACCGCCAACTATCAGGAGCCTTATGGCTATTATGAGAAGAAGAACTCCACCAGCTATCATGAAGCTCTGGAAGGATATGCCGAAGAAGATCAGTATCTGCTGGCCAACCAAGGCGAAGGCCAGAAGCAGAATAAACCCTACCATGGTGGCGGTGTTGAATATCCTCCTCCTCTCCCCAGCATCCATATCCTCCGTTAGGGTTATGAATATCGGGATGTTCCCGAGGGGGTCGACGACTATGAATAGGGAGATTGTCCCCCTCATCAAGTCCGGGGCAACTGCCATCAGAAGGGCGAACAGCTCCTCAAGCATCTTCCACCCTCCCTTATCCTCTCTCCTAACAAGTATTTAGGTTTAAAGGCGTCATGGTGGGAACCCTTAAATATTAATAATTTTACATAATATCGTCAAAAAATATGCATGATATTGAATATCGCTGGGGGTGGCATCTTGGCTGACTCGAAGGGATGCGAGGAGCTACGGACGATAGATGAGATAAACGAGAAGATAAGGAAGGGTGACGCCGTAGTCTTGACGGCTGAGGAGATGATAGAGCTCGTTGAGAGCAGCGGCTT
>CAZCOP010000095.1:0-5290 GCA_964499825.1 uncultured Candidatus Bathyarchaeia archaeon
AGGTATCTAACTCTCAAGTCGACGTATTTACCCTCGGAGATTAGGGTGTTCCATAGGTCGAAGGTGATGGCCCTTATCCTCAAGTCGGAGCACCCTTCAAGCCTAACTGATCTATCCCTCTATCTCTCTAGACTGAAGGCCTTCTTCGCTATCGGTCTCTCCCTAACCTCATGGATCAGCATCTCCACCCTGCCACCGAGGCCTATAACTCCTCCCTCCTTGAAGAACTCTAGGGCCCTCTCCAGTTTGGATGATCTCTCAGCGTATATTGTGAGTAGGGGGTCACCCTTCTTTATTGAGTCCCCAACCTTCTTGTGGAGGAGTATCCCCGCACCTTTATCTTTAGGTGCACCAGCCAACCTCGCCACCTCAACGAGGTTTGTGTTGTCTATCCATAGGACATAACCGTCCACCTCAGAGCGGACTGTTAACCTCTTATCCCCAACCCCTATGTCATCCGGTTTTATCTCGGGATCTCCACCTTGGGCTTCGATTATCTCCCTCATCTTCTCCTCGGCCTTCCCAGTTCTGAGGGTCTCCATGGCCAGCTCCTTTGAGTTTTCTACGCCGCCCATCTCCAAGAGTATGCCAGCTATATCGGTGGCCTTGTCTATTAGATCTAGGGGGCGTCTATCCCCCATCAGGACGCTCAGGGCTTCTCGGGCTTCCAAGGCTGGGCCTACCGCGTATCCGATGGGCTGTTCCCCGTAGGTTACGGCGCACTGGACCTTTATGCCCAGCCTTCTGCCGAGTTCTATGAAGTCCTTCGCCAGGAGATCTGCCTCCCCTATCGTCTTTACCTTCGTCCCCCTACCGCAGGGTATATCGATCACAAGCAACTCCGCGCCTACGGCTTTCTTCTTGCTCATGATTGATGGTAATAGCAGGGGGTCGATCGAGAGTGGATGCTCAACTTTGACGAAGATGTCATCCGCTGGTGCCAAGTAGAGTGAGCCTCCCCAAACCACGCATCCATTGGTCTTCTCAACAACCTCACGCATCTCATCTATACCTAAGCCAACCGGCATCAGAACCTCAGCCCTATCAGCAGTTCCAGCGGCTGATGTTATAGCTCTCGATGACGACTTTGGTATGGTCATTCCACATGATGCAACTATTGGGACGACGAGTAGTGTGGTCTTGTCCCCTGGGACTCCCCCTATCGAGTGTTTGTCGACTATCGGGGATCTATCCAGCTTCAGTGTGTTGCCTGTCTCAACCATGGCTAGGGAGAGGCTTGTCGCCTCGTCTAGGTCGAGTCCGAAGCTGTGTAGGGCCGTGACGAAGGCTGCTATCTCTATCTCGCTCAGGTTTCCCTCCACGACATCTTTGACTATCTCGAGCATCTCCTCGTAGGTTAACTTTCTACCCCTGAGTTTATGCCTTATAAAGTAGACCGATGTTGGGAAGGGCGCTGGCTCGATATTCACATGGACGCCCTCCTTCTCGAGTTGGAGAGCCCTCCTAACCTCCTCGTAGATTATCACGGTTCCCTCCTCGATCAGCTTCGTGGCAGTGTTCACTATGGCTGTAACCTCCCTATCTCCGAAGCCAACCCTGACCCTACCCAGACTTGACACCCCTAGGTCTTCGGCGTCCTCCTTGTTCAGGATTATAACGGACTTCCCGCCAGCCTCTAAGCCTAGAAATCTAACTTTAAACCTCATGGCACCACCTTCGGCGAGCGTTAAGGGATTATCTGTTCTAGGTATAAATAAGGATGGGTGGTTGAGGATTTAAGGGTTTAAGCCCGACCACCGAGGATGCTCGGTGATAGAAAGATTATTAAGCCTCTTATCCAGTTAATTATTCCCTCAAACTTGGGGGATCGATCCTAAATGGCTGATAAGGTTGTAAACCCGGCTCCTTTAGGTTTGATGGGTTTCGGTCTCACAACCATACTCCTAAATTTGGTCAACGCCGGGTTGATAGGAATCGACGCTTTAGGGGTCATACTGTCGATGGGAATCTTCTATGGCGGGCTCGCCCAAGTCATCGCTGGACTGCTTGAGGCGAGGCGGGGCAACACCTTTGGGGCTACAGCGTTCACATCTTACGGATTGTTCTGGTTCTCCTTTGTGGCTGTCAACTTCCTCCCAGCCTTGAGCCTCTCGGAGGCGGCTTCACCGGCCTCGATGGCTGCTTACTTGATTGTGTGGGGGGTCTTCACGGCCCTCCTGACCATAGCGACCTTCAGGATGAATAGGGCCCTACAGATGGTCTTCATAAGTCTAACGGCGCTCTTCTTCATCCTTGCCCTCGGTGACCTAACCAGTTCGGCTATGGTGAAGGTTATTGGCGGCTATGAAGGTATATTCTGCGGCTCAAGCGCCGTCTACCTAGCGATAGCTGGGATACTTAACGAGGTTTACGGCGGGGAGGTCCTCCCGATCGGCGTTGTAGGGAGAGGCACGACGAAACCCGGGGAGTAACGGGCGATGTTAACGGCGGCCTAGGTTTATATAATCGCGTTATAATCATCTATCATGGATGTGCTGTCTAGATGGATTATGAGAGGCTCCTAGACGAGTGTAGGGACTACGGCGACATATTCGACCTTGTAAAGAGGGCTGTCAGGGAGACCCTCGGTAGGGAGAGGGCTGGGCTAATGCTGTACCTTGGAAACCTCCCCCTAAATGTAGGCGCCTTCTACCCGTTAGGCTCGAATGGCATAGTCTTGAATAGGAGGGTCTTAGAGCTTGTATCTAGGTCGGCTAGGTCTATAACCGAGGTGAACTCCTTCCTATTCACCATATTACTCCATGAATATCTACACTCTCTAGGTTACGTTGATGAGGGGAAGGTTAGGAGGCTCGTATACGAGATATCGATGGAGCTTTTCGGACCTAGCCACCCGGCTGTCCGCATGGCGTTGAACCCCCCTCTTTCCAGAGTTTCACTCTTTGAGGCACGTTTCGGGGTTCCAATAGACCCTGAGCTTGAGCTGGTTAAGGACTTCGAAAGGTCAAATCAGTCATATATAGCTTAATTAGCGCTGTTAGTTTGTAACTGGTTACCGTCGCTATATTTTAGGGTTAGTATAACGTATACCACTGCGGACCAGTTGTAGTCGCTTTAGAAGCTGAAATTAAGCCCTTTAAAGGAGCCTACAGGAGGTATAGCCTTCAAATTTTGAGCTGAAATCTCCAAAAAAATTGATACCCCCTATATTTTTTCTGGATATGAATCTCTGAGAAAGCTGGATCTCACGTTCCTCTGAGTAACGTCCAGAACGACGAGGCGTTGAAGAACTGGATCTCGAGGAGATCTAAACTCTTCAAAGGAATTCATAGATAGGATTTTAAGTGGAATATGAGCCTACCCTACTCTTAGCGTATTGCCCCGACGAGGACACCGAGAGGCCGAGCAGTACCAGTACCACAAGCCCAACACACTCTACAACGAAGCCTACAACCCTCCATAAACGGAGTCCATTTCAAACAGCTTTCCAAGAACAAACCTTAAAATGTTGGTGGGGTCGCCCGGATTTGAACCGGGGTCCCGAGAGCCCAAGTCTCGGAGCCTAGACCAAGCTAGCCGACGACCCCAACCGGTTTGATTCATCCACCCACTTTAATGAGGTTTCCCGTTGTGTATTAAAAGTTTTATGTTTTTCATCTATCTTGCGGGCTGTGCGGTAAACGTTTTATCTTGAAGGTTACTTAAAGTGGTGAGGAGTGAAGTTATGGAGGAGAGTGGTGGGGAGAGCGCCTACTCTCTGATCTCAGTGATGTAGATAGGGTTAAGGATGTTGTTTCAGATTTATTGAAGGATGAGGGTCTACGACCGCGAATACTTCGGCTCGAGGAGATACGAGAACCCGATCTGCGGGGCTGAAGGGCATAACCTAATCTTCATCGATGGTAGAAGCCAGAGTCCCGGCGTGGAGTATAGGGGTAGAATAATCGAGCATCACCATGGAGATGGATGGGAGAGGATCAAAATAGACGTAACAGAGGCCTACCAACCACAAATACTGAAGAGAGCTCTGAGGACGCTCATCTTCCTGAGGTATAACGGATTGATACTCATCGATGAGATCGAATGCCGGGAGGGAGTCCAAGTAGAATCCTGACTCCACTTCAGAGGTGAATACAAACCTACACCATTAGGGTCGAGCTATCCTCGAGGAGAGGTAACATCCTAGTTACACCCAAAACACCGGAGCGGGTGAGGGTTGAGGTAGGAGCCCACAAGGGTCTGAGGATATGGGGAAGAGGAGGGCGCCGATGCACCCTACATATGCCTACTAACAGAGGCTAAAGGAGGAAGGGCGAGGATAGAGGCGTACCTGATACCATACAGAGATCAAGCCGAGTTAAGAGCTAAACTTGAAATCGTAAGGGATACAAGATCGAAGCTTAACAAGGCTCATCAAGAAGCTATTTATTAGATCACTGAGATCATTAATTTGTGATCGATATGAAGGTTTTTGAAGCTATCAGAACCAGACGGAGTATAAGGAAGTATAAGGATAAACCCGTTGAGGAGGAGAAGCTCTTCAAGGTTTTGGAGGCGGCGAGGCTCGCGCCCTCAGCCACAAACCGCCAACCATGGAGGTTCATAGTCATAACCGACCCAAAGGTTAAAGAGAGCCTAAGGGCAGCATACAACAAAGATTGGTTCACCTCAGCACCCGTGATAATCGTAGCTTGTGCGGTCCCAGAGGAGGCTTGGACCAGACATGACGGAGAGGAGTACTGGAAGGTAGATGTCTCAATAGCCATGCAAAACCTAGTCCTAGCGGCATGGGAGGAGGGTTTGGGAACCTGCTGGATAGGGGCCTTCGATGAAGATGAAGTCAAACGAGCCCTAGGGATCCCGCCGGAGATCCGGGTCGTCGCCATGACACCTCTGGGATATCCGGCTGAGGAAAAGGGTCCGGTCTCAAACCGTAAACCACTAAAGGAGATCGTGCGCTACAACCATTGGTAACATCCCAACGCTCATTAAAGGAAAAGGTAAAATACCGAAAGAAGCCTACCCTAACCATGGGAGGGAGACGAGATGGGCAGCAAACTCGCAATTCTGGGAGGGAAAAAAGCTGTAACAGTTAACACGAAGGAGTTGTGGAAGCGCCCAATAGAGGAGGAGAAAAGGCTTGTATGCGAACTGATCGAGAGGGGGGAGATAACGGGGGCTGGCTACGGGATCTCAAAGGAGTTTGAAGATGAATTTAAGGAGTACATAGGATGCGAGTACTGCCTAACCGTAGACCACGGCTCAACAGCCCTGGAGAGCGCATACTACGCGGCTGGAGTCGGCCCGGGAGATGAGGTCATAACCCCAG
>CAZCOP010000096.1:0-5267 GCA_964499825.1 uncultured Candidatus Bathyarchaeia archaeon
AAACTTTTCTACGTATAAAATTTAACTCGGTTCAAATCCGGGCAGCCCCACCATTAGACACCTACGGTTTCTCATAATCTTCCCTTCTGTTTTTTGAAAGCTGTTTGAAATGAGGGTTGTTTCTGTGTGGGGGTATCCGCCGTTCTGGAGGGTGGTACTGGTAAGGGTACTGGCGCCGGCGCCAGTACCGATGTTGTTGGGGAGGTCCTCGATGAGGGTTGGCCTACTTGAAGGATTGAGTTGAAAATTTTGGTTCTCTTCAAGTCTTCACTACTTTAAATTCGTAAACCTATACAACTTCGTTAGGATTCCAATAGCCGTTTATGTATATCCATATTTGACGAAAACTCTTTTAGGTTCACTTTGGAATGCGGTTTTAGTTTAGGTGAAACTTTTTCTTTATTGTTTCTTTTGAGATCAGCCATTTTAGTTGTCTCGTTTCTTCGTATATGTATATTAGTGGTGTATAGTAGGTTTGAGCGAGTTCGTAGTAGGCGATTGTAGCGGGTTTTGTGGCGGATGTGCAGTCGAGAATGGCTATGTAGTCTCTTAGTAGGCTTTCAAGTTGCGGTATAACTTTCTTCTTTACGGAATCTATATCTATTATTTCATCCTCATAGCAAAGTATCCACTGGTATGGAAGTTTCAGTTCTTTCCATTCATTTAATGCGTCAGGTGATGTAACGACGTAGACAAATTTTGGTCTTATACCTTCTTTTTCGAGGAGTTCTAGGGCAACCTCGGTTTCTGGCTGTGGTCGAGAGTTTCTTCTTCCTAATAAGCCGAGGTAGGCTATCGGTACCTTGTTTCCGAAGATATAGCAGAAGGGAGTCTTATACTTAAGGCGGTATGTCCCCCTTACCTCCTTCTCAATGACATTTAAACTCTGTAATCTGTTTAGGTGGTATACGAGAACTGAGCCTTTCACACCTGAAGCCTTCTCTATATCAGAAAACTTGGCGATACCTCCTCTTTCAGCTAATGATCGGATAACTTTGTAACTGTTCTTGACAGCTAAAGCATCTACATATCTCGGCATCTCACTCAGCATCTCGCATTAACCTCCATCACCATAACGCTCTCTGAAGTATTACTCTAACTTAATAGAGTTTTACTTCAATAATGTTAGTATAGCCTATCAACGTTTAACATTTCCGGTGAACCGGATGGCGGCGGAGGTTTCTTCAATGGAGGCTTGGAATGGGGAGCCCGATGACCCGCTTTTGAGGGCTCCGGGGACACCCGTTCACTTCGAGTTATATGGAGGGGATCCGTGTTGGGTTTGAGATTGCCATGTGTGGGGTTCAATATAGAGATTAAAGACCTACGCAAACCGGAGAGATTCCAGAATCCTTGTCTATTCTCACTTCGATGGTCTCATTACCGAGAACCCATGATCTAGAACTCTCATATGCATATATGTGGCTCTCCATCTGGTGGCCTCCAGCACCCACCACTATCTTAAGGGGTTGTCTATCCTTCTCTGTCTGGGTACTTTAATAGTTTCCCCTCGGGGGAGTCTCTACCTAACACCCCTTTCTGTTTGATGATGCTACCTTGACTTCCTTATTGTTATGCTCCTCTCCTTAACCTCTGTGAACCTCAGTAGCTCCTCTCGCAGGATAGAGGAGAGTTTATATATGTTATTTTTATGTCTGCGGCTCCACCTACAGATCTTTCTCGTCTTCGAGTCCTCTATTGGGTATATGATGACCTTGAGATCCTCAGGGGGCCTCACCGTGATTGAGAATAGGAAGCTTGAGGGCTCATCGCTGATGTAGTCCACCACAAACTCGTAGGTTACCTCTTCCCTCCCCTCCCTCATGGAGGGCATGCTTATATTTATGAATTTATAGTTTAGGAACTCCCTATACAGCCTCTTGAGGAAGTCTAGGAATATTGTCTTCTCCTCCCTCCCAACCCTTATCGGAACCTTGAGGTAAGCTCCCCCCTCCCTTATATTCAAGATATCCCTCATCCTCTGCCTAAGCCTCCTGCTTGGGACAGCCATGTATATGGCCTCCCTAGATGGCAGGATACAGCCCAGCAGAGAGGAGACAACAGCTGCGAGCATGGCAACTGCGAATGGTGCACCCCCAATTATGTTCTCTCTAACCAGTGATGGCAACGTTATCTCCATGTAATGTACGACTATATATCCGAAGATGTATCCCATTATCCCCCCGACTATACCTAGCACTAAGCCCTCGGTTATGAATATAAGGCTTATCCTGAGGGGGCTGGCTCCCATCGTATAGACCGTTCGGACCTCAGACCTCCTCTCGGCAACAGTTCCCATACTGTTCACAACAAGCACAAGGGATGCTATTAGTATCAGGACCGTTTGGCTTTGCCAGGGCCCTGAGACCGTGGCCACAGGCGAGCTGGAGTAGACCACATAGACGGATCCGCCTGAGGTTACACGGGCCATATATGTGGTTACGTATGTGTAGTCATCATCGACCTCCCCGAAGTCGTATCCGAGCTCCTGTATCTCATGAGCTATATCAGTTGTGTTCTCGGCGTATTCCTGTCTCAGGATTATCGAGAGACGGTATGTTATGAACTCATCAGGTCTGAAGTCGTTTAGTGAGCCGAATATGATTGAGCCGCCCTCTATCTTACCGCCCTCATCGAGCACCCTAAATAGAAACTGGTCTCCATCGATATCCTTAAGTTCAGTTAGGGCTACCTCCTCGTCGAATATGGACTTAACGGTAAACCGATCATCATTGATTATGACCTCTGAGCCCCTCGATAGGTTGTACGCCTCAGCTATCCTCGAGCCTATTATGACCGCACCCCTCTCATCCGGCTCGAACCACTCTATCCCGAGTATATTAGAGACGTTCTGGTACTCAAGCATGAACGATGAATTTATCACTATGAGGTTAAATGTGTTGAAGTCTCTGATTGTGAAGCCGTCTCCCCTCGAGAACCTGATCTTCCTCAACCCATAGATGTTCATAGCCTTAACCCATCCCTGGGAGGAGAACCACTCAACCTCGTGCTGCTGGATTGGGACTGGAAATGTGGTTATGATCAGCTCCCCAGTTGGGCTCGTCGATGTCTGAGTCATGTACTTGTATATGGTCATCCCATTCTCGACTATGGGCTTGATGTAGGGATATGGAATCACATGCGTTGGCTTCTGAGTTGTGATCGTTAGGAGGCACATGGCGGAGGCTGAGACCGTCAGGACCGTGATTAGGGCCAAGATCGTCTTCAGCCTCCTCCTCCTGAGGTTTCTGATCCCAACCTCGAATGTCTCCCAGATGAAGCTCCTGATATGCTGGAATGATATAGATATGATGAATAGGAGTATGGGTATGACCTGTATAAGGATCAGGTAGAGCGTTGGCATGGTGAAGCTCTGGACTAGGATTAGCGGGTTTGAGGTTGCCAGGGCCAGGTAGGGCTGGGTTGAGTAGAAGAGCGTGAATACCCCCATAAATAGGATTGTGAAGAGGGCGAGGGATAACCACGCCTTATCGGTTATGAGGCGTGAGATGGATGCCGAGAAGAATATGAATATAACTATTAGGCCTGGAACCCAGTTGATGGCATCCATATATATCCTGGTAACCTCGATGTATAGGTCCCTATAGAGGCTTGTAGCCATCTGGATGTTGATGGAGAACCCTTCGTAATCCCCATCCTCAAGCTCTATAACCGCCTGGTCATACAGCTTTATGAGGCGGCTGACCCCATCATAATAGGCTGAGAGCCTAAACCCATAGGGCTTCAGGTTGTCAAGCATCCTCTTCAAGTCCCTTGTCTGAGCTGATGAGAGGGCCCTTATGAATGATGGTGTGAGGTCTATATAGACCCTATCAGCCACATCAAGAGAGACCCTCAGATTAAATGTTAGTAGGTAGTAGCCGGCGTCGACCTCCACCTCCATAGGCTCACCAACGGGGATGACAGCGCAGCCCCCACCAGCGAACTCAACAAAGTTACAGTAGAGGTACTCTATCCTTACCCTTGGGTCCAGAGATCTGGCCTCAGGTATTGGGTTATGGACCGCTATAAGCCTACCCCGGGCGATGTACAGGCTCAACCTCAAAATCAACTTTGAGTCGGAGTACTCATGGGAGAGGTAGACCTCCCTATCAAATATATATCTTGATGAGTTTAGGATGAAGGACTCTGGGTTCACTGCCCTCCACTTCTCGTCTGCTATCGACCATCTCTCCCTCCCCTCAACCACCTCTAGGACCCACACCCCCGAGATAGATATATTCACTGCGGAGACTGGGAGGGCCACCTGATTTGTGGGGAGAGCTTGGACCACCCTCCCATCACCATCCGAGATGCCCGATATCGTGAATGTATCCCTCATCCTCGTTGTTATGTTGAGGCTTACAGCCAGACCCCTCACAGCCTCCCCAGCCGAGTAATCGTAGAGGCTTAGGTGGACCTCCACACGGGAGGGCGACAGCCTAAAGAGGCTGTGGATGAATAGATACACCGATGATAAAGATAAGATCACAGCCACTATGAGCAAGATTAGCCTCTTCTGCATCACCATACCACACATCTAACTAAAGGTCAGAGGAAAAAGCTGGGCTACTCTATAAATCTTTTACTGTTGTTAGGGCTGAGCTCCACAATACTCCTAGTCGGCATTAGCACCCAGATCATAGCCACCCCTATAAATATCCCTATAGATTGCCTTAAAGGTGGGCCACAAATCCACGGTTATGGCTGGCGGGCCGGGGATTTGAACCCCCGACCTCAGGCTCCGAAGGCATGCGTAACCTCTATTATGAGCCCTTATAGAGGCTTGATGGGTTCAGTATGTAGAATGTCTGGATTACGAAGAGGGGTGTGTTCAGGTCTCCGCTTGAGAGGTTTCGTTCAAGCCTCCTGCTCTGGGCTGGGTTTAGGTGGACCCTCATCCTAAGGGCGTCCATTATGCTGAGTACATCCATCAGGGTTACACCATGCTCCTTCAGGAAGTTCTTAAGGGCCCTCCTTAGGTCTATGTATCCTCTCACGGGCATACCTGAGCTTCACCTCAGATCTGGTCAGCCCCTCCTCTCAATCCTCTCTATCCCACCCATATATGGCCTCAATTTGATTGAATGAGGAGATAAAACCGTAGAGAAGCATGCCATCCTAATTGTTGGACTGGTTCCAGCTCCTGAAGTCCACATAGGCAAGGCAACATCAGCATGGAGAGGAAGCTTTCCCCCATTAGCGGAGAATAACGGTCAGGCATGCTGAAGCCTTAGTTTCACTGGGTAGCCCCACCTCTTCGGCCT
>CAZCOP010000097.1:0-5219 GCA_964499825.1 uncultured Candidatus Bathyarchaeia archaeon
CTCGAGTATCTTACCCGCCTTGTGGAGGCGTTTATACTGCCTCCTATAGAATGGGATTATGTACTCCTCATAGAGTCTGGGGCTCACGATCTCGTTGCTGATGTTATCTGTTCCATTTATTATCTCAGCGGGCGATTCAGCTATCACTCCATACCGCTCATCAGACTTTCTCTCTAATATGTCTAGGAGCTCCCTAAACTCGTTCGGGTATATGTAGAGCATCCTAGCGAAGGTCCTGTAACCCATCAGTTCTATCTGCATCTTTTGTATGGGTGAACGTCCAGCCCAAACGAAGACAACTCCGTCATCCCCTAGGTTCCTCTCAACTCTCATGAACGGTTCGTAATCCGGGACGTAGACGATATCCTCAACCATAAACTTCGCAGCCTCCATATCTGAGATGCCCTTTATCGGGTGTTCAATTATCCATGACCCCCCAGCCCCCTCGGTCAGCCCTATCCTCTCCTTCATCGTCAGGTCGCCTACCGGTGTGTGGAAGGTTGTGTACCTGACGTTTCCGATAGTCTTAACCTCTGTTCGGACATGGGGCATCTCCTCCCTAAACACGGGCGCTGAGAGCTTCAACCCAAGACCCTTATTCCTCAACTGGCGGGCCATATAACCCCTCGGGCAGAGCCCACCATATATCAGCCAAGGTATCCTGTCGGGCTCCTCCCCGTGGTACACGGCCATCGCCCTATCCTTAATCCTCAAAGCAGCCCCTCCGAACTATAACCCACACCCTCCCCTTTTAATCTTTAAGCGTAAACACTCCACTGCATAAAACCCGAAATCGGCGATCAGCTTCAAATACATCATGGAAGAGAGATCATCACCATCCGTCAACCTTCCTCAATTCGGGGGATGGAGGGCTTGACCTACCTAGTAGGCATCGACGTTGGAACATCCAGTACAAAGGCTGTGGTGATAGATGAGGGTGGACATGTGTTGGCGAGGTCTTCTAGTGGATACGGGATCGACTCTCCAAAACCGGGCTGGGCGGAGCAGGATCCAACGGTATGGTGGAACGCAACTAGGAGCGTCGTAAGGACCCTGATCAAGGATTCAGGGATAAACACCAACATGATCTCAGCCGTGGGCTTCTCGGGGCAGATGCATGGAACTGTCATAATCGGTAGAGACGGAAAACCCCTCAGACCCGCGATAATATGGACGGACAAGAGGAGCCTAAAACAGTGCGACGAGATCTACAGGAGGCTGGGGAGGAGAGATGTCCTAAAGGTAACGTGCAACCCCATCATGCCGGGCTTCATGGCCCCAACCCTCCTCTGGATAAAGGAGAACGAACCGAAAAACCTCAAAGGAGCCTTCAAGGTCCTCCCGCCGAAGGATTACGTCAGGCTTAGGATGACAGGCTCGATCGCAACTGACCCTTCAGATGCATCGGCAACACTGCTATTCGATGTAAAAGCCAGGGGGTGGTCCGAATACCTAACATCGGAGCTTGGGATCCCCCACGAGCTACTCCCACCCATAAACGAGTCTACGGAGGTAGCCGGAGAGGTTACAGAAGAAGCATCCAAGGAGACCGGGCTGCCGGAGGGAACCCCGGTCATCACTGGCGGGGGCGACTCACAAGTTGGAGCCATAGGATGTGGAGCCATAAAGCCCGGCGTGGTCTCATCAAACATAGGGACGGGTGGACAGATCTTCTCAACCATAGATGAGGCGAGGGTAGACCCAAAATACAGGGTTCACCTCTTCTGTCACGCCGTTCCCCGGAGGTGGTGCCTCCAAGGCGCCATACTCTCAGCCGGTCTGTCACTGGGGTGGTTTATGGACAACCTAGCCCAACCCGAGAGAATTGTGGGAACCCTATGCAACATCGACCCTTACAAAATACTCTCGGAGGAAGCCGAAACGGCTGAGCCCGGATGCAGGGGCTTAGTATTCCTACCATACCTCATAGGTGAACGTTCACCGTACATGGACCCACAAGCCAAGGGGGTCCTGTACGGACTAACCATAGAACATAGACGGGCACATCTGATAAGGTCGGTTATGGAGGGGGTCACCTACGCGCTGAGGGATTGCCTAGAAGTCTTCAGGGAGCTTGGGGTTGAGGTTAGGAGGGTTATCGCCAGAGGCGGAGGGGCTAGGAGTAGGCTGTGGAGGAGGATACAGGCGAGCGTCTTCGGCGTTGAGGTTGTGAGGGTTGATGTCGAAGAGGAGGCCGCCTTTGGGGCGGCCCTACTGGCCGGGGTTGGGGTTGATGTCTACAAGAACCTAGACGAGGCTTGCGAGAGGACGATACGGATCCTAGACCGCGAAGAACCTGACGCCGAGGAAGTGGAGATCTACAACGATTATTACCGGAAGGTATATCGGCGGTTATACCCATCCCTAAAACCAATCTGGTCAGAGCATCCTTCTTAACACGACGGTTAAGACCCCATTCTTGTAGGAGAAGTCCTCTATCCTCGGTATCACCAGTACCGGGAGGAGTACACGCCTATAAAACCTAACATTCCCCCTCTCAGCCGAGATCGTTACATCCCAGCTTGTGACGTAGACCATTATATCCCTCTCATCCACACCCGGTAGATGCGCCAAGACCACAACCCTATCATCCTCAACGAGCACATCGACGAAGGGAGCCCTAACGATGGGCTCAACGTGCGGAACCCTAACAGGCCTCACAAGCCTCCTAACAGCGACCGGTATACGCCTCTTAGGTCTAGCCTTAACCCCCAAGGCTCGAAGCGTCAAGTAGCCAGTCACAAAACCCCCGATGTGAGCCCAGAAGGCTATCCCAGAGCGTAGACCGGTTAGGGAGATCAATCCCATCAACAGCTGGTAGAGGAACCAGAAGCCCAAGTAGTAGTAGGCCGGTATGCTCACTATCTGGATGAATATGTAGACCACGAGGGTCCTTATCCTAGCCCTTGGATAGAGGAATAGATAAGCCCCCAAGACTGCGGATATGGCCCCAGAGGCCCCCACAGACGGTATCCCCAACCCTATATACCCAACCGTGGGTAGGGTCGCAAGGACCGAGGCTATATGGGTGAAGCTGGCCATCAAACCCCCAAAGATGTAGAAGAGTAGATACTTAACATGCCCCAGGTCGTCCTCTATATTGTCGCCGAAGACCCAGAGGTACAACATATTCCCGAATAGGTGGATTATATCCGCGTGCATGAACATGCTCGTGAAGAGGGTCCAAAGTCGCCTCCCCTCTAAGATGAAGTATGGGATCACCCCTAAAGTTATGATTCCATACTTAACGGCGAATACGCCTTGGACCATAAAGAAGAAGAATACGGCTATGTTGACCGCTATCAAGGCGTAGTTGACGTAGGGCTTCGTCATTGACCTATTCTCGTCGTAAAGGGGGAACAACCCATACACTCCTAAGGTTATAACCATAAAGGGACGGCGAGATAGATAAAATTTATTTTAACTCGACCCTTATCATGAACTTCAAGATGAACAAGTTGATCGAAGAGAAGCGGAAGGAGATAGAGGAGCTAAGCCTCAAGCTCTCAACAATAAAGGATGAACGTGAAAGGAAGCTCCAAGAAGCTAGGAGATGGAGTGAAGAGAGGAACAAGATCCACGATGAGATAAGGAAGTTAATATCCGAGAGGAGAAGGCTCAAGGATGAGAGGGACTCACTGAACAAGAAGATCCGAGAGCTTAAGATCAGGAGGAGGAGGCTAAACGAGGAAGTAAAAGGGAAAAGACTGAAAATTAGAACCTTAAACCAGAAGCTGAGGGATGCAATTACGAGGAGGCCGAAGGAGAGCATAGAACACCTCCGAAGCGAGATCGAGAGGATAGAGTGGCACATACAGACGAACCCCCTCCCGCTCGATGAGGAGAGAAGCTTCATAGGGAGGCTGCGAACCCTAGAAGAGAAGATGTCAATCTACGAGGAGATATCAAGAATAAGGGGCGAAATATCGAAGCTCAGGGAGGAAGTCAAGTCTACAAGAACGGAGAGTTTAAAGCTCCACGAGGAGATACTGAACCTAACAAGGGAAAGCCAGAGCCTCCACCAAAATATGGCTGAGATCTCAAACAAGATTCGGGAACTCAAAGCCAAGGCCGACGAGATGCATGGCAGGTACGTTGAAGCTAGGAGGGAAGCGAACGTCTTAGGTTCAAGTTACAGGGAGGTTCTCAGGAGGATAAGGATCCTCAGGGAGGATATCCGCAGAATAGAAGAGGAGGAGAGGTCTAGGAAGCTCTCCCAACTGCAGGAGGAGTTGAAGAAGAGAGCCCTAGAGAAGCTGAAACGCCGTGAAAAGCTGACCTTTGAGGAATTCAAGCTCCTCACGGAACTCGGGGTCATATAAGGCCCTAAACTTCATAAACCTCCCCCATAGAACCACCAAGGACTCCAAGCTGCGGAGTAAAAGTAAATTAATATAATGAGAGTTCTTATTATTAGAGCGAAGATGGGATAGGCTGATGCCGAAGTCTGCTGAGATCCCAGAACGCCTTCTGATACTATGTGTAGATAGAGATAACGATATTGGAAAGAAGGCTGGGGTCAAGACCCCGGTAATCGGAAGAAGGAGGAACATGAACGCGGCGATAAAGTTGATAATGAGGGACCCAGAAGAGGCGGATGCTAACGCGATGTTCGAGGCCCTGAGGATATACGACGACCTTAAGGCGGACGCAGAGTCTGGGAGTCTAAGGCAGATAGCCACAATCGCCGGGTCAGAGGTTGGCGGAATAGCTGCGGATAGGAAGCTCATATCGGAACTCAAAGAGGTTCTGAGGAAGTTTCCAGCCGACGGGATAATCCTAGTCACCGATGGCTTCTCTGATGAGGAGGTCCTCCCACTCATCCAGTCTAGGGTTCCGGTGACATCGATCCGGAGGGTTGTGGTGAAGCACAGCGAATCGATAGAGGAAACAGCGGCTGTATTCTCCAGGTACCTCAAGATGCTTGTTGAGGATCCCCGATACTCGAAGATGGCTCTCGGTCTGCCGGGGATCCTACTGATCGTCTGGGCCACGTTATCCTTTATAGGGGTTTTCATCCCCTACGATATAGGGACATGGGCTTGGATAGCGGCCTTATTCATCGTTGGCACATACCTACTCTTCAGGGGGTATAGGCTGGACCAAAAATTATTGAAGTTCTATAATTGGTTTATCATATCCTATTCCATCTCGGAGTTAATCACGGGATTCTCAATGATCACAAGCCTACTGCTGGTTGGTATAAGCCTATACCAAGC
>CAZCOP010000098.1:0-5193 GCA_964499825.1 uncultured Candidatus Bathyarchaeia archaeon
GTCACGAAGAGGTTTATAGAAGCCTGGACCATACCCTACAGCGAGAGGTGTGAGCGTCTTGGGCTCAAGATGACCGGGCACTACCTATGCGAGGACAACTTTGTTATACAGATACAACGAATAGGCGCGGCTATGCCCCACTACGAGTACATGCATGTTCCCGGGATAGACCATCTGGGTAGGAATATAGAGAACCCGTTAACCCTAATCCAGTGTTCCAGCGTGGCGCACCAGTTTGGGAGGAGGCGGATACTCTGTGAGATCTTCGGTTGCAGCGGCCACAGCATGACCTTCGAGGATCAGAAGTGGATAGCTGACTTCCACTTCGCCTTGGGTATAACCTTCCTCTGCCCACACCTGACACTATACACAATGAAGGGTGACGCGAAGAGGGATTACCCCCCAACCTTCAGCTACCACCAGCCCTACTGGCCATACTATAAGCTGATAAACGACTATTTCGCTAGGGCATGTTATGTGTGTTCCCAAGGTAGTTTCCAGGCGGATATCCTACTTCTCCACTCAATAGGGAGCGCGTGGGCGACCTACTCCCCGAGGAGTATAGGAGATCGTTCATCTAAGCCCTGGAGGTACAACGATGCATTAGTTAAGGTCTTAACCGATCTCCTCGCATTACACTGGGGCTTTGACCTCGGAGATGAGATGATAATAGCCCGCCATGGCAGGGTTGAGAAGGGTAAGTTCATAGTCAATAAGGCCTCCTACAGCCTCGTGATCGTGCCACCATCCTTAACGTGGTCTGATGAGACGTATAAACTTCTATCCGAGTTCCTAGATGGCGGTGGGAGGGTGATCTTCATCGGTGAGACCCCAACCATGATAGATGGTGAACCAGCTGAGAAGGAGTGGAGCAACCTCCTAAAGCATCCCGGAGTAATCCGCATAGAGGCCGGTAGGAACTCCCTTGAAGGGGCTCTCAATAAGCTATTAACTCGCTGGGTGAGCGTCAAGGACGATTCCGGGAAGGAGATCGATGATATATACGTCCACCACCGCATCGATGGAGTTAAGCACATATACTTCCTATCGAATAAGAGCAGAACCGAGACCTACGATGCCAACATAACCCTGCGCGGCGTCGGGGAGGTCACCGAGTGGAACCTGCTCGAAGGCTCGATCAGTAAGATCCCGGTTAAGGTTGAAGGTGGGGAGACCACTTTTAAGGTTAGGTTCCACCCAGCTGGAAGCCACGTATTCGTCCTAGATACATCTAAGGAGCCGCATGTATCAAAGGTGGAGATGAAGAGGGTTGAGGAGAGGGTGGTTAAGCTACCAGACATCTGGAACTTCGAGAGGTTACATCCAAACTCGATGACCTTAGATACTTGTCAATACTCGATAAACGGGGGTGAGTGGAGCGATAGAATGCCTGTGTGGAAGGTTAGGAGAGAGGTCTGGAAGGAGGCAGGTCTAGAACCATATACAGGGATACAACCATGGGTCCTGATAAAGAGGGGGATAAAACCGACCCGAACCTTCAACCTCCACATCAAGACGACGTTTAAGTCGGAGGTTGAGGGGAAGAAGGTCTACCTTGTTATAGAGAGGGGTGAAAAGTGGAGTCTCAAAGTGAATGGCGAGCCTGTTCCCACGGATGTTGAAGACTGGCACTGGGATAAACAGTTTAGGAAGGTTGACATCTCAGACCATGTTAAGGTTGGAGAGAACGTGATCGAGTTATCCTGCCAATATGGAGGCATAGACACTCCAGTTGAGGATCTATATCTCATTGGAGACTTCGGGGTGAAAAAGCTCTCCGAGACTGAATACGCCATCACGGAGGAACCGAAGACCTTGAGGAATGGAAGCTGGGTTGATCAGGGTTACCCATTCTACGCCGGAAGCATCCTATACAAGACGAAGATCACCTTAGAGAAGAAGCCAGAAGGACGCATCTTAATACGCCTACCCAAGGCTAGGGGGAGCCTATTCCTCATCCATGTGAACGGGAGCGATCCGATACCGATCTGCTGGGAACCCTTAGAGGCGGATATAACCGAATTCATAAAGGATGGTGAGAACGCCATAGCCATAGAGGTTGTGAGTTCGCTCAGAAACACCTTCGGCCCGCTCCACCACAAACTTGGAGACTTGACACATGTTGGCCCCCAAAGCTTCGTTGATGAGGAGAACTGGGTTGATTCCTACCAGTTCGCACCCTACGGTCTCATCGAAGGGGCCGAGATACTAATTCGTAAGGAAGCCTAGGTCAGAAGTCCGAACTCTCCTCTTTATATGAGATTATACCCTTCAGATTTTGCTTATCATCCGTTTGATTCCATCGATGAGTATAGGAGCGGTCTCTGGACCTAGACTCATCGACTCCTCATAGCGTTCCGGGCTCCAGTCTTCATGAGGGATTATGTAACCGAGCTCATCGTCTCCGAGCGCTATTAGGAATCTGAATTCACCCGGCATCATCGACTTTACCCTCAACCCGAACTTTGGCAGTGGTTCTCCCGGGATCGTTAGGAAGGAGGCGTTACCCAACGTGGCGATGGTAAGCCTAGTCTCTACATCTCCATCCACCAGCTCTCTTTTCAATACCCCTAAATCTGATAGAGTCCTAAACTTTTCATTCCTTATCGGCAGCTTGACTCTCTCGGTTAGGAGCTTGAATCTCACAGCTTCTATGGGCTCCGCATCATCTAGGGATTCTAGTATGGCATCACCTATCGTTGACCCCACCCTCTCAGCCTCCTTAAAGCTACGTTCCTTAACCAATGGGGTTACCATCCCACCTAAGGATCCATTGATGAAGATGCATAACCCTCCAACCTCACTCTCAACTGTACGGTACATATAATGTGGGAAATCGGAGGTTATCAAGTCGTTATCAGCCCATAAGACTTCTGGGTGAAGCCCGAAGTTCACTAAGACCGCCATGTTCGAGCCCCCAACCTCCTCAACCCTCAAGATAACAATCTCCTCGTCGAGCACACCCGGGTCCCTAGAGTTCTTCGCTACGCCCTTAGGCATCTCAGTCTTTGAAGCCCACAGCCGAACTGGTCTGGGCCTCCCAGATGCTTCAGCCAAGGCAGTTACCATGCGGTCCATTAAGAAGCTCATATACTCGGGGTCGACCCCGGAGACCGTTGGTTCTGGACCCCAGAGGCCGAGCGTATCTGGGCCTGAGTGTTGATGGGTGGATGAGACTATAACTCCATCCGGGTTTAGTCCACGTTTACAAGAGAGCCTCCTAAACTTTTCTACGTCATCGTGGAAGAGCCCTATGAGGTCTAAGGCCAAGAAGCCGAGTTGTCTACCTCCAACCTTTATTAGGAGGCACTTGGCGTATAGGTCATCATGGATTCCTCTACTGAGTTCATGACCGGTGGACTTCCTATCAAAGCCAGCTAAATAAACAGGCTTCTTAGGTGTTATCTTGATGCTTGAAACCCCACCCTCAACCTCGACGTTGCGAGCCAAACTTTCAGCTCCCACACCTTTCAGATAGGTGGTTTAACTGTCTTTCTCCTTTGTGGGGGTTGCCTCACCCATTTCATGAACTCCCTACTTGGTGGTTCTTCTTCGTATAGCCGGCTCCTTTTCGCTTCCAGGAGTCTATCCTCCTCTCCTAGGAAATCAGCTGCTGTTAGGATCTTATGCCCCCTCCTGTTCGCTGTTTCATACGCTGGTTCGGTCAGTCTCCGCCACCCCTCATCCCTGAGCAAGTGATGGTCAAGTATCGTCGCCGGGATCTCCTCGGCAATCCTTCGGATGTTTCTCATAGCTAACTGGATGTTCTCGCTCTTCACTCTGTAATCGGCTAGGTAGATCGGTGGTCCTCCGAGGATTAGCAGGTTCGGCCGCTCGGATAATATCATCTGTAGGGTTCTATTCGATATGGGGCCCTGAACATCAGGTGCGAAGAGTAACCTCTCTCCATTATGCGTTATCGTCGTCATTATCACCCACCCTAAAGGCGAGTTCTCCGATCCATGGAAGACTGGCTCAGAGAAGCTTATCTTCGTGTCTCCGAATCTGAAGCTTCTGTTGTCAGCCACCTCTATCCTCTCAGCGTAGCTACCCCCCGTCTGGACGAACATCCATCCCCTCCTCCTCTGGCTGAAGTTGACCATGGACCGGTAGCTCTTTATGAAGAGTATCTTCCCTTTATATATTTTCTCAGCTATCTCGGCTGATGACCAATTGTACGCCCAGTCTGTGTAGGATGGTGTATGGTGGTCGAAGTGGTAGTGGCTTACAGTTATAACATCCGCCTTTTCGGCGTAGTCGAGTATTCTTTCACGGCAGCTTCTGAGGGCTTGATACTCCCTTGGGTGGGGTGGCAGGCCGAACCTCCTTGGGCCTAATGAAACCCCTGCATCGAGGATTATCCTAACATCCGGCGTCTCAACATAGGTGCACATCGACCTGACGCCTAGACTCTCGAAGGCTAACGGTGTAACCCTTATCTTCTTGAGCATCCGTTCTATCCATCCCTTCAACTGCTGGTGTTGAATAAGGTTTGTCCTCCCTATTAACCTTAATTTGGCAGTCCATAAAGTTTTGTGTAGAAGATTTATTACCATCCTCCACTGATTTCTTGGACGGTGTCTAGGGGTTGAGGTCGCCGTTCAAGCTGAGGCGGTTCCAGCCCTCCGACCTTGATAGGGTGATCTACATAAACCAGACATGTCTACCTGAGAACTACCCGAGCTTCTTCTTCATGGACCTATTCAGGAAGTACCCTGAGACCTTTATTGTCGCTGAGGAGGATGGCGTCGTAGTCGGGTACATAATGTGTAGGATAGAGACTGGGATGCCTAGCTTTAGATCCCTAAGTTTCTCTAAGAGAGGACATATAATCTCAATAGCCGTCCTACCTGAATATAGGAATAGGGGAATAGGCTACGCTCTGGTCTCTAGGGCTCTCAGGGCTATGACCCTCTACAGGGCGAGTGAGTGCTACTTGGAAGTTAGGGTCAGCAACACACCCGCGATAAACCTCTATAAGAAGTTGGGTTTCGAGATCAAGGGGACCATGCATAGATACTATGCTGATGGTGAAGACGCCTATATAATGGTGAGAAAGATAAATCCCTAACCTTCCGTTCTATTTGGGTTATCCCTTGTTGAGCTCCTTCTTCACCACGTTTATCGTCCCCTTCCTCCCTATCCTCAACTGCCTCTCCCCCTTAAACCTCGCCACTCTCCCATTTCTTATGA
>CAZCOP010000099.1:0-5122 GCA_964499825.1 uncultured Candidatus Bathyarchaeia archaeon
TCGTCTGATATCTGTAACGCCTTCATAGGGATAGATACGAGGCTGGAGTATTATATCTCAACCTTGGAGAGGCTTAGGGTATGGATGAAGTTATAAGCCTATACTCCTCTAGTGGTGACCGCGTGATCCTTATCGAATGTTGATTTAGGGATACTGGGGAGTTGATGAGGTTTGTTGAGTTATTGGAGAGCTTGATGGGTTACGGGCGTTTGCTCGGCGATAATACTTGAGGAGATCTGGTAGGTGGCGGTGAGCCGTGGGTCTAGATACTTCACGCTTCACTCCTATTGCCACGGCAGCCTACCGTGCTTCCTCACGTAGTTGACAAGCCCGCCGCTCCTAAGTATCTCCTGGAGCTCCATCGGAAGCGGCTTCACCTTGTACTCGGTGTTCTTCGTTAGGTTCTTTATGACTCCCCTCTCCATGTCAACCTCTAGAATGTCTCCATCATCGATCTCTTCGGCTTCTCTGCATTCAACCACTGGTAGCCCTATGTTTATCGAGTTCCTGTAAAAGATTCTGGCGAAAGACTTGGCTATAACGGCTCCAACCCCGATGTGCCTGAGAACGAGCGGGGCCTGCTCCCTACTGGAGCCGCATCCGAAGTTTTCACCCGCAACTATTAGGTCTCCCCTCTTGAACCTCTCGGCGAAGTTTGGGACTAGGCCCTCCATGGCGTGTTTGGATAACTCATCTAGGTCTGTTATGCTCAGCTTATACTTGCCGGGGATTATGAGGTCCGTGTTAACGTCGTCCCCGAACTTCCAAACCCTACCCCTAACCGTCCAGCTCATATGGCACCTCCTCATCCTAAACAGGTTTTGGTAGCTCCCTAGGGTCGGTTATCTCACCCTTTAAGGCTGAGGCTGCCGCCGTGGCTGGGGAGGCGAGGTATATCTCAGCCTCCATACAACCCATCCTCCCCTTGAAGTTTCGGTTTGACGTTGAGAGGCAGACCTCCCCTGGGGCTAGAACCCCCATGTGGGCTCCTACGCATGGTCCACAGCCGGGGTTGCATACTGTACATCCAGCCCTCAGGAAGGTCTCGATTAGGCCCTCCTTTAACGCCTTTAGGTATACCCTAACCGATGCCGGTATGACTATCATGCGGAGCCCATCCTTGATGCGTTTACCCTTGAGGATTCTGGCTGCGAGGCGTAGGTCCTCCAGCCTACCGTTCGTACATGACCCTAGGAAGACCTGGTCGACCTTAACCCCCTCAACTTCCGTTACAGGCTTAACATTATCAACCCTGTGTGGACATGCTACCTGGGGTTCTAGGTCTGAGGCGTCGAGGTTTAGGGTCTCCTCATACTCCGCATCTGGGTCGCTTGAGAGGCGGTTTAGGTCCTTGCACGCCGGGTTGAAGCCTATAGATTTCAGATATTGGATGGCCCTCTCGTCCGGGTTGACTATCCCCGTCTTGGCGCCCATCTCAACCGCCATGTTGCAGAGGGTTAGGCGGCCGTCTATGCCCATCTCCCTTACCGTTGAGCCGTGGAACTCGACGGCCTTGTAGGTTGCGCCGTCGGCGCCAACTGTCCCAACGATCTTCAGGATTAGGTCCTTCGGTGTCACCATGGGCGGCAGCGACCCCTCGATCATTATTCTTATAGTTTCAGGAACCCTGAACCACAGCTTCCCCGAGATCAGGACGGCCGCCATCTCGGTTGAGCCTATACCGGTCGCGAAGGCTCCTAGAGCCCCATAGGTGCAGGTGTGGGAGTCAGCGCCAACTATTAGGGCTCCAGGTCTAACATATCCAGACTCAACCATCAGTTGGTGGCAGATTCCGGAGCCCACCTCGTAGATCTTTGCCCCATGCTCCTTTGCGAAGCTTCTCATCTCCCTGTGCACTTTCGAGAAGTTCTCGTTGGAGCTCGGTGCTACGTGGTCTAGGACTAGTATTACCTTAGATGGGTTCCACAGCTTCTCGCCCCCCATCTCCCTGAAGGCCTCTATAGCTAGGAGGGCCGTCCCGTCGTGGGCCATGGCTGCGTCTATCTCCGCTATGACGAGGTCTCCCGCGTGGGCGTCCACCCCTGAGGCTCGGCTCAGTATCTTCTCGGATATTGTTTTGCCCATCTTGGCTCCCTAAAACCTAATTCGGGGGCTATTAAAAATTTATCTATCATCCCTTTAGGTTTAGGGTTCTAAATGATTCGGCGGCCAAAGAAAAAAGTTTTATTGAGGGCTAATACTGCCGTTTGGTTTATGCAGCCTTCAACTTCTCCTTCCTATGTTTTAGGAGTATCTTGTTTATTCCGTTTATCATGGCCTCTACGCTCGCCATGACTATGTCCTCCCTAGCGCCTCTGGCTGAGACTATATTCCCATACTTATCCTCGACCTTTATTATAACCTCAGCCACAGCGTCTGAGCCTCCGGTTAGGGCTTCCAGGCGGTACTCCCTCAACCTCACGTTGGCGAGGTTGCTGGTTATCCTCTGTATGGCCTTTATAGCTGCATCAACCGGTCCGACGCCGGTCTCTGCTGCTACGTACTCCTTTCCGTCTATGACGAGCTTGACTGAGGCTGTCGGTATGACCCTTATCCCGGTTATGACCGCTAGGTCGGCGAGATCCACTATCCTCTCCTCGGTTATCTCACCCATCACAGCCCTCGCTATTGCGAAGAGGTCTGCATCCGTGACGGTCTTGCCTTTATCACCCAACTCCTTAACCCTGTTCACTATCTCCAGGAGCTGCTTATCGGTTGGGTGTATTCCAGCCTCCTCCAGCTCAGCCCTTATCCCGTGCTTACCTGCGAGTTTACCAGCGATGAGCTTCCTCCTCCTACCAACCAACTCGGGACTTATCGGCTCGAAGGTTAACGGCTTCACAACCACGCCCCTCGTGTGTATCCCGGATTCATGGGCGAAGGCGTTCTCACCAACTATAGCCTTATTAGGCTGTATCACAATCCCGGTCAACCTGGAGACGAGCTTCGACGTCTCATAGAGGAGCCTCGTATTTATTCTGGTCTTCTTCTTGTAGACCACATGCAGGGCCATGACAACCTCCTCCAGCGCTGCATTCCCAGCCCTCTCACCGATCCCGTTAACTGTCACGTGAACCTGCGTCGCCCCACCTTCAACTCCAGCTAGGGAGTTGGCCACAGCCAACCCGAAGTCGTTGTGGCAGTGCACGCTTATCGGAACCTTCAAGACCTCCTTCAGCGTGCTTATAAGCTCACGCATACTATTAGGGTTCATTATCCCAACAGTGTCCGGTATGTTTATCCTGTCCGCTCCAGCCTCCTGGGCTGCTAAGCATATCTTCTTCAGGAATCCAAGCTCAGTCCTAGTTGCATCCATCGGTGAGAACTCGCATATCAGACCGTGATCCTTTATGTACTGAACCGCGTTAACAGCGGCCTCCAAGACCTGTTCAGGCGTCATGTTTAGGGCGTACTTCATCTGGACCTCTGATGTTGAGATGAAGGTGTGGATCGAGTTGACATCGCACTTTAGGGCTACGTCTATGTCGCTCTTCAGGGTGCGCGCTAGGGCGCATATCTCAGCCTTCAAACCCGCGTTCGCAAGCTCCTTTAGGGCCCTCTGCTCCCCCCTCGAAGCCGATGGGAAACCAGGCTCTATGACGTCGACCCCGAGCTTGTCGAGT
This sequence comes from uncultured Candidatus Bathyarchaeia archaeon, assembly GCA_964499825.1. GTDB lineage: Archaea > Thermoproteota > Bathyarchaeia > Bathyarchaeales > B26-1 > B17-G17. The sequence goes on from CAZCOP010000099.1 coordinate 3,624, forward strand.
TGTAAGGCTATCTCCATCTTCTCCTCGGGCGTTAGGGATACCCCCGGCGTCTGCTCCCCATCCCTCAGGGTTGTATCGAATATACGGATATACTCCTCCAATCCAACCATCCCCCAAATATATTCTAACGGTTAAACATTAAACTCAAGGATCTTACCGGCAATCGCCTCACCCATCTCAATGGTCTTTAATTTACCACCAAAGTCTGGGATGGTCAACCCCTCACGTATGGCAGATGCAACCCCATACTCAATAGCCTCCGCACCCCTAAGACAGAGGGGGTCGTCATACCTCTCACCTAACCACTCAAGCATCATCTTCGAGGCCAGTATCATCGAACATGGGTTCGCGGTGTGCTTCCCAACTCGTGTTGGAGCTGACCCGTGAACAGGCTCGAAGAGGGCGAAGTTGTCACCAATATTCCCTCCCGGGGCCATACCTAGGCCTCCGATCAGCTGGGCAGCCTCATCCGAGAGTATATCGCCGAACATGTTTGTTGTAACTATCACATCGTACTTTTGGGGTTCCTTTATCAGCCTCATGGACATTGCGTCCACATACTGCTCATCGAAGGTTACGTTTGGGTACTCCTTCGCCACCTCCCTGCAGACCCTGGCGAATAGACCGCATGTGACCTTCATGACGTTTGCCTTATGTACAGCTGTGACCCTAAGTTTCCTGTTTCTCCTAACAGCCAGCTGGAAGGCCTTCCTAGCTATCCGTTCACATCCCCTCCTAGTGAAGACCCTCAACCCTATCGCCGTGTCGTCTATCATGAACTCGAAGCCCTTGTATAGGCCTTCAGTGTTCTCCCTAACGAAGACTAGGTCTATGTCATCCCTTAGGCAGGGTGCACCCGGGTAGGCCTTTATTGGACGTATGTTCGCGTATAGGTCGAAGAGCATCCTCAACCTCACTATGACATCCGCCGCGGTCTCGCCCACAGGACCCTTTAGGCATGTGTGAGAGTTCTTTATCGCCTTAACGGTTTCATCCGGTAGGGCCACCCCCCTCCTCTCGTAGCATGCATCCCCAGCCTCCAACTCCACGAAGTCAAGTTTCAATTTAAGCCTCTTCTGGACTGCGTCTAGAACCTTGAGCGTCGTCTCGGTCAGTTCAGGTCCTATGCCGTCGCCCGGGATTAGGGCTATCCTATACTTCGCCAACCGTCACCTCCCTCCTCCAAGCCTCTTCTTCAGGTGCTCTATCAATCCGCCATCATTTATTATCTCGAGGATGAAATCCGGAAGCTTACTCGCCTCCAACCTCTCACCCCTCGTCCGGTTTATAACCTCACCCTTAGTGAGGTCAACTGATAGAGTGTCGCCCTCGCGAACCTTTCTGGTTACACCCGGACATTCAAGGACTGGTAACCCTATGTTTATCGAGTTCCTATAAAAGATTCTGGCGAAGGACTCTGCAACCACGCACTTAACCCCGGCATACTTCAATGCTATTGGAGCTTGCTCCCTACTGGAGCCGCAGCCGAAGTTCCTGCC
>CAZCOP010000100.1:0-5071 GCA_964499825.1 uncultured Candidatus Bathyarchaeia archaeon
TCTAACCCCTCATATGAAGCTGTGCGGTTCTCAACGACCCGATGCCAACTCCTACATCGGCATGGTCGGATACAGCTAATCATGGAGGAGGGGATAATCGTAAAAGGGTGCGGTCACATACCCTAGGAGGTTAACCCTCGAAGGTCCATCAGTGTATGCTTCAGGCATCCGGGGACTTTAAGAACGGTGGGGGTTGAGGGACCGATAAGTGTTGAAGGCCTACTACTAAAAAGGAGGTGGATTAGACGAGGAACTCATGCTTCCTTAGGAATCTCTGGAGAACTTGGCCGAACTGCCTCAAGTCGTGGATCGTGTGGTTGACTATGCTCACGTAGGAGTTTATGATCTCCTGTATCTCAAGTTCAGAGTCTGCTTCTAGGAGGTCGTTCCTAGCCTGGTTGATGATGAGTTGGGTTACATCGTTGCGTTGCGTTACGGATTTCAAGGCTTCCAGTATCTTCACCCTGGCCTCCTCGACTGCTGGATTGGGGAGTTCACCCCTATTTATCCGATCCGTCACCTCATGTATCACTTCCTTCTCGGATAGCGGGACAGACCTCCTCGCCGCAACCTCGCCCTTGGATGTTAGGAATATCATCACCGGGACCATATTCACGTCGTATAGTTCAGTTATATCCTCGTTCCTTGGGTCTTCAACGTTAACCAGGTGTATCTTCACACCCTTCAATTCCTCGCCGAGCTTCTTGCTCAGCTTCGACAGCCTCCTCTCGTTCTCGTAGAGGTCTGAGTAGAAGTACATGATCTTTATCTTCCTTCTGCTCAATATAGACCCTCAACTACATTCAACGGATACCTACAGGTCACTCTCCAATAAAAAAGAAGGAGATCCCCCAACACTATCGGCCGCTGCTTAGAGCTCCTCGTATACCATCGCTTAAAGCTTCTTCGTTATCTCCCTTACCACGCCGGCAGCTATCGTCGTACCCATGTCGCGTATCGCAAACCTTCCAAGCTCTGGGAATTCAGTGTATTTCTCAAGGCATACAGGCCTGACTGGTTCAAACCTCACTATCGCGCCGTCCCCAGTCTTGAGGAAGGATGGATTCTCCTCGATAACCTGCCCGGTCCTTGGGTCAAGCTTCTTCAACAACTCGGCGAATCTGCATGCAACCTGGGCTGTGTGTACGTGGAGTACAGGAGTGTATCCAGCCGCTATCGCGGTTGGGTGGTATATCACTATTATCTGACCTATGAACTCCTTCGCCACTGTTGGTGGGTTGTCTGGGTGTCCGCACACATCGCCCCTTCTAAGGTCCTTCCTAGATATCCCCCTGACGTTGAAGCCTATGTTGTCACCCGGTTCGGCCCTCGGTATCCTCACGTGGTGGGTCTCGATGGACTTAACCTCGCCCTTTATGTTGGCTGGCATGAATACCACCGTGTCGCCCTCCTTAAGGACGCCCGTCTCAACCCGGCCGACCGGGACTGTCCCTACACCCCTGATCGTGTATACGTCCTGAACTGGGAGTCTAAGCGGCTTGTCTATCGGTTTTGGCGGCATCTCGAAGGCGTCTAGGGCCTCGTATAGGGTTGGACCCTTATACCACGGCATCTTGTCGCTGTGTTTCACCAGGTTATCGCCGGTCCATCCTGACGTTGGGACGAAGGCTATCTTGTCAACCTTGTAGCCTATCATCTTCAGCATCCTCGCTATCTCGTTCCTTACCTCGTTATACCTCTCCTCGCTCCAGTTAACCGATGGGTCATCCATCTTGTTTATCGCTACAACCAGCTGTTTGACGCCGAGTGTGAACGCCAAGAAGGCGTGCTCCCTAGTTTGGCCTCCTGGGCCTATTCCCGCCTCGAACTCTCCCTTCTTCGCGGAGACGAATAGCACAGCCGCGTCGGCTTGGCTTGCCCCGGTTATCATGTTCTTCACGAAGTCCCTATGTCCCGGCGCGTCGATTATTGTAAAGAAGTAGCGTGGGGTCTCAAACTTAAGGAAACGTAGGTCTATAGTTAGCCCTCGCTCCCTCTCCTCCTTCAGGTTGTCTAGAACCCACGCGAACTTGAAGGTCTCCTTACCCAGCCTCTTAGCCTCCTCCTCGTATGCCTTGATCGTTCTGTCATCGATGGTTCCGGTTAAGTATAGCAGGTGTCCCATAGTCGTGGATTTCCCGTGATCCACGTGTCCGATTATAACCAGGTTCAGATGGGGCTTCTCAGGCTTGCTCATCCTTAATCCTCCAATCTACCAATTTCCAAGTTTTGTCTGTGTCGGAATTCATAGAAAAGAATTTCCATTCTCTTATTTTAAGTTTTTTGAATTGGTGGAGGGTAGGTTATATATAGAACGTAGATGTGGAGAATAACCGAACGCTTCCTCTCTGTTGTGGGGTTGGGTTAGGGCTATGGCTGGAAGGGGCTTCTTCATATGTATTGAGGGGCTCGACTGTTGCGGGAAGACCACCCAGTCACTCCGTCTCGTTGAGACCCTCCGCGGTTTGGGGTTCGATGCAGTCTATACGGCTGAGCCGAGTGGGGGGGAGGTGGGCAGCCTCATCAGGAGGTGTATACTGGACAGGAGGAGGCGTGTGCCCGTGGTCGTCGAGGCTGTACTCTTCGCCGCCGATAGGCTGGATCATGTTGAGGGCGTGATAAAGCCCATGCTCAGTGAAGGCAAGATAGTAGTCTCGGATAGGTACCTTTACTCCTCCCTCGCATATCAGGGTGCGGCTGGGTTGGATATTGGGTGGCTCCTCAAGATAAATAGGTTCGCCCCCAAACCAGACTTAGCAATATTTATTGATGTGCCCCCGGAGAGGTTGGTGGTGAGGTTCGGCCGCAGGAGGTCTGTGATGGAGTACCTGGAGGTGCAGAGGGAGGTCTACAAGGTCTATAGGATGCTGGTGGATGATGGTAGGTTGATACCCGTAGATGGGGATCGCCCGATAGATGAGGTTTCGCGTGATATTGTAGGGCTTGTCCTTGATAGGTTGAGGGTTAGGGGTATGGCTCCCTCACATGGTTGACTTCGTGAAGTTCAGGTCGTCTATCAACGCGTATGGTGTTAGGGTTGGTACCCCTACCTCCCACCACCTTATCCAGTGACGTTCACGGCTTAAGGCCTTGATGTTCTTGAATATCCTAAGCATGTTGTCGCTTATCCTGAGCTCCCTTATCGGCTTGTCTATCCTCCCATCCCTTATGAGGAACATCCCGTCCCTGGGTATGGTTGAGAAATCTCCGGTCCTGTAGTTTTGGTATCTTAGGTACCAGTCGTTCGTTACGTATACCCCCTCGTCGACCTCCTCCAGGAGCTCCTCGAAGGATGAGTCTCCGGGTTCGACTATGAGGTTCCATGGCGTCGGGTTTATCAAGCCGGCGTTCCCGGTTGTCTCCGTCTTGAACTTCTTCGCCGTCGTGCTATTGTGGAGGTAGGTCTTCAGAACTCCCCCCTCGACTATCACGTTTCTCCTAGTTGGGACACCCTCCTCGTCGAAGGCCCTCAACCCGTAGCCGCCCCTCAACGTTGGGTCGTCGATTAGGGTGAAGCCCTCCCAAGCTACTTCTGACCCGATCTTGTCGATCAGGAAGGAGCTACCTATGTCAACCATGAAGGCTGATGATAACCCCCCAACCTCACTCACGAGGTCGGCGAAGACCATAGGCCCCAGCAGCGCCGTGTATCTGCCCGGTTTACCCTGGATCGGGTTTGAGGCCTCCTTCGCTATCTCCCCGGCTATCCTACCGGCTTCTCCCGGTTTGAAGTCCTCCTCCCTAGTGGCTATCGAGACGAATTGGCCTGAGGATACATCCGACGTGAAGGCTCTGACCGATATCTCGATCCCAGCCTTCTCCTGTTTTGCATCCACATTCCCTGATGTTGAGAGCGTTTTCTTGATCTTCGTCGCTGTTAGGGTTCCGGCTACCTTTCTCGCCCCCATCTCTAGGGCTCCATCTATGGCTTCCCTTACGTATTTGACGAGCCTCCTCGGGTTTATGGGGATCGTTGGCGGCTTCAAGAGTTCCGGGTCGTACTTGAAGGGTCCCTCTGGAAGCGGGGCGTATACCTCAGCCGGCGGGCTTATCTTAGCCATCTTGACGGTCCTCTTGACGGCCTCCTTCAGCGTTTCCATCGATGGCAGCGCCAGCGTTGAGCCTGCCCTGTGCCTCTCGATCATGAGAAAGATGCTTACTGTAGCTTCACGGTGGTTCTTCGATATTGTGATCTCATTGTTTGAGAACCTGACCATAAAGCGTTCCATCTCCGTCAGGCTGGCCACGACATCGGTGGCTCCAAGCCTCAAACCGAGTTTGACTACGTGCGGTGGTATATCCTCCCTCCTCACGTCTATATACCTCCAAACCTTATGTTTCTCAACCTGACGTGTGGTCCTCCTGTCCAGACCGGTATGCCCTGCATGGGGTCTCCCTTCCCGCAGTAGGCAGCTTGGAACTCTAGGTCTCTCCCGACGGCGTCGACTGCGGACCATAAGCCTATCGTCGTCACCTCGAGTATTGGGTTCTTCACCATACCCTTCAGTTCTCCCTTCTCTATCTTGTAGGCTTCCAGTCCTACATACCTCTGGTTGAAGCGTCTGTCATCTATGTTCCACTCCATGAAGCTCTTGATGTATATCCCCTCCTTAATGTCCTCTATCAATTCCTCCTTTTTGTAGTCTCCTGGTTCGAGGTATGTGTTCGCCATTCTAACTATGGGTTCCCTATTGTAGGCGTTGGCCCTAGATGAGCCGTTGCTCTCAACGCCGAACTTGAAGGCTGTCTCACGGTTGTGGAGGAACTCGTTTATCACCCCCTCCTTTATCAGTATCCTCTTCCTAGCTTCTACGCCCTCTTCATCGTATAGGTAGAAGCCGAATGACCCCATTATCGTTGGGTCATCGACCACGTTGACGGCTTCTGAGCCAACCCTTAACCCTATGGAGTCGGCCTTCAGGTAGGTCTCGCCTGCTTGGGCTGCTTCCCTCCCGAGTATCCGGTCGGCCTCTCCTGGATGTCCGGATGATTCATGTGATACGAGTCCAATGACCTCTGGGCCTAGGACGACATCCATCACGCCTTTCGGTGGGCTCCCTGCCTCCAGTAG
>CAZCOP010000101.1:0-5033 GCA_964499825.1 uncultured Candidatus Bathyarchaeia archaeon
TAGGTAGGTTTTGAGGGCTGTCCTTATGGCTCCAACTACATTCTTCGTTATGAATGTTGGGTATGCAAAGCGTCTCTTGACGTCATTCACATCCTCACCTAGGACCTCGATCTTCTCAATATCTATCTGGCCCATACCGTCTCGATAGGCCCTCCAGAGGACCTCAACGGAGTAAGGGTTTATCCCCATGATGTTGCAGCAGACCGCATCCACCGAGACCGGATTCAAACCTGAGACTACAAGGTTTAGGTTGACCGGGCTGCCCCAGACAGGGCCGAGACCCTCCATCGCGACGACGCCATCTACAATTATCAAGTCTTGGCGTATCCTCTTATTTATGTAGAGTAAGACCTCCACCAGCCTCTTGTGTAAGCGCATCTTCTTCTTGTCAGCGAGTATCCCGAACATGTTCTTCATCGAGATGCTTATGATCATGTTGGCTATGTTGCACGTCTTAATCTTTGGCATATTTACGAGGTACTCGGCCTCTAGGACGGTCTTCGGTATCTTGATTGTCACATCTGAGACATTGTGCTCCTCGTATTCGTCATCGCTCAGGTTTATGAACTCCGCTCCGTGATCCTCGATAACGTCCATTACACCTGTCTTCTTAACCCTAACGTCCCCTCTACCGGAGTTGTTATCCGACTCAACGACTAGTATTCGGTTAGTCCTCTCCTTGAGAAGCGATAGAACAGACCCCAAAACCCTTGGGTCCGTAATTATCATGTTATCCGTGTTCCGTTTGAAGCAGACATTAGGCTTAACCACCACCTTGGCGTTTCTCCTAAACCTAAGGCCGCCAACGTACTTTATCGCCCTCCTAATGGCTTCATCGATGAGGTTGTCTTCCACCCGAACTATGGATACGACCTCCCTCCCCCTCTGGAGGTGAACCCCCTCATCGAGCTTACTCAATACCTTATTCAGCATCGTGACCAAGTTGAAGCCATCCTCAACCGTTACCCTAGGGTTGCACTCTCCCCTCACAAGGTTTATGAAGTGTTTATGCTCATTCAGGTAGGATGGATGCCTCCCCCTGAAGACATCGAGGTATTGGAGTATACGTCTACCCATCCTGTACTTCTCAACCTCGCCGTCGCCCCTCTCCATGGTTAGGTTGTAGGGCGTCCTGAGGAGGCCCATCGATATCCGACCACGCTCTCCCATGAGCTCAAGTTTCAGGGTTGGAACAAAGCTTGACCAAGCGGCTGAGAGTGAAGCCTCAACCTCACCCTCTAAACCCCTCAACTTTACATCCACTTCAACATCGTGGATTATGGATCGACCTCTGACCCTAGGGTTTATGGATGAAACCTCAGTCAGCGGTCCGGCTATGTCCTGTGAGAGGTACATGAGGTGTGGGAGTATATCCTCTATGACTCCTCCCTTAGCCTGCATCCTGAAGTCCGTCTTGGCTTTGTAGAAGGATAGGTTGGTCGTTACGTATCCGGTTATCCTATTCAGCCTCCCTATCGCCCCCTCTTCCAGTAACTTGTGGGCCCGTCCATAGCAGGGTGTGAATATGAAATTGTGCGCCGGCATGAGAATCCGATGTTCTCCGTTCTCCCCAAGCTTTCTCAGAGCCTTCTTTATGGCTTCCGATTCCTCCAGCGTGGTTGCTAAGGGCTTCTCGCAAAGAACGTGCTTCCCCTGGTTTAGGGAGTCTATAACCATCCTCGCATGGAGCTTTGGGGGAGTTAAAATCCATACGGCATCAACATCTGCCTCCCTCAATAGGCGGCGATAATCCGTATAGATAAGGGGATCATCTAGATCAAACTTTGAAGCTAGACTTCCAGCGTTCTCCTCGTTTATGTCCGCTAGGGCCTCTATCCTCAACTCGGGGATTTGTACGGCGGCTGGGAGGTGACACGTCTCCGCAACCGTTCCGCATCCGATTACGCCTACCTTCACGGGTTCCAAGCCTGTCCCTTTCCTCAAGCATTTAATGGGGGTGAAGATAGATTAATAACTTACCAAATTGCGGAGTTTTGACTGGTCATCTAATTCCGTAGCGTCCATAAAGGATGGATAAGAGGGCTGATATCCAAGCCGCCATATTCTGGCATAGGAGATACTTCGAGAGGGCGTCTAGGCCCGCTATAACGGTGAGCGTCGGTGAAAGTGAGGCACCCACCGCCCCCCTGAAACTTAACGCTAGGCTCGTTAAGACCCCGCTTAAAGACAACGTTTGAGTTAGGCCCTTAAATGACTCGCTCGTTCCATAAATGAACTTGAGGAGCGATGGGTTATCCCTATAGAAGCCCAAGACGGCTTCGTAGATGGAGTTTGGGTATAAGAGAAGGTATAAGCCAGCTGTCGATAGGAGGAAGACTGAGATCGTGATTATGGCTCCTCCGGCCGTAACCCTTAGGAAGGGCATATTCACAACATATCTTGAAAGCTTATCTAACCCTGTGAGAACCATAATGCGGTTCATGAATCCGGTGGGGCTACGCCTCTCCCCCAAGGCCTTCCTCCCCCTAACCCTCTTTGTTCTCCGCTCGACAGGCTTCGCAGCCTTCTTCGGGGGCCGCCTCACTATACACTTGGTGAGGTGTATCCAGCTGGCGAGCATCGTTATGACTACCCCAACCGGGATGAGGTGGAATATTAAGCTGACCTTTAGGGTGATGGTTATGTCTATACCTGGTACGTTGAGGCTCAGCCTTATGGGCGTGGTCTCGCTTAATCCAAGATTCAGGAATGAGAGGACTATGGCATACTCGATGGTCAGGGCCAGTAGGAGGTATAGGGAGACCGCTAGGGCTCCCCTAAGTGAGTTCCATCTGAGCGTTATACGTCCAATGGTTCCGCTAGAAGTCAAGGTTAGCTATCCCTCTTACCTTGCTCGGTTACTCCTCAATTATGGGTATACTCTATTTATTAACCTTGGGAATGCTATTGCGTCCCTTATGTGGTCGAGTTTGCATATCCACGCTATAGTTCTCTCAACCCCTAATCCGAAGCCTGAGTGGGGTACCGAGCCGTACCTCCTGAGGTCTATGTACCACTCATAATCATCCGGGTCTAGGTTCTCCTCCTTTATCCTCTCTAGGAGCTCGTTTACGTCGTCGATCCTCTGCCCGCCGCCCGTTATCTCGCCGTATCCCTCCGGCGCCATCATGTCGACTGAGAGTGTTACCTCCGGCCGTTTCGGGTCTGGCTTGTGGTAGAAGGCCTTCACACCCCTTGGGTAGTGAGTTATGAAGAAGGGTTTATCATACTTCATCGTTAGGTGCTTCTCCTCGATCCAGCCCAGGTCGTCACCCCACTCGAAGTCTATGCCGTCTCTCCTGAGTATCTCAACGGCCTCATCGTAGGTTATCCTCTCGAATGGCGGTTCAACCTTGAGCAGATCATTCGGCGATCTACCGAAGTGCTCGAGTTCCTTCGGCATCTCCTTAGCCAGCCTGTGGCAGATGTGGGTTAACAATTCCTCCTCAACCTTCATTATACAGTTTAGATCACACCATGGTATCTCGACCTCTAGGTGCCAATACTCGGTTAGGTGGCGCCTCGTCCTAGACTTCTCAGCCCTGAAGGATGGGGCTATCGTGTAAATCTTACCTAGGCTCGCTATTGCAGCCTCGGCGTATAGCTGCCAGCTCTGGGTTAGGTAGGCGTCCATATCGAAGTACTTTACGTTGAAGAGGGTTGAGCCTCCCTCGCAGGCTGCCGTTATGAGTATTGGGGCGTGGAACTCCGTATACTCGTTCATCCTGAACCATTCCCTAGCTGCCTCTAGGAATTTAGACCTTATCCTTAGTATCGTCTGCATCTTCTTGCTCCTTATCCATAGGTGGCGGTTGTTCAGGAGGAAGTCCGGCCCATGGTATTTCTTCGCTATTGGGAAGCCCTCCTCGGCCATGTGGATAACCTTAACTCTCTCAACAGCTATCTCGTATCCATCTGGGGCTCTCGGATCCCTCCTCACAATCCCCTCCAACTCTAGGGTGGACTCCTGGGTTAGCCGTTTTACAAGTTCGAACTCGTCTGGGTCGGCCTTATCCTTCTTCATGGTGCACTGTATTATCCCAGTTCCGTCCCTTATCAGTAGGAAGTGTATGCCCCCGCTCGACCTCTTGTTATGTAGCCATCCCCTTATCTTGACATGCTCCCCCTCTAGGCTCCCTGAGAGTATACGGGATACATCCACGAAGCCTTCCATCGGTTCAGCTCACCAGCCGGTTAGCATCAAATAAATACTAATCGGAGGGTTCTCTAATAATCTTTCTTACAAAGATCCCACGACATTCAACCGTATAAATGAGCTGGAAAAATTATAAACTCTACCGTCTCGCTGTTTATTCTACTCTGTAACATAAGCTTTAAGTCTCCAGATAACGCCTTTAAAAAGGGGAGATAGGAGCATATCAAAGTAGAAAACCCATTTCAACAACATTCAATGATGCTGACCGAATAGGTTATCTGCTTGGTGGTTTTCCCGGAGCTCTTAATTGTTGTGTTATATCTTTCAGTAAAGATTCAAGAACTCCTGGATAATCTTTCATTTTGTCTCTATTCATCTTTACGCCTTTTTTTATGTTTGCGGATGAGCCTTTTGAAAAGATAAATATTTTGGGTCTACGGTTTAGGTCAATTCCATTTTTAACATCCTTGATAGAACCAGTTATTCCTCCAATAAAAATAGAAAAGCAGGAAATAAAATTTTGCCTCCATGGTCGTGTGAGGATGCAACCCCCTACTCTTTAAGATGAACGGAGGGGTATATAACTCCTTAAGTTCCGGCTGTAGCTACCAAGCTATCATGGTAACCTTTAACCTCGTGTGATGTATACTGTTAGGCGGTGAAACTTAAAGTGGAGAACCCGATGGGCGATAAACTCCTCTAGGTGAGCAGGTGATGAAGCCTGAAGAGAGAATATTGGCTGTATTCGAGGGGAGGCCGAGGGATAGGGTGCCATGGAACATCAGACCTGAGTTCTGGTATCTCGTCAATAAAGCGATGGGAACTCTCCCACCCAAGTATAGGGGATTGAGCATCCTCGATGTCTGCCGTGAGTGGG
>CAZCOP010000102.1:0-4840 GCA_964499825.1 uncultured Candidatus Bathyarchaeia archaeon
TCGAGTACTGCGCAACAGCTTCACCAGCCTACTGGAACGACTACATAACGAAGGTAAGGAAGGCCCTTGAGGTTGAGGGTCCAGCTGTGATCCACGTCTTCTCGCCATGTCCGTTGGGTATGAGATACGACTCAGCTAAGAGCATTGAGTTGGCTAGGCTCGCCGTTCAGACCCGATACTGGCCCGTCTACGAGGTTGAGAAGGGCAGGTATAAGCTGAACATAAGGGTTACGAAGCCTAAGCCGGTCGTTGAGTTCCTGAGGATGCAGGGCAGGTTCAGACACCTATTTAAACCCGAGTTCAAGCATGAGCTTGAGGTAATCCAGAGTTGGGTTGATGAGAACTGGAAGAGGATAACTGAGCTCTGCGGTGAATCTTAAGCCGGATTGACGGTGAACAAGCTCTCAACTTCAACGTGAGATAAGGTCCGACGCAGCCTCCCCACATTTTTTTATAACATATTCCTCATCGAGCGTCTTCACTTCCCCATCTTCCATCAGGATCCTCCCATCCACTATAGTCGTGTCTACGTCGCTTCCACGAGCTGAGTATACTAGGTTAGCGTAGATGTTGTGGTTTGGAGTTAAATGCGGCCTCCTAAGGTTCAGGAGTATCAGGTCAGCTTTCTTCCCAGCTTCAAGGGAACCAACAGCCCCGTTGAGACCCAAAACCTCAGCGCCCATGATCGTCGCCATCTCGAGAACCCTATGAACGGGGAGTGTGCGTGGATCTCCAGCCCTCACCTTCTGCAGTAGAGCCCCAACCTTCATAGTCTCGAAGATGTCTAAGCTGTTGTTGCTGGCGGGCCCATCAGTGCCAAAACCCACGGTTATCCCCAACTTTATCATGTCATTCACATTCGGTATACCGGTTGCAAGCTTCATGTTTGCGATTGGGTTGTAGGATACCTTAACCCCATGTCTGGCTAGGGTTTTCATATCCTCATGGGTTATATGTATGCAGTGTGCAGCAACGACGTCCGGCCCTAGGAAGCCCATGTCGCTGAGGAGTTCAACCTCTCCCCTACCGTACTTGGATCTAACCTCCTCAGCCTCATCAACCGACTCAGCTAGGTGTATGTGGATCCCAACCTTGAGCTTGGAGGCAGCCTTACGCACCATCCTCAGAAGTTTTGGAGTGCAGGAGTAGACGGCGTGTGGTCCAAGCTGCATGGTTATCCTACCGTCCGCGTAGCCCTTAAGCCTCTTAACGGTTCTAATAGCCCCCATAAATAGGAGCCTACCCCACATCGGCCTTCCAGCCTCTATTATGCCAGGAGCCAGGACGGCCCTTAACCCAGCCTCCTTAACGGCTTTGGCAACCATATCCTCATGGAAGTACATATCTGCAAAGCATGTTACGCCGTTCTTTATCATCTCAAGGCAGCTGAGTAGGGTTCCGTAGTAGATGTCTTCAGGTTTAAGCTTGGCCTCCAGCGGCCATATCGTCTCCCTCAGCCATGTGTTCAGGTCCTTATCTTCGGCTATCCCCCTCAAGAGTGACATTGGGGCGTGGGTGTGGCAGTTTATCAATCCGGGCATGGCTATCTTACCTTGGGCTTCAATGGTCTTCTCAGCGTCGAAGCGTGGTGCACCCTCCCCACCGCCAACATACTGGAGGAAGCCATCCCTGATAGCTATCAACCCGGAATCTATTACCTCACGCTCACGGTTCATCGTCAGGATCATGCACCCTCGGATCAGCATGTCAACCTTCAAATCGACCCTCCAGAAACCAGTTAGATGCTAAGTTTATAAGCCATTTTAACATTCTTAAATTTTAAACTGTAAATTGGGATGATGTAAGTTATGCGCCTTTTCCATTACGCTGATGATGAGGAGATAAAGCAAGGGAAGACGACGGACATATACTTTGTGAGGACAAAGCAGATACTTGAAGCGAAAGGTATGAGTAAGATCCACGTACTAGCCGAGGTTACACCTGGGAAGCTCCCGGACGGTTGGAAGTGGGGGATCCTAACGGGTGTAGAGGAGGTTGCACATCTATTTGATGGATGTCCAGTAAATGTATACTCGATGCCTGAGGGAAGCGTCTTCTACCATCAAGATTACAGGGGGATACGTGAACCCGTAATGTTGATTGAGGGTCCCTACGGCGAGTTCTGCATTCTTGAGACCCCACTTCTCGGATTGGTTTGCCAAGCCTCGGGGGTAGCCACAAAGGCAGCTAGGATAAGGAAGGTTGCTGGTGACAAGCTGGTTGTAGCCTTCGGGATAAGGAGGATGCACCCAGCTATATCACCCATGCTGGATAGAGCAGCTTACATAGGGGGCTTCGACGGGGTTTCAAGCCTCAAGGGAGCCGAGTTGATAGGGGCTAAACCGATGGGAACCATGCCGCACGCCCTAATAATAGCGATGGGAGACCAGGTTAGGGCTTGGAAGGCCTTCGATGAGGTTATGCCCCCAGATGTCCCAAGGGTATGTATAGCCGACACATACCTAGATGAGAAGGTTGAGTCCCTCATGGCAGCTGAAGCCCTCGGTGACCGCTTGGTCGCCGTACGCCTAGATACACCTAGGTCTAGGAAGGGCGACTTCGCCGAGATAGTTAGGGAGGTCAGGTGGGAACTCGATGTCAGGGGTTATAGGCATGTGAAGATTTTCGTATCTGGGGGCCTAGATGAGAAGTGGGTGAAGATCCTGAAGGAGGCCGGGGCTGAAGCCTTCGGGGTTGGAACATCGGTCAGTAACGCCCCAACCGTCGACTTCGCCATGGATATAGTGGAGATAGATGGTAAACCAGTTGCCAAGAGGGGGAAGCTTGGAGGGAGGAAGAGGGTCTGGCGCTGTCCAAATTGCCTCGTGGACATAGTCCAACCATACTCTGCACCAAAACCGAGGTGTCCTAAATGTGGAGGGGATGTTGAGGATATGCTGAAGCCCCTTATAATGGATGGTGAGATAGTGGCCAAGCTGCCTAAGCCGTCGGAGATACGCAAGTATGTGCTTGAACAGCTTGAGAGGCTTCCACCGATCTTCGAATAACCAAGATGTCAAATCATTCCAGGGGGGTTAAATTGGTTTATTGTCATCCAACCCACAAGCGAACAATCACTAAATTTTTAAATACTTAACAGTTCTATGATATGTTGGAGGAAAGGGGTAAAGGGTAACATAATGGCTGATATCTGTCCAGTCTGTGGGCTTCCAAAAGATATCTGCGTCTGTGGGGAGATAAGTAAGGAACAGCAGAGGATAAGGGTGCGCTTAGAGACTAGGAAGTTCCGCAAAGCCATGACTATAATCGATGGAATCAACGAGAAGGATGTGGACCTTAGCCGTCTAGCCCAGAAGATGAAGGCCTTCTGCGCTTGTGGTGGGACGGCGAAGAACGGTCAGATAATGCTCCAGGGAGACCAGAGGGAGAAGGCGCAACATTTTCTAATCCAGATGGGCTATCCAAAGGAGAATATAGAAGTCCAGTAGACGGTTACGCGTTCCACCATAGTCGGCGGGAGAGTGAGAGTAATGGGGAGGTTTAAGGGGTTATATAGGATTCTTAAGAGGCTTAGAAGGAGAGGGATATCAGAGGGGACGGTGAAGGTCTGCCCAAGGTGCGGTAGCCCTAACATCCACCTATCTAGCAGTTTCGATGCCTGGTTGACCCCTGAGCAATACGTCTGCAGGGATTGTGGCTATAGGGGACCAATAACACTGGAGCTGGACATCACAGACCTTAAACCAGAAGGTGGGAATGAATAGCTGTATCCATCCCCTCAGGTTTAGTTTGGAATCTCCAGGTTAAGTTGCCTCTTCAAGGTCTTGTATCTATTTCTGACTGTTACCTCGGTTACTCCGGCTGCATCCGCTATATCCTTCTGAGTCTTCTTCTCATTCGTCTGCATACAAGCTATATATAGGGCTGCAGCTGCTAGGCCCATCGGGTCCTTACCGGCTGAGACGTGCTTCTCCTTAGCTTCCTGTAGTATCTTGACGGCTAAAGCTTGAGTCTGACCTGAAACGTCGCTCTTCTCAGCTATTTTAGATAGGTAGGTTAGTGGATCCGCTATCGGCATCTTTATGTCGAGTTCACGGAGTAGGAGCCTATAACACCTGGCAACATCCTTCCTGCTTACAAGACTCGCCTCAGCTATCTCCCTAAGGTTTCTCGGCGTGCTCGTCAGTCTGCAGGCTACATATAATGACGCTGCGGCTATGGCTGCTATCGATCTACCTCTCACGAGACCCTTATCCAGCGCCTTACGGTAGATTACAGCCGCCTTCTCCTTCACCGAGCCCGGTATCGCAACTTTATCCGAGAGCCTATCCAGTTCAGCCATCGCCTGGGCGAGGTTTCTATCTATCGATGAGTGAACCCTTGATCTTATCTGCCACTTCTTGAGACGCCACATCTGAAGCCTTGTGGATAGTGGGAGTTTACGTCCGAAGGCGTCCCTGTCAACCCTCCCTATCGCTGTTGATAGTCCCTTATCATGCACCGAATAGGATGTAGGCATCCCAACCCTACTTCTAGACTCCTTCTCCTCCTGAGTGAAAGCCCTCCATTCAGGACCCTTATCTATCATAACATCCTGTATAACGAGGCCACACTCACTACAAACAGTCTCACCAGTATCATAATCATGAATCAGATTGGTGCTTCCGCACTCGGGACACCTATCCACCATCATACGCATCTTCTCATTCCTCATATTCCATCCCTCCTACGCCTATGGAGGGAGATCTCCTTCCATAGTAAGCCTTCACAAACCATGATTCCTCATTCTTGAAGTCAGAATCAGAGTAAGCTCATCAGTCTGAACTAGCCCGTATTTACACCTACAGAAGAGGTGTAATATATAAATCTTTCGGTTGTC
>CAZCOP010000103.1:0-2992 GCA_964499825.1 uncultured Candidatus Bathyarchaeia archaeon
ATAGCCTCAGATGTTATGGGTGAGGTTGACGCTGAGACCTTCGCAGCTATGACCGCAACCATGACTGGGGCAGCCGAGACAGCCATGAGTGAAGTTAAGGCTGGGAACATCCATAGGGTTATAGTTGAGGGTGAATTGGCGAAGATAATAGCTATAGGGGTTTCCGAAATCATGTTATCCTTAAAAGCATTTCTCGGCGACTAGCATATGTTTTGTGAACCCTCCGACACATCCGCACCCCAAAATTTGTAACCAGTGTTACATAACTCTGAGAGGATAGGTAGTTCTGCGCCGGTTTACACCCTCTCTTTAGAAACTCAAGCATTCACCTCATGTTCCTCTCTTTATCCCAAAACACTGGTCTAAACCGTATATAACGATTCTCATAAACAATAACGATAAAAAGAATGGAAATAGGCTATTTTGATTCATCCTAGCTTGAGTCGTATCTCTACTTTTCAACCTTAAGCACATCCTTATTAACTAAGTTTACTGGAATCTTTCCACTTAGAACCCTCGCAACCTCTTCGGCGGCCTTCCTCTGTATCTCTCCCACCGATGCAGTCGAGTACCAAGCCATGTGGGGGGTTACTATGACGTTATCCAGACTCAGTATAGGATTGTCCCTGTCTGGAGGTTCCTTCTCCATCACGTCTAAGGCTGCACCAGCTATCCAGCCCTCCCTCAGGGCTCTATACAGGGCCTTCTCATCTACCACTGCACCTCTCGACGCGTTGATTAGTAGAGCTGTCCTCTTCATCCTCTGAAGCTCTTCAGCCCCTATCATGTGGTAGGTCTCATCCGTCAAAGCTACGTGTAACGTGATTATATCAGACTCTCTTAAGAGAGTGTCTAGGTCAACCCTCTCCACCTTATTCTCCTCGAAAACTTCAGGTGGGAGGTAAGGGTCATACGCCATAATCCTCACACCAAAGCACCTCAACCTCTTAGCCACTTCCCTCCCAACCCGACCGAAGCCGACTATCCCTACGGTTCTGCCCCTAATCCTCATTATGGGGCGGAGGGGCTTCCAGTCCCAACAGCCCTCCCTAACGTTTTTATCCGCCAAGGTTATCTTCCTATTCAGGGAGAGCATCAACGTCACTGCATGATCGGCCACATCGCATATGTCGTATATAACATTGGCTACGTAGATCCCTCTCTCGGTTGCAGCCTCTAGGTCTATGTTGTCTACGCCGATCCCATACCGGACGATGACCCTAGCTTTCTCAAGGCTCTCTATAACTCTCCTCGTTATTGGGGCATACTGGTTTAGAAGGGCATCAGCGTCTCTGCAGTTCTCTATGACCTCATCCTCGGTTCTACACTGGTACTTCACCAACTCAACGTTAAACTTAGACAATACCTCCCGTTCTGGATCGTGAGAGGCGTACTCAGCATCTGTAATTACAACCTTAAACCTCTTAGACATGGCCATAACCTCTAATTGATTTCAACTTGAGGTTTACTTACTTGCCCCTCCCCCTTGACGACGTAGACTATCTCCTCCGAGTTTAGATGTGAGTGTCTTGAGCTGGTCTGCTTCGGTGGGAGGATCCCCACATGAAACCTCATATTCTCTGATGTGAATACTTTCCTTATCCTCCTAAGGGTTCCCGTCTTTCCATCACCAAGCATGTATACTTCAATTTCGTCGATGTTGATAACTTCCATAACTCCACCATCAAAGTATTGTTAACATAGAGAGCTAAAATCTTTTTCGATGCCCAGAGAGGCTGGAAGGCTTAAACCGTACGAATGCGGAGAAATTAAACTTGAATTTTTATAGCTTAAGTCAGATACTATCTAAAAGGACGCTGAATAGATTAACTTAGGAGGAGATTGAACTGTCAGGGGTTTATTTACTCGGTATAGATGTCGGCACAACTGGAACCAAGACTGTGATCTTTAACAGTGAGGGAAAAATTGTATCGAGGGGATACGTCGAATACCAGGTGGATATACCGAAGCCAGGATGGGCGGAGCAGGATCCAGCCACATGGTGGAAGGCCACAGTAGAGAGCCTAAAGATAGCGCTTAATAAGGCTGGAATATCCCCACGAGACATAGCATGTATAGGGCTGAGTAGTCAAACGAACACGCCATCTTTCATAGGGAGGGATGGGAAGCCGCTACGTCCGTCCATCCTTTGGATGGATAAGAGAGCAGAACCTCAAGCCTCGAGGATTAAGATTGATATAGGTGAGGAGGAGGTCCACAGGATAACTGGCGTTAAGGTTGACCCTTTCTACTCATACTGCAAGGTTCTATGGGTTAAGGAGAATCAACCAGAGGTAATGGCTGAGACGAGAGTAATCCTACAACCTAAAGATTATATAGCCTACAAACTCACTGGTGAGTACGTTCTGGATAGGGCGCTAGCCTCCTCAAGCGGCTTTCTAGATACTAGGAAGGGTATATACGCCCTAAACCTCCTTGAGGAGGCTGGATTTCCAACCGATAAACTACCAAAGCTCGTCTCATCCGATGATGTAATCGGGGAGGTAACGGGAGAGGCCTCCAAGTCCACTGGGTTAATGAAGGGAACCCCGGTGATCGCTGGCAGCGGCGACGTCATGGTCAACGCTGTAGGTTCAGGTGTTGTGGAAGTCGGATACGCCTACAACAAGACGGCTACAGCGTCTGATATAGTTGTTTGCGTAGATCACCCGATATTCGACAGGAAGTTCCGGATGGTCTCCTATGCCCACGCCATACCGGGTAGGTGGCTGCTGGTTGGAGGAGCTAGTGGAGGGATCTGTTACAGATGGTTCAGGGATAAATTCGCACAGGTTGAGTCTGAGGTTGCTAAGAGCTTGAGGAAGGATCCTTATGAGATAATGGATGCGGAGGCTGAACAAGTCGAGCCGGGATCAGCAAACCTGATATTCCTCCCATACCTGATGGGTGCAAGGAGCCCAATATGGGACCCGAAGGCTCGAGGAGTGTATTTCGGTATAAGCCTTAACCACGATAAGAGGCATTTCATACG
>CAZCOP010000103.1:3092-4788 GCA_964499825.1 uncultured Candidatus Bathyarchaeia archaeon
ATGAGGTTAGGGTTGTAGGCGGAGGGGCTAGATCACCAGTATGGAGAAGGATCATGACCGACATCTACAATAAGCCCGTGATTCTAACTAGCGGTGAGGAACAGGAGTGTCTAGGTTCAGTGATCTTAGCGAGCGTCGCTGTAGGACTCTACAAAGATGCAACTGAGGCATGTAAAAGGATGATCTCGATAGTTGAGAGATTGGAGCCAATAAAGGAAAATAACAACAAATATGAGAGACTACTGAAGATTTATATCAGCTTGTATGAGAAGCTTAAAGAATCCTTCAGCCTACTCGCAGATTGATGCTAATCTTCGGAGAACCTCAGGGTTCGCCACAAATTTAGGCTTCCTCCCAATTAATGCCTTCACAACATCCCTAGCCTGCACCATATCTATACTTATGAGAGCTTCCCGTGTGTAGGATGCTATGTGAGGAGCCACGATTACATTGTTCAGCTTGAAGAGTGGATAATCAGCCCCAGGGGGCTCCCTATGGTAAACGTCGAAGGCCGCTCCGGCTATACGGCCCTCCTTTAGGGCTTTGTATATGGCCTCTAGATCGACTATTGGCCCCCTAGCCGTATTTATTAGGAGAGCTGTCTCCTTCATCAGGGAGAGCTCCTTCTCACCTATCATACCCTCGGTTTCGGGGGTCAGTCTGCAGTGGATCGTGACCACATCCGACTTCCTCATTAGGGTCTCTAGGTCGACGAACTCGACGTTATACTTCCCAGCCTCCTCACGATGCCTCTCCGGATGGGCTGTATAGCAGAGTATCCTCATGTTGAAGCCCTTAGCTATTCTAGCAACCCTGCTCCCGATGGCTCCCATACCTATTATCCCTATGGTCTTGCCGTAGAGCTCGGTGCCTATGAACCTCCTAGACTCCCAACCCCCAGACTTCGTCGATAGGTGGGCATCTATCAACTTTCTAGATAAGGCTAGAATCAACGCAAAGGTGAACTCGGCTACCGATTCCGCATTCATACCTGGAACGTAAGTTACGATCACCCCCCTCTCGGTGGCGGCTTCGAGGTCTATGTTGTCTAGACCCACACCATGCTTAGCGACAACCTTCAACCTAGTAGAGGACTCAATCACCCTCCTAGTCACTTCATCATTTCCGATTATGACAGCATCATAGGATGGCAGTATACTCGCTAACTCGCCCTCTTTTAAGGCTCTTCCATAGGTAGATCTCTCAACCTCGGCTACTGCCTCAAGCACCTTCACAGGCTCATCGCTCAATCTGCCGAATGATCTTGAGGAAATAAAAACTCTAAACCTCTTCCCCAAGGGCATCACTATCCTGATGGATTTATGGCTTTAATACGACCTCCAGCCTCTTCCCTCTTCTCATGTAATAGCTCGAAGCCTTCAACAACCCTCTCAAGCGGGAGGACGTTTGTAACCATAGATTAACATCAACCTTTTGGCTTGTTATTAGGGTCAGTGCAGTCCTGAAGTCGTTCGGTGTATATCCATATGAACCCTTAATATCTAACTCCCTAACTACGGCGTCCAGCATATCTAACGACATCATCTTGGCGAGCGTGCCGATAACAGTAACCCTTCCACCTATCCCAACGGACCTCATTGCCTGTTGTACGGTCACCTCTAAACCTACTGCTTCCATGGAGACATCAACCCCTTCATCCCTGTAAGTTCATTAACTCTCTTAACAGGGTCCTCCC
>CAZCOP010000104.1:0-4714 GCA_964499825.1 uncultured Candidatus Bathyarchaeia archaeon
GAGGGGTATCATCGAACGCCTCAGGATGAAGGCCGCCGTCAACGCAAGGTTCGCGACGGCCGCTGAAGTCAACATCTCACTCCTCCCTTTGAAGCGAGCTCTCCAAACGGCAAGGCCAAGTGAAGTGCTGAGCGTTAGGGCCGGCAGGATGAGGTTGTCCGTCGCTAGGAATAGAGCGACTGATGGTACCGCGGCGATGCATGAAGGCTTGATCACCCTCCTCAAGTCCACGCTCTCCTTGAGGGTTGAGTATTCCCTGAGGAGCTTATCCTCAATCCTACGGAGGGCTTTGAGTAGCCTCCTCCTGAACTTGTACATTTTCACCCTAAGCTTGTGCGGTGGCGTTGTGTCCAGCTTGTCCCTCCAGATTATGGTGTATAGTATCTGGCTTGAGGCGTAGTTTATCGTTATGGCTGCGACAGCTATCGATGAGGCCAGTATGGCCGCTGAGAGGAAGTCAAGTAGAGCTAGGGAGATCCACGGGTTTCCCAGTGCGTAGAAGGTTGAGAAGATCAGGTTGTTTGGCAGTATCAGGAGCAGCGTATCAGAGAATATGTAGACGTTGGCTCTGTAGATCCCGGGTTTGACCTCTCCTCTGGGCGGTATCTTAGCCTGCAGGGTAAGGGTTGTCAACGTCTGGGGCTCGACTATCATGACATCTGGTATTGGCCTAACCAGTGTGGAGGCGTTCCCGAAGAGCATGGCTACGGTCTTTACGGGGAATAGTGGGGCGCCCGTAACTTGGATCGTGTTGTTCTTGACCTCGCCGTAGATCATTGAGCCGAAGGATATGTACGCTGGCTCCTTATCCTCCAGTAGACATGCAACCCTCATGCTTAATGTGTAGCTCTCAACCTTGAAGTAGAAAGTGAACGCCGAGATCGCCACGAAGGAGACCAGAGCGTAGATGAGCAGGGTCTTAACTGGTATCCTACTCCTCAGGGCGCTCCGTAAGTCGAGCTGTGATATACCCCTAGGCGAAAGGTAAGGGCCGAAGACGTATACTATTGCTATCAGCGGACCCCAGAACGACCATATCTTATTCTGGGTCAGCCATATTGCGAAGTTCCTTGCTTGGATTATGTAGACTCCTATGTGGGGTACCTTGAATGGGACTCCATCTAGGCAGAAGACCTTACCTATAAGGTTCTCAGCCTTGACGGGTGGGAAGCCTATCGACTGATCCGTCACTGGGTTGGCATCACCCTTAGTTATCAGATAGACCTTCCCTGGCAACCTGAGAACCTTCACGACCCTATGGATTATCATCTTATCCGGAGGCGAGTGGTAGGCTATTACATCCCCAACCTTCAGGTCCTCTATGGCCGCAGGTTGGATGAAGACCACGTCGCCCACCGTAAGCAGTGGCTCCATGCTTCTGGAAGTTACGATCCCGATTGGTGTGGGTAGGAGGGTGATGGTGCTCAACATGAATGAGAACGCCCCTAGGAAGAGCAGCACATATAAGATGTTATACAGCACCGAGTAGGTTGATATTCCACCCTTCCCGTCTTGATGGCTTCCCATATCCCCATACTCCTCACTGCCTCTTGGAGATGGCTAAGGTTACCCGGCTCTTAGGGAGCCTAGCCGCTGGTGAACCAGAGGTATAGCGTCCCGCTGTACTCTATTGAGCTTCCACCCTGGAAGTCCAAGCCCGTCTCAGGCAGGATTATCATTATCTTGACCTTGGTCCAGCCGCCGTCGCTACCATAGCTTGAGGTAGCCTTGAAGTAGATGTAGTTCGTCGATGACAGAGTTGTACTTGAACCGTCCCACACGCAGACCTCTGTATCGCCAACCCCGTCATTGTCCGTATCGTTGAACACGTAGATCTTCAAGTACTCTGTACCCGTCGAATCGGCCGAGAAGTTGAAGCCGACCATCTTGATGTTGAAGGCTTCCCTGTTGACTATCCTGAAGGCATCGGTGTAGTTTATCCTGTATCCGGGTCCCCACTTCCCCAGGGTTAGGTTGTATAGCCCAAGCTGACTGGTTGAGTTCTGCAGCAAGGTCTGACCGTTTGGTGATAAGTCCGTCCCAGGTCTCAGCGCTATATCTGCGTTCTTGGCGTAGACGACGAAGTAGTTGTACTTCACCGGGGCCCTAGCGTATTGTGTGGCCTGGAATAGGTACGCCACCAGTATCGGCAACATCAGCAAAGCTATCTTCCTACTCTTCTTCATCCTCCTCACTCTCTTGATTCGGTGAAAGAAGACTCCCCGGATTCTTTATAAAGGACTTATGAAGCCGTGGTACAAACTGGGAATCCATACGATAGGTAGAGAGGAGAAGTGTGGATTCAACAGGACAGAATTAACGTATGGTTCATAAAGCTTATAAGTAGATTCGTAGAAAAAGGTAGTCTGCGTGAGGCTCATGACTAGAAGATCCCAGATGGAGATATACATGGACATATTGAAGGCTGTAGCTGAAGGGAGGCGTAGGCCAACCCACATAATGTACAGGGCCAACCTGTCATGGGCTAGGTTGAGGAGGTACCTAAACTTCCTAGTGAAGCAGGGCCTCCTCGAGGAGGATGAGGATGATTCCGGCTCAACCTTATACTCAATAACCTTGAAGGGTAAGGATGTTCTCAGTTACTTTAAGAAGATTGAGGGTGAACTATACTATAGGAAGAGAGCCTTACCAACCGAGATTAGCATCCACTACAAGTAGGCGGTTTACTTCTAAACCGACCTGCTTTGGCAATCACTCCTTCAGGGAGTCGAGTATCATCTTCAATTCTTCAGGGGAGCGGTTCAACTTCAGTTTTATATAAGTTATCGTTTCTGAAGGCTCCTCTTCTTTGGATTTACCTCTCAACCTCTTCCCAACCTTAGAGGAGCCACCGGTTCTCTTAGACCCCTCACCCTCATCCCTCTCTAACTCGGTGATGAACCTATCTATAGCCGCCTCCAACCTCTCGATGAGCGCGTCTAGGTTCTTCTCATGCTCGGTTAATGCTGACGCTAACAGGTCTAGGTAAGCGAACTGGGTCATCCTCGCCCTCTCATTCGGTTGAGTTGACAACTATCCAGGCACCTCTGAATTCTTACTTGGTGGACTTGGAATCCTGAAGTATATCCTTCTACCTCTCCTGAACTTCTCGAGGTACCCCATCCTCTCCAGCTGGTTTAAGTGTATGCTCTCGACGCTCCTAGACCTCCCAGTCTCCCTAGCAACCTCCAAAGTTGTGGCCTCCCTCAACTTCCTCATGGCGAACATCGTCCGCCTCAAGCTGTCTGGAAGCCTCATTAGGAAGACGTTCACGGGAGCCCCCTCTGCGGATTCTACCCTCATCGGGAGTAGGTTGACATCGACCTCCCGAGAAGAACGGTTCTCCAATAGCCTGATCAAGTTATCGATCTTCTCCTCAATTCTTTGAAGCCTAGCCGAGAGCTCCTCGTCCAAACGCCTAACCCGCATAAATATTGTTGAACAGTTATAAATAAACCTTTACATCGCCACTATTCGAGGTTTGTGATGAGATGGTCAGATGGTCCGGTATCTGGAGAGGGGATTTGGAGAGGGTTAAAACCCAGTTAGACGGCATGTTTGAAATGCTAAGGGACCCAAGGCTCATCTAATACCTATTACGGATCTATATGTTGTCTTTTGGGCTTAGAATCTCTCTAAATATGATGCCTCCCATATTTTATGTCTCGGATTATCGATCCTTTGGGCTTATCCTTTTGGAGGGAGTTTCCATCTCCTCCCTTCTCTCTTCAACAATCTTCTGGGGGTTCATCTACACTATTCATCCCCACCGAAGTGGAAGGCTTTCTGGCGTTAGTATTGTAATTTTGAAAGGTTTAAATAATAAGTTGGATATTTTCATACTTGATGGTTGGAATGATTGTGAGGAGGAAGGTTGGGCCTAAAGGGCAGATCGTGATACCGAAGATTGTAAGGGAGTCGTTAGGGATTCAGCCTGGAGATGAGGTTTTGATGGAGATTAGAGAGAAAGAGTTGTTAATCAGGCCTGAGGTAGATCCGGAGAGTTTCATCGAAGATTTCTGCTCCATTGCGAAGAAGAAGCTAACCCAAAAGATAGACTTAAAGGGAATTTTAGAGGAAGAGGTTGAGGAGAGACTTGTTTTACGTTGACTCCAACATCTTCATATACCCAATTATCTACGACCAGACAGCCATCCCGGAAGCAAGAAAGTCTAGAAACTTCCTTCTGGAAATAGCATTAGGGAAGATTGAAGCCTACACCTCATCCCTCACCTGGGACGAGGTCACTTGGATCATTCGAAGGATTCTGGGCGTTGATATCTCCCTAAATCAAGGGAGAAGATTCTTAAGTTTTCCAAACCTAAAACTGCTGGCGATTAAGAGAACAACCGTTTTAAAGGCGCAGGAGATCATGGAAAAGTACGAGCTTAAACCTAGAGATGCTCTCCACGCCGCAACAGCCCTCGAAAATAAGATAAGAACCATAGTAAGCTACGATGAAGGCTTCGACAAACTTAATATGATAAAGAGAGTTGAGCCCTAAAATTCTACGTTGACAATCAATTGAGGCTTAAAGGGGATTAGGGGGATTGTCACGCTGCTCTCTTACCGGGGGTAGTGGCGTGTCTCCTGTGAGAATAGATACCTTACTACACGGATCTCTTGACTTCGTCTATTATGATGTTTTGCAGTTTGGATTCTTGCTGGGTTTTTCTTTTACTCGAATATTAGTTTGATGTGGTCTACTTTTCCG
>CAZCOP010000105.1:0-4634 GCA_964499825.1 uncultured Candidatus Bathyarchaeia archaeon
GGTGAGGCCTCAAATAACCATAATTATTGGTTAAGCGGGTTTGTCGGGTTATCCCACCCTAAACCTGAAGGGTGGACATGGTTTAGGGATGTTGACCGTTGAGAGGGGTGGTCGAGGCCTCCTAGAGGAGGACTTCCTCATGGTGGTGAAGGCTGGATGGAGCCTATCGAGATTACGTCCATTTCGTTGAGGCCGCTGGGTGTCATGGAAGGGTCAGGTCAGAATCGAGTAAGCGTGAGTCAACCCGTCAACGTTTAGTCTTTAAGTAGTTCTCTCCAGGTCTCAGGATCTTGCCATCCCGCTCAAGCAGGTCTATTATCTTGTCAATAGACTCCCTTTGGAGGCCGTATCTCCGCTCCGCCTCCCTGTACACTTCACCTATCTCAGCCTTCTCCAGCTCCCTGATCAAGTTTAGAACCTTCCTCGTGTTCAATCCGGCTTCCGGAGTCAGCTCGGAGATCGGCCAAGCCCTCTCCAGGAGGAAGAGCGTTATCATAGCCTTCTCGTCCTTCTCTCCGCATAATGCTACCAGCCTCTTCCCAGGAGCCCTCCTACCCGTAGCCTCCTCGTAGGTTTTAACCTCGAAGTTCTCCCTTAATATGGGCGGGATCTCGTCGACTCTTTCAACAACGTTCCTCCTAAGCCTTCCATCCTCATCTATATATGAAACCGAGATGACATCGTAATATTTGCCTTCTACCTCTGGGGCTCTCTGGAAGAGCATGGTGCTCCCCTCAAGCTGGGTGAAGGCCCTCCCAGGTGGACACTTCAGAGCCTTAACCATCGTCCGATCCATCTCCCCATCTGGACATACCTTGAAGAGCCACCTCCCCGTTAGTGGGTCATCAACCCTGTAGAAGCGGACCTCCCCCTCCCTCAGCTGGCGGAGGCTCATATCGACCCATGCGTCTCTAGGCCGCTCCTCAACCTTCACGATCCTGATACTCCTCAAAGTGAAGTTCAAATCTACCACCGGAATAAGAATAGAGACCGGATGCTTAATAACCTAACCGGAGCCGGGTTGGGTTTGAGGATGCTTGGCTGTGTAGATTCGCCGTTTCCCCCTTATAACGAGGTTATCGATCGCCATTCGTAGAATCTGGAATACCTCCTCCGCATCCAGCAGGTTCACGTCTACTATTAGGTTGAAGGGCTCCATGTCTTCGCCGAGCTTGAAGCCGTAGAGCCTCTCGTATATGGCCTTGGTCTTCCCCTCCTTCTCCCTAATCATCCTCACAGCCTCCCCGATTGGAAGGTTATCCCTGCCAGCTACACGTTTAGCCCTAACCTCCTCTGAGGCTTCAAGCCATATTTTAAACCCTCCATCGAGGAGCCATGGCATGGTCCAGCTGTCTAGGACGACGTCTCCCTCCCCCGCCATCTCGATGAGCTTCCTGTCGACCATCTCGTCGAAGTCGGGGTTTTCCATCCTCTCCCTTAGGAATCGCATCCCCTCCCCGCTTTCCCACCATCCCCGCTCTTGGGCGTTGTAGCCCCTCTCTATGGCTATGGCCTTGAGGGCGTCCCCTCCTGAGAGGTATTTTAAGCCGTAATGTTCAGCTATTCTTCTGGCTACTGTGCTCTTCCCTGAACCGGCCATTCCGCAAATGCAGATTATGAGTCCCCTCTTTCCGTCTTTTCCCATTCACTTCTCCCCTAAACCCACGGGTGGGCTTACGCCGAGTATCCTTGAGACCAACGTGCCCGTGAAGAAGGAGCAGATTATATACCATATGAAGAAAGGCATAACTAGGGGTCCATTCAAACCCGGAAGGTAAGCTATGGGGGTATCCCTAAAGAACCCTATCAGAAACTGCCAGATCAGTAGTAGGGGGACGAAGGTTATGGCTGTCCCCTTCATCTGCTGGGTCATAATTCTAGATCTCAACTGCATTATCCTCGGCTCCTGCCTCTTAGCCCTGGCTAGGAGCTTCCTGTCGCCCGTTCTCTTCGCCCTATTCATCATGGCCTCCCAACGGTTTATCTCCCTCTGCCACTTCATGAACTTCTCCCTGTCGATCAGCCTACGGTTCAGTAGGGTTGTGGCTAGGCTTATGGTGAATGATACGGCTAGGGTGAATAGGGTTGAGGCGGGGATGTTCAGCAACCACTCAGGCAGCAAGTTATCGTCCTCCTAGGAGTTTCTGTAGGCCTGGGTACATCTCGGTTATGCGTTCACGCATCAAGGCTTGGTAGTACTGGTATATTATGCCGACCGATAGTAGGATGCCTGTACCAGTCCCGAAGGCTCCTAGGAAGTCGGCTACGGCCGCCAATAGGCCGACTAGGAAACCCCCAAAGATCGTGACCACAGGTATGTAACGCTTAAGAACAATCTCGATGGGCCTCTCAGATCTGCGGAACCCAGGGATCTGCATGCCTGAATCGACGAGCTGTCTGGCTATGGTCTTGGGGTCTAAGCCCCCAACCTCAAGCCAGGTGAGGGAGAAGACGACGCAGAATGATACTAGCAGAACCGCGTAGATTAGGTTCTTAACAGGGTTCTCTATGACATCTGAGAATCCTCTGGGTGCGATGACGTAGTAGGCTAAGCCCCCTACCGGCTGGATCCTCCCGTTATCGTCGTATTGGAACTGGGCTAGCAGGTTCAGCAGCAGGTTTGTGTTGTTTGGGTTGTATGAGTTCCATAGGAGCTGGGAGAAGAAGTATATGTTGCCGAATAGAGCTGAGGTGAATATGACAGGTAGGTTCGAGACGTATAGGAGCTTTATAGGGTATTTACCCCTAAACCCCCTGTAACGGGCGTGGGATATGGGAAGCTCAACCCTTATACCCTCCGCGTAGATGACGAAGAGGAATATCCCAATGGTTGAGAGCAGTCCTATCAGGGACGGGTTGCCGACTGGGCTTAATATTATATTATCCAGCGGTCTACCGTTGGCCAGAGCGTAAACTAGGGCTACTATGACCCCCTGATACCTCATCGGGTCGCTTCCGGGAGCCGGGAAGGTTGAGAAGCAGTCGAGCATTATCCGCTGGGCTACGCCGGCCACTATGAATAGGCTTATGCCGCTCCCTATACCCCAACCCTTCTGTATCATCTCATCTAGGAGCATAACTATCAATCCGGCCGTCATCAACTCCGTGAAGACAACGACTGACTGTGACGGATTCAAGTTGCCTAACAAGCCACTTATCAGGTAGGCTGAGGCTTGAGCTCCAGTTATAACTAGGGAGAGAACCTTACTTGCGCCGGTGAAGAGCGCCCTATCCTCTGGGTTTGAGAAGTCGCACTCTATGAAGCCTGACCCGGCTAGGAGCTGGAGGATCAACCCGGCGGTTACTATGGGTCCTATACCGAGCTCCATAAGTGAACCCCTGCTAGATGCGAAGATTACACGGTAGTATAATAGGCTGTCCTGCGGCCCGCCTAGGCCTATACCGTAGAGCGGAACCTCACTCATCACGAGGTATATGATTAACGCTAGGGCTGTCCAGAGCAGCTTCTCTGTGAATCTAACCCTCTTCTCAGGGGACTTAACCTCCGGTATGAACCTCGATATTAGCTCGAAAGCCTTCAGAAACCTCCCAGCCAAGGCCCTTCCACCAGACTACGGATGAACCCAACCATCACTTCTCTATTATAAATTTCTCAGTAATTAACCTTTAACCTTACTCTGTTATTATCTCCCCGCCTGCCTCCTTGATCTTCTCTAGAGCCCTTCTGGAGTAGGATTGAACCTTAACCATAACAGGCCGGTTTATCTCACCCTTACCCAGAAGCTTGTCGTAGCCCATGCTTGTTAAGTCTATGAGGGGCTTCCTCCTCCTGCCCGGTGAGAGCTTGTGGATGACTTCCACAAGTTCTCCGACGTTTATTGTATTCACCCGCCTGGTTAAGCTCCTCGGGGAAGTGAAGCCTATCCTCCTGAAGTAGTCAGGCTCATACTTGACCACGTAGGACCAGCCGTGCTTGTGCCTTCCAACCTTCCTCCTGCTCTTAGAGCTGGACTTCCTATGCTGCCCCACCCTACCGTAACCGCAAGTCCTCGAACCGCGTTTCTTCCTTATCTTCCTGAGCTTGTGAGGCATCCATCTCACCATCTTCTACGTTTCCTCTGAGCCTTTTCAGGCCATCCTCCTTATCAGGTCATTTATCGCCTCGCCTCTATATCCGGTTACACCTCCAACCCTATAACTCCTCTTGATCTTGCCCTTATATCCGCCCTTTGGAGGGTGGAGCCTGAAGACAGGCTTTACATCCGGAAGCTCCTTGAAGTTCACCTTAAGGTTGTAGATTGCCTCTGCAAGCTCATCTAAGGTTCGGTAGCCAAGCCTCTCGGCGTACTCTTCATCTATCCTCTTACCCCCGATTAGTCTCCCCCTCTTCTTGAGGAGGAGCAGGATCGCCTCCTTCGAGACCTCACCCCAAGTTATGTAGTTTTGTGCCTTCTTTAACATGCCGAGGTATGATGGCCTATCATCTATCAGGGTGGCGTGGCAGTTACGGGTGAGATTGAGCATCTTTAGGGTGTCCTCTACCTCACTCCAAACGTCGCTTACGCCGCGAACCCTTATGACGGCTAGACACCTCCGACCCTTCTCCATCACTGAACCACCGGTTGTGGGAGAAATAAACAATGGTTCAATAAGAAAAGTCTTTCGATCAATAG
>CAZCOP010000106.1:0-4610 GCA_964499825.1 uncultured Candidatus Bathyarchaeia archaeon
ACCTTCCCCACAGACTTTATAATAACCCTTGTTTAAATGCTACTTAATCGGGAATGACGGCTAAAAAATAAAAAATGAATCCTTGGATTATGAAAAATAATTTAAGAGTGGAGTTTAGATATTCCTTGGCGGTTCAGATGCCGAGAAGGTCTAAGAGAAGGAATGTATGTCCATCCTGTGGGACGCTCGTTGAGGAGCCATATAAGACCTGGGAGCTGGTGGCTCCCTTCCCGGACAAGAAGATGAGGATAACTGTAACAATACTCGGCATGTTCAAGTGTCCATCTTGCGGAAAAACCTTTAGAGGGGTTGTCGGTAAGGTTAAACTTGGGGCTGAGGGTATAGATATGGGCTAGCAGCTGGAGAGAGGATGCATGGATGAACCGAACTCAGAATCTGGGTTATATTCTAAGGTGAAGGCTATATGGAGGAATGAGTTCGCCAAGACCCTAATCCTCATAGGTATAATCGCGGCTGGAACGTTGGCATTTAGAATCGTTTTAGTGCTCGCGTTAAAGACTGAATACCCGCTGCAGACACCGGTTACCAGAAGCATGGAACCAACCATACACGTGGGGGATCTACTCATAGTTCAAGGAGGGCTAAACCCGGAGTATGATATAATGGAGGGGGATATCATAGTCTTCCGTAACCCCAATAAACCTCAAGAGCTGGTTGTGCATAGGGTGATCAGAAAATGGCGTGAGGATGGGAAATGGTATTTTAAAACAAAGGGCGATAATAATCCGATTTCTCTCCCCTTTGAGAGGAAAATACCGGAGGATTACATTATTGGTAAGGTTATATGGCGCATACCCTATCTGGGCTATATCAAGATGTTCCTCGGAACCCCCCTAGGGATGGTTGTGGGCATACTCCTCATAGCCCTATTCCTGATAATCGAGAATATTCTACCCAGCCGTAAGGAGGAAGCCGAAGAGAAATCCCAAACCCAAAATAGAGACGACCATAAAAGTTAACCGGGTGACCATAAGAGTTTATAAGGTTTATAAGTATCGTTTAACATTCCGCTATATGGAAGGATAAGCCAGTTTATAGGTGAGAAGATTGACGAAGGTTGAAGCGGTAATAAAGATCGAGAATGTGGTGGCGTCGGCAACCCTGAACCAGAGGGTGGACCTTAACGCCGTTGTTAAAGGCTACCCCGGGGTTGAGTACCGCCCTGAGCAGTTTCCAGGGCTGGTCTTCAGGCTGAAGAAGCCAAAAACCGCCACATTAATCTTCAACTCCGGTAAGATGGTTTGCACCGGGGCAAAATCAGAGAAGGAAGCCAGAAGAGCCGTGCTGAAGGTTATTAGGGAACTAAAGAAAAGTGGCATAGTGATAATCAGCAAGCCAGAGTTGAAGATACAAAATATAGTGGCATCGGCAAACCTGAGTGGGATGATAGACTTGGAGAGGGCAGCCTACACGCTCGGGAGGACCATGTATGAACCCGAGCAGTTTCCAGGTTTAATATACCGAATGGACGACCCGAAGGTCGTTATACTACTCTTCGCTAGTGGGAAGCTCGTCTGCACTGGAGCGAAGAAAGAGAGCGAAGTATACGAGGCCATAAAGAAACTTCATGAAAGGCTTGAACGCGAAGGTTTAATATACTATGAGTAACCTCAGCCGATTAATGGATCCAGTTGAATATCGCCAACAATCCTAAAAAAGGGAGGGGTTCATGGTAGGCCACAGCCATCACATGATTAGGGAGATACTCGAAGAGCCGAGGGTGGTTCAAGAAACTATAACTAGGGAGTCAGGGAATGCCAGAAGGATCGCGGAGGAGATAACCTCCGAAGATTTCGATATAATGTACATAACAGGTAGTGGAACGAGTTACCATGCGGGATTGGCAAGTCAGTACGCATTATCAAACCTAGCACAAATTGTGACTAGCCTAATCCCAGCCTCAGAATTCCACAGGTGGATACCCCAAAGGATCTCGAGGAAGAGCCTACTTATGGCTATATCCCAATCAGGTGAGAGCACGGATGTGCTCAGGGCCGTTAGGTACGGTGTAGATAGAGGGATGAAAGTTCTAGGGGTTACAAACACCCCGGAAAGCACGCTTGCCAGATTATCAGATTACCACTTAACCCCAAGATCCGGTAAGGAGCTGGCTGTACCTGCAACCAAGAGTTACGTAGCTCAGCTCATCGCCATATTTATGCTCTCACTAGAACTTGCAAGAATCAACCTAAACACAGACGAATGGGAACGTATAAGAAAAACTCTAAACAATATCCCAAACCTTCTAGATGAAGCGCTGAGGAACCTTAATGAACCGATCCAAGAGGCTGCGGATAAGTATGCCGATAAGAGCCCCTTCTTCCTGCTCGGTAGCGGGCCGAACTATGCAACCGCTCTCGAAGGGGCCCTAAAACTTAAGGAGACATGTAATGTCTTTGCGGAAGGTTTCGCGACGAGAGAGTTCTTGCACGGCCCAATGAGGCTGGTCGACGATAGAACCCCAATAATAATGCTCACCTACAAAGATGAGGTTGATGAGAGCCTAAGTTTGATTAGGAGCTTCAAGGGGTTTGGAGCTCCCATAATATCAATCGGGGAACATGAAGAGCTCTCTATATTATCCGATTCCTTCCTAAAATTACCGACCGGATTACCGAAAGTTTTTTCTCCAATATTATATGTAATTCCTCTGCAGTTACTCACCTATCACATTTCGGTACGTAGAGGTTTAAATCCAGATAGACCTGAAAGATTGAGGAAGGTGGTGAAATGATTTGGATATAAAGGCGGTGCTATTCGACATCGAGGACACCCTGTATGACTCCTCACTCCAGATGAGGATGGCGAGGCTAAACGCCATTAAAGCCATGATAGAGGCTGGATTACCCGTAGACTTGGAGACGGGATACAAAACTCTGGAGGATATAGTGAACGAGTACGGCCGCGACTACTCAAAACACTTCGACAAGATGCTCGAGAGGCTGGGATTAAGGTGGAACCCGAATGTTATAGCGGCTGGTGTAGTGGCATACCGAGAGACGAGTCAAGCCTTCCTTAGGCCCTTCCCGGATACAATCCCAACCCTGATAAAGTTAAGGGACTTGGGGTATAAGCTTGGAGTTGTCTCTGAGGGCAGAGCTGTAAAGCAGTGGCAGAAGTTGATACAGCTGGGCGTAAACCACTTCTTCCATTCAGTCGTCATATCTGAGGAGCTGGGCCTGGAAGGGCTGGATGCTAAACTCTTCGAGAAGTCCCTCAGCGAACTTGGAGTCAAACCCGATGAGACCGTTTATGTTAGTAGTAAGTTGAACAAAGGCATACTTCAAGCGAACAAAGTTGGATTGGTCTCGGTGAGGATAAG
Source organism: uncultured Candidatus Bathyarchaeia archaeon (assembly GCA_964499825.1). Taxonomy (GTDB): domain Archaea; phylum Thermoproteota; class Bathyarchaeia; order Bathyarchaeales; family B26-1; genus B17-G17. The sequence continues at coordinate 3,344 of CAZCOP010000106.1, forward strand.
GAGGGGTGACTCAAGGATTGAGAAACCGAAGTTTCCGGAGGCTAAACCGAGGTATGAGATAGACAACCTATCAGAGATCTTCAAAATACTGGACGAGTTAAAAGGGGTAGTTAACTCTTAGTGGCGCCTTCCGTCAGTTGATGCGTCAGGGGTCCTGTTTCAGCTATTTATTGTTCGGCTTGGAGGGGATCGGAAGTGTTCCCATCCCCTCCTCTCTATCGGTTCTATCCGTCCATCAACCTTCAGTACCAACCTTCTCTCCTCTATAACCCTACCCATGGTTGTAAGAGGAGTTCCAATCTCCTCCATAACTCTCTTGACCTCATCCCAAAGCTCAGGTTTAACTGTTAGGATTAACTCGTACTCCTCCCCTCCGTATAAACTCAGCTCTACAGGGTCCAGCCCGCATCCTTCAGCTATTTCCTTAACCTCCGGTGCTATCGGGATATCTTCAATAATGAAGCCTACCCCACTCGCATCAGCCACCTCATGCAAGCTCCAAGCCAACCCATCACTTGAGTCAATTGATGATGTTACAGCCCCGGTTTCTGAGAGGGCTAATCCCTCCTTAAGCCTAGCCTTGGGCATCAAGACTGCGTCTAGGACGGAATCCCTCATATCTTGAGGTATGGGCAACCCGTCGAGCAGTACTTTAAGTCCTAGGGCTGTCCTCCCAAAGAACCCAGTTGCAGCCACTATATCACCCGGCCTCGCCCCATCACGCCTAATGAACTTCTCCCTATCACAGAAACCTAGGACCGAACAGCTGATCACCAAGTCTGAGGCCTCATTTGTGTCCCCGCCAATTATGTAAGTGTTGTACTCCCTAGCCCCCATATTCAACCCTTCCCCTATCAGCTTCACATCATTACTGGTCACCTCTGGGGGTAACCCCAACGATACAAGTATGGCCTCCGGTTTAACACCCTTAGCAGCCATATCGCTTATATTCATCACAACAGCCTTACGGGCAGCCTCCCTAAAGCCCATCCCGGGTGGTACATCAGTCTTGCCGACTAACATGTCAGTCTTCAAGACTGCGAGTCTACCATCCCCCATCTCAATGGCGGAGGCGTCATCTCCAAAGGGTATAGGCATACCCGGCATAACATCCAGAACTCCCAAGATTATATCTATAACCCTCCTCTCACCAATCTCTACAATCTTCCTCATAGGCGTCCCCAGCCAGCCATCAACACCTTCTAATTTATTTTAAGAGTCATTAGAGATATGATTTCTTATCCAAATAATTTTAAAGAACCTTCCG
>CAZCOP010000107.1:0-4509 GCA_964499825.1 uncultured Candidatus Bathyarchaeia archaeon
GTAGTGAAGCCTTATACCCTCCTTCGTCAGCCTCTCTCTGCCACCCTCACCTCTGTCAAGTAAGACGAATGCATCTTCTACAACGCCTCCCTCAGCCCTGACTATTGCCGCCGCCTTCGTCAGGCTTAGACCAGTAGTTACGAGGTCATCTATCAGCAAGACCTTGTCCCCAGGCATCAGTATGCCCTCTACCTTCCGTTCTCTACCCGCAACTTTCACCCGCTGTCTTATGTATAGGAAGGGTTTATTAAAGTGGTACGATATGACTGATGCGAAGGCCATCCCGGCTGTTGGGATGCTTGCAACCCTATCGAAGCTCTCAGCTCCAAGCCTCTCCTCTATGAACTTTATGGACATGTTGCATATCTTGTGGAAGGCGTCTGGAAAGCTGGGTATTAACTTTAGGTCAATGTAGTAAGGTGTTATCCTCCCGTTCGGGAGTTTGAATGTTCCAAACTCTAGGGCGTTTATCTTCTTCAGTATCTGGCAGAACTCATCTTTAATTGGGCCCATAGCTTTCACATCTTCAAGTAGATTAGGAGAGACTCGCTTAAAAGTGTATACACAGAACCGTCACGCCTTAGACTGCAAATTTAACGATCTACACAGTTAAATCCACATTGGCATAATGGTAACCTTTAAAATCTTCGGAACATTGTTCATATTGGGACTCTTTCACCGTTGAAGCCGCGTTTAAACCTCCCGAAATCGGGTATAGCCCTAAGCTGCTCCGTTCTGAATATTGGTCCATCCATGCAGACCCTATACTCCCCTATCGCACAGCTTCCGCATATCCCCATGGCGCAACGCATTATCCTCTCCAGACTGACTTGGAGCGGTAACCCATGATCTTCAGTCAATTTGTAGATTTTATGCATCATCCTCTCCGGTCCGCATGAATAGACCATATCGAAATCTTCCTCAGCTAGAACTTTCTCGGCTGCGTCGGTTACGAGTCCTCTCAGTCCGTAGCTACCGTCCTCAGTCGTTATGGTAAGCTTGATCAAGCCTTCAGTGGACAGCTCCTCAAGCTCCTCTAGGAAGATTAAGTCCTCCCGCGTCTTCACCCCGAAGAGTAAGCTGACCTCTGCCCCATGCTTTAAGAGGGCTCTAGTTAGGGGCATGAGTGGAGCTATCCCTATGCCTCCGGCGACCAGCAGGGTTCTGCCATCCGTGACCTCGAAGCTGTTTCCGAAGGGACCCCTAACCCCCACAATATCGCCTGTACATTTCATGTTTAGGGCTTTAGTTGCCTCCCCAACCTCAGCCACGGTTACTGATGAAAGGCCATTCAAGTTTATGGATGAGAGGCTTAGGGGTATCTCGTCAACCCCAGGTATCCAAGCCATCACGAACTGTCCGGGCCTAGCCCTAGAGCACAATTCATCCTTGAAGTATAGGGTCTTAACCCTGCGGTTCTCCTCCCTAACATGCTCTATCGTGACCGACCTGATGCTTCTAGGCCCTGTGGGATAGCCCAACAACCTCACTAACGCTCCCGTAACCCTTACGTTTAAGGTAGGACTTGACACCATCGCATATGGACCTGAAAACATCTAGGCCGCCGTAGGCTATGGCGGTCCCAACCTGAACGGCTGAGGCTCCGGCTAGGAAGAACTCAACGGCGTCCCTCCACGTTGTAACACCTCCGCAGCCAATCACCGGTATGTCTACGGCCTCGTAGATCTCATATACGCATCTGACCGCTATGGGCTTTATGGCCCTGCCGGATAGGCCTCCAAATTTGTTCGATAATATTGGACGGCCCGTTTCGACATCGATAGCCATAGCTCTGAGGGTATTTACCGCCGTGATCGCGTCGGCGCCAGCATCAGCGGCAGCTTCGGCTAGGCTGGCTATATCTGCGACGTTGGGGGTTAACTTCGCCATGACAGGTTTATCAACCCTACCTTTAACGGCTCTGACAACCTCGGCTAACAAGCCAGGGTCACGTCCAATCTCGGAGCCCAAACCTGAGATGTGGGGGCAGGAGAGGTTCAGCTCGATAGCGTCGGCTCCACCTTTAACGGCAACCTCAGCGACCTCAGCGTACTCTTCGGGGCTTGATCCATAAACGCTTACGATCAGCGGGGTTGGTAAAGGTCCAATCTCCCTCATCTCATCCATGAACTTCTTGACTCCCGGGTTCGGCAGTCCGACGGCGTTAAGTAATCCGCAGTCGACCTCTATAACCGAGGGATTTGGGTATCCATCTCTAGGTTTTAAACCTAGAGATTTCGTTATTACGGCTCCAGCTCCCGCTTCGGCTACCCTCCTCAAGAGTGGAGGTGAGACGCCGAGTATCCCGGACGCCAGCATCGTTGGGTTCTTAAGCCTCAGACCGGCTATCTCCACCTCGAGTATATCCGGCTCCCCCTCTAGACTTGACTTATCTCCTAAACCCTACTAGAAGGGCTCTTTATCAGTAAAGGTTATCCATCCGGATGGATATAAAAAGATTGATAGGCGGGATACCTGTGAAGGTGACGGTGTTAGGATGCGCTATTGGGGTCTTGGGGTTCGGTGAGGATAACAATCTTGTAGATGGTGTTACCTTCCCCAAGGATGCGGCCACAGTAGCTGAGAGGCTTGAGGAACTTGAGGCCGGGAGGCTCATCGAGGAGCTTGAGGAATTGATAGAGAGGTTGAGGGGGAAGGGTTACACCACCTTCATATTCGAGAGGACGGAGACCGCCCAGGTGGTCCAAGAGAAGTTGGGGGTTGATGTTAGGGTTGAGAGCCTAACTGAGGCTGGTGAGGTTCTGCGAGGTAACATGGGGAAGCTGGCGGTTAAGTTGGGCTTCCTGGAGAGTGAAGACGAGTTAGCAGGTTGGATACATAAGGTCTCGATGGAGCTGACTAGGCGTAGGGTTAGGAGGGCGACTGAGAAGAGGGATCTCGTCGTTGTCCACACCATCCAGATGATAGATGACATCGAGAAGACCATAAACCTCTTCATGAATAGGGTTAGGGAATGGTACGGCCTTCACTTCCCGGAGCTGAACCGCCTTGTGGAGAAGCATGAGACCTACGCTAGGCTTGTGAATAAGATTGGAAGGAGGGAGAACTTCACCCCTGAAAACCTTGTGAGGGAGGGTATACCAGAGGAGAGGGCGTCCAGAATTGCTGAGGCGGCTGTTAGATCGGTTGGAGCTGAACTTCAAGATGTGGATATAGAGAAGATAAGGATGCTCTGCGGTGAGGTATTGAAGCTGTATAGGGTTAAGTCCACACTTGAAGACTACTTAAGGGAGTTGATGGATGAGGTTGCCCCCAACATCTCAGCCCTGGCGGGCGCAACTTTGGGAGCCCGGTTGATAGCCTTGGCTGGCGGTCTGGACGATCTGGCTAAGATGCCGGCCAGTACGATCCAGATCTTAGGAGCCGAGAAGGCCCTTTTCAGGTCGCTAAAGACGGGTTCTCGCCCACCGAAACACGGGGTCATCTTCCAGCACTCCCTCATACACGGCTCAAAGCGTTGGTTGAGAGGTAAGATAGCCCGCCTACTTGCCGGTAAGCTTGCCATAGCAGCTAGGACGGACAGCTTCAGCGGGAAGTTTATAGGGGATAGGTTAAGGGAGGACCTTGAGAGGAGGGTTAAGGAGATAAAGGAGAAGTATCCGAAGCCGAAGCCTAAACCAGCTGTAAGGGCTCGTAGGAGGCTGGCTAGGAGGAGGAAGTAGGTTGAAGGTTGAAGTTAGACCACACCCCGAATTTCCGGGCATATACGAGGTGACCTTAGAGGACGGCTCAACCAAGCTGGCTACCAGAAACCTTGCACCGGGTAGAACGGTCTATGGAGAGAGGCTCGTAACCTATGGGGGCGTTGAGTATAGGCTCTGGGACCCCTATAGGAGTAAGTTTGCGGCCGCCATATTGAAGGGTTTGAGGATCGTCCCGATAAAGCCTGGCTGTAGGGTGTTATACCTAGGCGCCGCCTCCGGGACCACCGCCAGCCACGTCTCCGACATAATTGGTGAGGAGGGCCATGTCTACTGCGTCGAGTTTGCACCGAGGGCAATACGGGAACTCCTTAATAACGTCTGTAGGTTCAGGTTGAATATGTCACCTATACTCGCTGACGCTAGGCTTCCAAGCAAGTACTCAACCCTAGTGGGTAAGGTTGACGTTATATACTGCGACATAGCCCAGCCTGAGCAGGCTAAGATACTCGCCGACAATGCGAGGTTATACCTTAAAAGAAGCGGCTTAATAATGTTAGCGATAAAGGCTAGAAGCATAGATGTAACAAAAGAGCCGAAAGAGCTCTATGAGAGGGAGATAAAGACTCTCAAGAAGAACAACTTCGAGGTTAAGGAGGTTATCCGACTTGAACCCTACGAGAAGGATCACGCAATGGTCATCGCTGAATATAAGGAATGAGCCAAAAAAATTTTAGTATCAGACTTACCCAATACAATTAGCGTGGTGGCGGCCGTAGTCTAGCCTGGTTAGGACATCGGCCTCCCGAGCCGACAACCCGGGTTCAAATCCCGGCGGCCGCACCAA
>CAZCOP010000108.1:0-4466 GCA_964499825.1 uncultured Candidatus Bathyarchaeia archaeon
CCCTCCCGTATAGGAAAAGCTTATATAGGGTTTCTTCAGTATCGTGAAATTTTGAGGGCCTCCCTATGATTTACGAATCTCAGCCCCTTAACATGTTCACCATGCCCTTCTTCGGTAGTTTTGGCTATTTTGGTTATAGGGGCTGAGGGGAAGGGGAGGGCCGGAGGAAGAATCTCCGTTTCTGGCTTCTTTCCCTTTCTCCTCCTTGGAGGTGTTTGTGTTGAGTTTGACCGAGAGGAAGCTTAGAAGGATCGTCGTGAAGTTCGGTGGGAGTAGCCTAGCCGATGGAGCTGGGATAATGAGGGCTGCGGAGATGGTGGCGAGGGAAGCCGAGAGGGGAACCCAGATAGCCGTTGTGGTCTCAGCTATGGGGAAGACGACTGACCAGCTCATCGAGACAGCAAATGAAGCTTGCGGAGGGAAGATAACGAGGAGGGAGCTGGACGACATAATGGCCATGGGGGAGAGGACGAGCGCAAGGATATTCTCAGCAGCTCTAAAGGCTAAGGGTCTTAGAAGCCTCTTCATAGATCCATCCAGTCCAGATTGGCCCATAATAACAGACAAGGAGTTCAACAACGCAAACCCCATAATGCCGATCTGTGAGGGCATGATCAGGAAGCACCTACAACCCCTCCTAGACGGGGGGCACATCGTAGTCGTCCCAGGCTTCATAGGTAAGACTGAAGATGGAGAGATCACCACACTCGGGAGGGGGGGAAGCGACGTAACTGCCCTAGTCCTGGCCCAAGCCCTCTCAGCCGACCAAGTTATACTCGTCACGGATGTTGATGGGATAATGACCGCCGACCCGAAGCTGGTTAACAATACCGAACGGCTTGAGAAGATTTCGATAAACTCCCTCGTCGGCTTAGCCGACTCAGGGACTAAGTTCCTCCATAAGAAGGCCTTGAGGTATAAGAGCCCCAATATAGATGTCAAGGTTATAAGGAACACCTCAGGAGACTTGAGGGCTGAGGGAACCGTGATCTATGGAGCTCCAAGGAACAGCCTAACAGCCGAGTTCCGCCGGGAACCATCGATGGCCGTGACGATAGTCGGTAGGGCCATAACGGAGTCCCCGGAGGTTATAAGGGAGATCCTACAGGGGATTAGGGATGCTGGAGTCCAGCTGCTGGGGGTCTCCGTTAACCACGACTCTGTGATACTATACCTACCCATGACCAAGATTGAAACCGTGCTAGATAGACTCCACTCGATCGTCGTTGAGAACGAGGAGACCATAGCTATGGCCGTCAGGAGGAACCTAGCCCTCGTAAGGGTTAGGGGTATCGGTTTAGAGGAGACCCCTGGGGTTATAAGCGGAATATCCGAAGCCCTAAACTCATCCGGAATAAACATTTACGGAATATTCACGATAACATCTAGCGTACTGGTCTTTGTAGACCTAGAAGATGGAGAGAAGGCAGCTGAGCTGATAAGGAACGTTGTTGAAAGGATGAAGTCAACCCCGTGACTGTAACCTGCTGGTTAAAGAGAGGGAAGCAGACGATGAGGGAGTTATGGGTTATAATCAAACCCTCGCTCTCAAGAGGGGAGAAGGATAACCTGATAAGGGAGGCATCAAAGGTCTCTACAACCCTAGTGGTGGAACCCGAAGACATCGAACTCGCAAGGGCCCTAAGCGGTAGGATGGTCGCCTCAAGAGGAGGGGAACCCGACATTCTAATGGTGGAAACCATAGAAGACTTGGTGAGGGCTAAGGAGAATGGGAGAACAGTATGCTTCACCCTCACGGTGAAGAAACGAGAGGACGAGGAGGCCATAACCGAGGCGTCGGAGTCCTCAGCGGACTACGTCATGGCTAGGTTCAAAGACTGGAAGGTAATACCACTAGAGAACCTGATAGCAAAGGTACATGGTAAGAGTAAGCTCCTCACGGTGGCTTCGGATGTTGAGGAGAGCAGACTGGCACTGGAGACTCTAGAGATAGGGACGGACGGTATAGTTGTGGATATACCGGATATCGAGGAGATAAACCGAATCTACGAGGTTATGAGGAGGGTGAAAACCAGGCCGGCCGAGATCGAGGAGGCGGAGAGGATAGAGCTGAAGACAGCTGAGGTTGTGGAGTTGAAGCCTATAGGCTCAGGGGCGAGGGTATGCATAGACACATGCGACTTGATGAGGGAGGGGGAGGGACTACTCGTCGGATGCCAATCTTCAGGGCTATTCCTGGTTGAGGCTGAGGTACATAAGACACCCTTCGTCGCACCACGCCCCTTCAGGGTGAACGCAGGCCCAGTAGCCCTATACACCCTCACACCGGGAGGGAAGACCAAATACCTATCCGAGTTGAAGGTTGGAGATGAAGTCTTGATAGTTGATAGGGAGGGGAGGAGTAGGCCGGCTACGATATGCCGGGTTAAGATAGAGTGGAGACCCCTACTCCTGATAGAGGCCGACTGTGATGGAAGGAGGATAAAGACTGTAGCCCAGAACGCCGAGACCATAAGGTTGATGACCGAGGATGGAAGCATATCGGTTAAGGAGCTCAGCAGAGGTGACAAGGTTCTAGTAAGGCTCGAGGAGGAGGGAGGGAGACACTTCGGAACTCTAGTTAAGGAAGAGAGAGTGATAGAGGTTTGAAGCCTAAAGTCTGCGTCCCAGTGAGAGCCAAGAGAAGCCTAGACCTAATCCCCATGATCAGGAAGGCTGAGGAGTTGGGAGCAGACTTCATCGAGGTGAGGCTGGACTACCTAGACGAAATAGGAGGGATCGATAAGGTTGTGGAAGAGGCATCCATCCCCCTAATAGCCACCAACAGGCTACACACCCAGGGCGGTTTCAAACCTCAAGATGAAGGCGAGAGAGTTAAGATATTGATCAAAGCCGCCGAGGCAGGCTTCGATTACGTGGATATCGAGTTGCATGTAGACGGAATTGAGGGTATAACCTCAAAGTTGAAGAGTTTGGGTGTGAAACCGATAGTCTCCTTCCACGACTTTAATAAGACGCCGAGCCTCGAGGAGATGGAGAGCCTTGTGAGGTCTGAGGTCTCCGCTGGGGCTGAGGTTTGTAAGCTGGTTACCACAGCTAGAACCTTCTCAGACAACTTGTCATGCCTCCTACTGGTTTCTAGGCTGAGCTGTGAGGTTAATTTGGTCTGCTTCGCCATGGGCAGATACGGCGTGATATCGAGGGTTCTATCCCCAATCTTCGGGGGATACTTCACATACGCATCGCTCAGGGAGGGGTTAGAGACGGCTCCGGGACAGATAGCGATATCCACCCTCAAGGAGATTTATAGAAGGTTAGGTGTTGAGGATTGAGAATATCCGGCAGGACGAGGTTATGCGCCGTTATAGGCGACCCGATAGAGCACTCCCTAAGCCCATGCATCCACAACGCAGCCTTCAGACATCTAGGTTTGGACTACGTCTACGTGGCCTTCAGGGTTAGGATCGACGAGCTTGGAGAGGCAATCTCCGGCATGAGGGCCCTAGGCATAAGGGGGCTAAACGTAACGATGCCCCACAAGATAAGGGTTATTGATTACCTAGACCGGCTCGACGAGAACGCTAGGAACGTTGGAGCCGTGAACACCATCCTAAACGAGGACGGCTTCCTGATAGGATACGACACCGATGGGGTGGGAGCCCTAAACTCGATAAGGACCGTGACTGAAGATTTAGAGGGGAAGAAGCTTGTAGTCCTCGGGGCTGGGGGTGCATCTAGGGCGATATCCTTCACCCTCGCATCTGAGGCTGGAGAACTTGTGATCCTGAACAGGACGGTTAGTAGGGCTAGGGAACTAGCTGAAAGGATAAACCGGGCTACGGGGAGGGGTGTCAGGTGGGGTGAACTTTCAAGGCAGACCCTCGAGAGGGAGTTGGAGGACGCCGACATACTCATAAACGCAACATCAGTCGGGATGCATCCAAACTCCAACGAGACCCCCGTAGATAAAGAGCTCCTTAGACCCGACCTAACAGTCTTCGACCTCGTCTACAACCCCCTAGAGACGAGACTCCTTAGAGAGGCGAGAAACGTTGGGGCTAAAACCATAGACGGCCTAACGATGCTCGTCCACCAAGGCGCAGCCTCATTCAAGATATGGACGGGAATAGAGCCTCCGATAGACTTAATGATGAAGGCGGCGAGGGAGGAGCTGAAAAAGAGGGGCGGATGATCCCGGGGTGAAAGCCATGCCGATTGTTGGGAGAGCCATAGCCCACGGAGCCGTAACAGTAATAAACGCGATCTCATGCGGCTTTGGAGCCGCCTTGGGGATAGACTTGTGGACCGAGGCCGAAGTCAGGCTCACAGATGAACCCGGCAGGATAGTTGGATGTATCCTCTCAGACCCTGATGAGAGCCCGATCCTGATGGAGAAGGTTGTGAACAGGGTGTTGAGATACTTCAACCTTGAGGATGAGTATGGAGCCTGCGTCGAGACTAGATCGAACATACCTATAGCGAGGGGGCTGAAGAGCAGCAGCGTG
>CAZCOP010000109.1:0-4405 GCA_964499825.1 uncultured Candidatus Bathyarchaeia archaeon
GCGGACAGATGAGAGAATTGAGGGGGTTAAGAGAGCCTGCGTCTACTGCCGGGGGCACATAATGAAGGAAGCCATAAATAGAATGGTGAACGAAGAGGAACCCCAGAGATGAGGATTAGGGTCGCTTCTTTACTAGGCTTAGGAATGTAACGGGGAAGAGAGAAGAAGAACTCGAGGTGGGTGAAGGGATAACGGTTATACAAATCCTCGAGCTGTTATCAGCCAGATACGGCAAGGAGTTTAAGGACTACATATGGAACCGTTATGGTGTGGTTAAGAGCCGCTTGAACTTCCTAGTTAACGGCAGAAACATAAGACACCTCAGCAACCTCAAGACCAAGCTAAGAGATGGCGACGTATTGGCTATAATACCGCCAGTCGGCGGTGGATGAAACACCTCAACTCTTAAGGTTTATAACCTCACCCTCAAGGTAGTTCGTATATGCCTCTGTTATGCGAACCCAAACATACTTACCAAGCGGATCATCCACTCCGTCTAGGCTTCTAATGACTACAGGCTTATAAGCGAAGTTCCTACCGATCCAAGAGTTACCTCTACCCTTCTCATCCACGATTATGCGGCCCTCCCAACCTATCCAGGAGGAATTCCTCTCCAGCGATATCCTACTCGCCAAGGCCGATAGCCTTCTACTACGCTCCTTAAGCGTCTTTGTCGGGAGCTGACGCATACTAGCCGCCGGAGTTCTGGGCCTAGGTAGGAACTTCGATATGTTCACTATATCTGGTTTGACATCCTCAATCACCCTCATGGTCCTCTCGAAAGCCTCCTCACTCTCACCCGGAAAACCGCAGATTATATCGGTCGCTAGGGTTATTCTGGGTATGGCCTCTCTGAAGAAGTTCACCACCTCCATAAAGTCCTTAACCGTGTAATAGCGGTTCATCCTTTTTAACACATCATCGTCACCACTCTGGAGCGGCAGGTGTAGGAACTTGAAGACCTTCCTATCTCTATAAGCCTCTACCAGTGGCTCTAGAATCCTCATCGCATGGTTAGGGTTCATCATACCAACCCTAACCATAAAGTCCCCATTAACTCGACAGATCTCCTCAAGCAGCTCAGCTAGGTTCGTCTTTATATCCAGACCGTAGGCTCCGTTATCTTGGGATGTTATCCAAATCTCCTTAACACCCTCTGAGACTGCCTTCTTGACTCTTTCTAATATCAACTCCTTAGGGTATGAGAATAGCCTTCCCCTAGCGAACCTCACACAACAGAATGTACAAGCACCAGTGCATCCCTCAGCTATCTGCACAATCTCAACAGCCCGGTTTAACCTAATCTTTGGCTGCGTGATCTTGACAATGGGCCTATCTGAGAGGAAGAGTATATTCCTCTCACCCGCTAAAGCCCTCTCTACAGCAATCGTTATTCTATCCACACTGTAGGGATCCAAGGCGGCGGCGAAGGATGGAGCAACCCTTTTAATGGCTTGCATATTTATCTTCGGTAGACAACCGGCAACTATCACGGGCTTCCCGAAGCCGCTGAGAACTTGAAGCCTAGCCAACATACGGCTCTCAGTCTGAGTCTTAACCCCGCAGGTGTTTATCACTAGGACATCACCCCTCTCCGGATCTCCCACTATCTTATACCCAGCGTTGGTTAAGTGAGCCAGCATAACCTCTAGGTCAAACTTATTTGCTGTGCAACCGTAACTCTCAACGTACACTGTTTTCTGGTTACATTTTGAAGCTGGATGCGCTGATGAGGACATCCACTTGAACCTCTGGATCACCTCGACTCTCACATGATAATATAACTTTGCCGTCCAGTTATCTTTTACTGGGAGAATGCACATGCAAGCCATCGATCTACAGGTTAGCTGAGACTTTTAAGCGTTGGATGAAAAATATACACTCCATCTACTCCCTTTTTGCATGAAATGGTAATAGGGGTTTCATGAAGGTAATAGTAACTATTATAAAGTAATGAACAAACATATTTAAATCATATTTATTTCATATTATATAGAAATTTATGATCTCGTCGATGCTAAAATCTTAAAGGTGATAGTGGTGAAACTCGTCACAATATACCTACCCGAACCTTATATTGAGGCTCTGGATAGGTTGGTGAGTGAGAAGTATTATCCGCATAGAGCTGAGGCCATCAGGGTGGCCATCAGGGACTTGATAAACATGGAGCTTCGGAGAATGAGGAGGAGAAGTGGCAATGGCGAGGATACTAGATAGAGCGTTACAGTATACTTGGCACGAAGCTGTCGAGAGGGGACTCAGAGAACCCGGTTACTGCAGGATAATGGTCCTAGGTGTTGGCGGGGCTGGAAATAATACCGTGAGCCGTCTGATGGAGTCCGGGATAGTTGGAGCCGAGTGTGTTGCGATAAATACCGATATGCAACACTTGAACGTAACTCATGCACACCAGAAGATACTGATAGGGGAGAGGACGACTAGGGGTCTGGGGGCTGGAGGCAACCCTGAGATTGGGAGGATGGCGATAGAGGAGTCGAGAAAACGCATAGAGAACCTCCTAACGAACGTTGACATAGCCTTCGTCACAGCTGGTATGGGCGGCGGAACAGGAACTGGAGCCGCACCTGTGGTGGCGGAGATAGCCCGGAGGAAGGGAGCCATAGTCGTGGGTGTCGTGACTATGCCCTTCAGGATAGAGAAGGGTAGGCTGGAGTATGCGGCGAGGGGGCTAACTGAGATGAGGAGGGAGTGCGACACGGTTATAGTTGTCGACAACAACAAACTAATGGAACTCGTTCCCCAGCTGCCGATAAATGAGGCCTTCAAGGTTGGAGACCAGGTGCTGGCCAACATGGTTAAGGGTATATCAGAGACCATATCAGCCCCAAGCCTGATAAACCTCGACTTCGCAGACTTCAGGACCATCGTGAGGAAGGGTGGCGTGGCGATAGTTGGCGTGGGTGAATCTGACGCCCCCAATAGGGCTGAGGAGGCTGTGTTGAAGGCTCTGAGGACGCCACTACTTGATGTCGACTACTCAGGTGCATCTGGCGCGTTAATTCACGTATCCGGGGACTCCCAGATGAGTATAGACGAGGCAAATAGGGTCGGCGAGATAGTGACCGAGATGATGAGCGACGATGCGATGGTCATCTGGGGTGCAAGGGTTAACCCCAACCTCTCCGGGATGCTCAGGGTCACCCTTGTGATGACCGGTGTCCGCTCGCCGCACATACTGAGCGGCTTCGGAACTATAGCTCCAACACTCTACGACTTAGATCAATACGGTGAACCTGAGAAGCCTTTGAACATCGACCTAGGACTCTACCAGCTCGAGAACTTCTAGGATCGTTGAATGAGAGAACTTGTGGGCCTCTCTCCCTTTTTATAAACATCAATTATATCGTCTATTACCCCCCTACCATTCGAGTTCTCCTGTTTTTGGCAACCTCATCAGGTGGGGTATTGTTGGTGTTAGATCCCTCAGCCACACGGACCTCCCACATCTGCATCCCCCCTTGACGCCTAGACCGGAAATCACGAACATTGCCATTTGCCCCCGATGGCTGTCCTCGCAGAGGGCAACCCTATGTACCTTTCAGCTCCTTCCCACATAACATACCGTGAGCCTGAGAGAGACATATGTAATTCTTTGCGGTTACGAAGAGCCTCTCAGTAAGCCTCGTTATTAGCAAGTAGCCGGTCTAAGGGCAGTAAATGACATCTCCGTAGCCTTACCAACACCTAATGATAAACCTCGAAGCTGGGTATAGCTACATATATCACGCGTCTATTCCCGCCATTTATGGATAAGAGAGAAGGTCCATAACTTGGTTAATCACGTTGATGCATTCCTCTTCAGAATCGATTATTCAATCTTTGTATCTAGCCTTCGTATTGAGGAAGAGATCGTCATGGAGGAACCCTTATGATAGACCTTGGCGATCTATTTCACATCCTTACCATGCTCTATAAAGCCTTCATCTCAGAGGATATTCGCAAGGAAGATCAACCCTCACCCGTGTATGGTTGGGTCAGCTTCCATCGCTATGGTTGTCCAGTCTGGCAGTGCAAATGTTAGCATAAAGGACGTAACCCGACGGTCTCTTCCCCACGAATTTTTTATGTTTAGCATGACCCGTCCTTGATGAACCTCTTCGCGACATCTAGGAGGAGGGAAATCTATACCCTATCAGAAAGCCTCTCCGCCAGTACTGTTCAAAGGTTATATCAGGATGGTTTATAACTTTCCCAGCTTGATCGTCGCGGTTTGGAAAGATTTTTATCCCAAATATTCAACTCTCAGATTGGTGTTTGGGATGAGTGGGGAGTGTCTGAATATCGAGGTGAACCTGAAGAGCTGCCCGTGCACCTACCCATGCGAGTATGAGGGGAGGTGCTGCGAGTGTATAAGGTACCATAGATCCCGTAACGAGTTACCTGC
>CAZCOP010000110.1:0-4356 GCA_964499825.1 uncultured Candidatus Bathyarchaeia archaeon
TCAACTTCAATCTGGCGACGAGTTCATCTATATCCTTAGGCACCGTGTATACGCCTGGGCTCATCTTGGGGTTCTTCGCTATATACTCAACGCAAAGAGCCTGATTCGAGAAGGACATATCCATAACCTCGGATGGGTGGCCCTCGGCCGCCGCTAGGTTAACAAGCCTACCCTCAGCTAGGAGGTATATCCTCCTCCCATCCTCCAGGGTATACTCCTCAAGGTTCGGGCGTATAGTCCTCTTCAACCTTGATATCTCCTTCAAGTCTGGGAGGTTTATCTCAACGTTGAAGTGTCCGCTGTTCGCTATTATGGCCCCATCCTTCATCTTGAGCATATGCTCCTTCCTTATAACGCTTATATTACCCGTGACCGTTACGAAGATGTCCCCAACCTCGGCCGCCTCATCCAAGGTCATAACTGTGAAACCGTCCATCACGGCCTCCAGGGCCCTTATAGGGTTGACCTCAGTCACTATCACATTGGCGCCCATACCCTTAGCCCTCCTCGCAAGGCCCCGCCCACACCAACCATAACCGCAGACTACGAACCTCTTCCCGGCTAAGAGTATATTCGTCGCCCTGATTATGCCGTCCAGTGTGCTCTGTCCTGTCCCATAGCGGTTGTCGAAGAGGTACTTCGTATAGGCGTCGTTCACAGCTATGATCGGATACTTCAAATCTCCACGTCTGCTCATCGCCCGAAGCCTTATGACGCCGGTTGTGGTCTCCTCAGTTCCACCCTTAACTCCATCCAGTGCCTCCCTACGTTTCAGGTGTATAGTTGTGACGAGGTCTGCTCCGTCATCTAGGGTTATCACCGGCCTATGGTCTATAACCCTATTTACGCACCAGTAATACTCACCGGTTGTCTCCCCCCTCCAAGCGTAGACGTGCACACCCCACTCAGCTATCGCAGCGGCGACCTCATCCTGCGTTGAGAGAGGATTTGACCCGCAGAGTGACACCTCAGCCCCTCCAGCCCTCAAAGCGTCTATTAGGACCGCCGTCTCCTTCGTCACATGGAGGCATGCCCCAATCCTCAAACCCTCCAGGGGCCGTTCCCTCGTGAACCTCTCCTTTATCTGGTTTAGGACTGGCATATGTCTCGATGCCCACTCTATGAGGAGCCTGCCCTCATCCGCCAACTTTACGTCCTTAACCTTGTACTCTTCAGTCATGCCCCTCCACTACCCTCAGAATCTAATACCATAAATCCTCTTTTAACCTTGCCTATCCATAAGGGGTTGATTGGCTCCCTTTTTCAGCCGGCTCCACGCTTTATCCTACGCACCTCTCTAAGTATGCGTTTCAGTATCTCCTCATCAGAGAGTAGACCTTCTGGCGGTTCCACAACCTTCTTGAGGGGTAATGGAACGTGGTCCATGCGGTACGTTGTCCCCTCAGCCTCTATACCCACGAACGTTGACGGTATGACCACATCGGCCATCAGTGAGGTTGCTGAAGGGTGGGGATCAATCACTATTAAGGGGTTCCTAACCAGGTTTCGCACGGCCTCTCCCGGGAATGTTGCAACCGGGTCTGAGGCGACCACGAGGGCGGCGTCAGATTCCCCACGGCATAGTATGTCTATGACTGATGTCTCACCGGGGTTGTAGTAGGGGTATCCATGTGAGAAGTCGACGGCGTAGGGGTAGCCCGTCTGCCATGTGAAGACCATGTTCGCCCCGGTGACGTTGAAGTGTCCACGCATCGGCATTATGAGGAACTTCGTATACCTGTTTAGGTCCCTGGTTAGGGAGATCGCTGCGTCTACATTCCTCAACTTGCCATCGCTCATCGTTAGGCCGACCCCGAAGAAGATTATCCCAAGCTTGCAGTTAACCATCACATCCGCAACCTCCTCTAGGAGTTCAACTGGAACCCCGGCAACCTCGTCTACATCTAGGGTTTCATCTCTAATTAGGGCGCGTAGAGCCTGGAGGACCTCATAGTCCCGGTTCGGTTCAACCTTTATGAAGTAGTCGGCTATCTCAGCTGATCTAGTCTTGCGGACGTCGACTACTATGAGCTTCCGCTCCTCCTGGGTCAGCGTGTATGGTATGCTCCTTCTAGTTTTTTCCCTCTCTGGAGCCCTCCCCCGGAACGCCAGAGCTAGGGCTCTCTGGAGCTTCTTCCTTATCGATGTTGCATACACCCGCAGTAGGAAGCGCCTCCAGATACTCCTCTGGAACCTGCCCTCTGAGAGGGCTGTGTACCTTTCTATATGCCTCGGGTGGGCGCTCCACGGGTTGCTCCCCCAGTATATGATTAGGTCTGCCCTATGCCTTATCTGTCCGAGTGTACATCCAGGTAGGCCGACATCCTGTATAGCCAGTATGGATGGGCCATGGCATGTTGTTGATGTGTTATCGATTACCCCTCCAACCTCCTCGGCCAGTTCTAGACCAACCCTGATCGCCTCGCAACTCGTTGAACTCCAGCCGTATAGGATCGGGTAGGAGGACTCGGCCAGTATCTTAGCGCTCCTCCTTATCGCCTCGTCTAGTGATGCCTCAACGAGTTCGCCGCCCCTCCTTATTAGGGGCTTCTTCAGCCTGTGCCTCGAGTAGTTTAGGAACTTTGAGGCCCCCATGGCGCATGCTTTTCTTACGTCAACAATTCTGTTATCCTCTACGATGACCTCGATGTCGTCGCAGCAGCATCCACAAACTGGACATACGACCTTCGAGATTAAAGGCATGATTAACGCTCCTCGGCCGATTTACCGCTGTAGTATTTGAGAAGTAGGCTTTTGAGGTCTAGAACCTCCTCTTTTGTGGGTTCTATGTAGGCATCTATCCCCTTAAGTGATGGCATCCCGGTTCCATGGGTCTTTGGATCTACTATGACGTTCGACCAGGGGCCGTAGGGGATGAAGATCACTCCGGGATGAGGATTCCTCCGCGACTTCTTAGCCTTGACGACTACACAGCCGAATTTTGTGGTTACCTTGACGTTATCTCCCTCTCTAACCTTAAGCTTCTTCATATCTTCAGGATCAAGCTCGCAGATAGCTGCATGATCCATATATTCGAGGGAGAGCTTACCGAACTCCTTGCTGCAGCCCTGATCTATCGTTCTCCCGGTTACCAAGGAGACCTTCAAGCCGGACATATTCCAAACACTACCATGTAGGGCGGTAACGAGTTGATGTTGAGAATCCTACGCCCATAACCTGGATATCTTGAACCTTGGATGGTTCGGTTTAGGTCTCCTCCCCTCCTCCATCATAACCTGCCCGTAGGATGCGTCTATTAGGCTTATGGCTGGGAATATATACTCCGCTACGCTTATCGGGCCGTAGAGGATGAAGTCTGCGCCTAGGGCTACTGGGAGCCCATTAACCAGTGATGAGCAGGTGAGCGTGAGCGTTTTATCCTTCCTCCTCTTTAAGGCTCTCCAAGACTCGATTGCGTTGTGGGCTCCGCATCCAGCTGGATATCCAAACCTATCCTTCACCACTTGTATAGCCTTGCAGGCCAGTCCGAGGGTTGCTATATCCATAACTACGGTGTCTATTAGGAGCTTCTTTACTCCAGCCTCCTCAACCTTTGGGATCAACGTATCAAGGAGTCTAACCCTCTCCTTTGATGATATTATAGCCCTGGTGCTGTAGGTTAAGATGATGGCGCTCTCTAACCCAACCCTCTTCATCATCTGGTATACGGAGTCCCTCGTCTCCGGCATTATCGAGTTATAGACGGTCCTATCCAGTATGCCCAGCTCCTTAACGCACTCAAGTCCCCTCAGGGCTGCACCCTCGGACACGGCGTCTATCAGGATCGGCATATCGGTTGCATCAGCGGCGAACTCAAGGTAGCTCTCAGCATTCTCAGGGTTTGTACAGACGACGTCTAACATGGCCTGGAGACCCGTCCGGTCGGATAAGTCCTCAACCCTAGATATGAGCTCCTCAGCCCTCTCCCTATCAAACTCACCGGTAGACTCATCCTTAACCAGCCTGTCACCTTTATAGAAGATGCTCCCGATCAGTACTGTTGGGTTCTCCCCAACCTCACCTCCAACCCTAACCCCACCGATCTCATAAACCCTCTGGGGAACAGAGAACCTGAACATAACCCCTCAACCTCCCCTCAATATTTGAGCTCTTAAATATTAAATCTTACCCAGCGAGCTTCATAATTAGGGTTCTCTCCAACCTAAACAATCTCACCTAGTTAAAGGAATTCGAGGTCTAAAGAAGTCTAAAGAAGTGAAGTTAGGGTATCGGGAGGAGTGGCGGACCCGCCCGGATTTGAACCGGGGACCCTCGGCTTAGGAGGCCGATGCCCTATCCAGACTAGGCCACGGGTCCCATCAAACTCTAAATTAAAGCTCAAATTTAAAGGTTTTA
>CAZCOP010000111.1:0-4305 GCA_964499825.1 uncultured Candidatus Bathyarchaeia archaeon
TCATCGCAAATAATATAGTTGTCCATAACACAACGATGACAGACTCCCTCCTAGCCGAGGCTGGACTCCTCTCACCGAAGATAGCGGGCGAGGCGAGAGCCCTAGACTACTTGGAGGAGGAGCAGAAGAGGGGGATCACCATAAAGACGGCTAACATATCCCTACTCCACGAGGTAGGGAACGAGCCATACCTAATCAACCTGATAGATACACCTGGACACGTAGACTTCACGGGCAAGGTGACACGGGCATTAAGGGCCATAGACGGGACTGTTGTAGTTGTAGATGCAGTCGAGGAGGTTATGGTCCAAACAGAGACCGTAACCAGACAGGCCCTCAACGAGAGGGTTAAACCAGTCCTCTTCATAAACAAGGTTGATAGATTGATAAGAGAGCTGAAGCTGAGCCCAAACGAAGTCCAGAAGAAGCTTCTAAGGATAATAAGGGACTTCAACAACCTGATCGACCTATACGGCGAGCCGGAGTTTAAGAATCAGTGGAAGGTCGACCCGGTCAAGGGAACAGTTGCCTTCGGCTCAGCCCTGCACAGGTGGGGCTTCACCCTCGAGATAGCCCAGAAGAAGGGAATAAAGTTCAACGATATAGTTAAGGCCTACCAGAGTAACGAGTGGGAAACCCTGCAGAAGCTGATACCACTCCACGAAGCGATACTCAGCATGGTCGTGAAGAACCTACCTAACCCGGTTGAAGCGCAGAGGTACAGGATACCGAGGATATGGAAGGGAGACCTAAACTCCGAGGTAGGACAGGCCATGCTAAACTGCGACGACAACGGGCCAACCGTCCTCTGCATCACAATGGCGCAGATGGACCCCCACGCAGGGCTCGTAGCAACCGGGAGACTATTCTCGGGAGACATAAAGGAGGGAGACCAGGTCTACCTGGTTGGGGCGAGGAAGGGCTACAGGGTTCAGCAGGTCTCGATGTACATGGGAGCCTTCAGGGAGGTCGTGGACCATATAGACGCGGGAAACATCGCCGCCCTGCTAGGTCTGGACCTAGCTAGGGCTGGGGAGACCCTCGTGGATGCAGCCCACAAGGACGGCATGGTTCCCTTCGAGAGGATAACCTACGTCTCGGAGCCGGTGGTAACGATAGCCCTAGAACCCAAACACCCTAAGGACCTGCCACGCCTAGTCGACGTAATGCACCGCCTCTCCATAGAGGATCCAAACCTGGTCACGACGATAAATAAGGAGACCGGCGAGTACCTCCTCAGCGGCATGGGCGAGCTACACCTGGAGATAGCGATAAAATTCATGAAGGACTACGCGCCTGGGCTGGAGATAATAACATCGAAGCCGATAGTCGTATACCGGGAGGCCGTGAGCAAGCCTGGGATAATCGCAATGGCGAAGAGCCCGAACAAGCATAACAGGTTCTGGATACAGGTGGAACCCCTAGAGGAGGAGGTCATAAGGATGATCGAGGATGGGGAGATAAGCGAGGACATGGGCATGAGGAGGGTTGGAGAGATCCTGTACAGAAAGGCCGGATGGCCGACCGAGGAGGCGAGGAACGTCTGGGCGATAGAGGAGCACAGGAACATCTTCATAGATCTGACGAAGGGAATCCAGTACCTGAGGGATGTCAGGGACATGGCGATATCAGGGTTCAGGTGGGCATGTCAGGCTGGACCTCTCTGCGAGGAACCCATAAGGGGTGTGAAGGTGAAGTTGATGGACGCCCAGCTACACGAGGACCCCGTCCATAGGGGTCCAGCTCAGATAATGCCAGCGGTAAGGAGGGCCATATTCGGCTCATTCCTCACAGCCGACCCGATACTGCTCGAGCCGATCTACAGGATACAGGTATCGGTTCCGGCCCAGTGGATAGGTGTGGTAACAAGCCTAATAAACCGCAAGAGGGGTAGAATCTTAGCCTCAGCCCAGAAGGGAGCCGTCTTGATGGTGGACGGCTACATACCGGTAGCTGAAACCTTCGGCCTAGCAGCCGAGATGAGGTCTGCAACGTCTGGACACGCCTTCTGGCAGAGCCAGTTCGACCACTGGGAGAAGGTCCCCGAGAACCTAGCCCTAGAGGTTATATACAGCATAAGGGAGAGGAGGGGGCTGCCGAAGGAGATACCCAGCGCAAGCAGGTTCATAGATGAGGCCTAAACTAACAATAACGTTGTAGCAGGTTCCTACAGTAGGAGGTTCCATCACAGACCGTTGTGTTCATCTCCGGTAGGCCCTCCCTACAGGTTGCAAACTCCATCCCATTCTTTAGGACGACCTCCCTAACCCCCGATAGTATGGTTCTCCTCTTCTCCCGGCTTAGGTATTTGTAGCCCATCCTCCATTCGCCATCCGAGTAGGCCTCCCTAAGCCTCCGGTAGAGGCTCGGATTAAGCTCCCTCAGTTTTTGGAAGAACCCCCTAACAGGCTTCAGGGTTGAGGCGGTCACCTGTCTAACCCCGATCTCCCCCGCCTTCTCGACCAATTCCTCTATGGTCTCCATATCTGAGTTCAGGGTTGGTATTATCGGGTCTATCCTCAAAACTGTGGGTATACCCTCCCCAGCCACCCTCTCCAAGGCTTTAAACCTCCTCCATGGTGGTGGTGCACCGGGCTCTATAAAGCTCGCCGTCTCCTCGTTGGGGGTTGTTATCGTCATCGAGACGACGGTCGGGGTCCTCCTGAACACATCAACATCCCTAACAACAAGATCCGACTTGGTCACGATCAGGAGTGGAAACCCGTAATCGGCTAGGGCTTCGACGCATGTACGGGTCACTCTGCATCTCCTCTCCAACGGCTGATACGGGTCTGTGCAGTCGCTGAGCATAACTGGGAGCCTAACCTTAGTATTCCCAGCCATAGCCCTTATCCTCTCCTTAAGGTTTAGCCTCGGCCTCGCTGGACCCCTAAAGCTCGGGAACTTAACGGCGTAGCAGTAGATACACCCATGCCCACACCTACCTAGGTACGTATTTAGATTATACTTTGGGAGGCATGTGCAGAAGGCCTCCCTCACAACGTTGAACTTCGGAAGCTTCACGCCGTTAGACCTTCCTCCATACTAGAGGATTACCATGGCTTCTTCTTTACCCGTAACAGGTAGGCTATGAAGTTGGTTAATAGGTGTATGGGCGGCGTAAGGAGGATAACTATAACCGCAGCTAGGAGGGTTGGCGGCTCAACCGCCAAGGAGAAGAGCAAGGCTACCAAGACGAAGTCTATCTGATCCGACACGGGGAAGGGGTCTCCCGGCTTTATATCGAGCCTCCTCTTTATGAAGGAGCCGAGTAGGTCTCCAACTAGGGCTCCCAACGAGAGCGTGAAACCGAGCAGAACGCCCCCACCCCTCAAACCCAGGGTTGGAGCAAGCATCGACTGAACCCAGCCGACCAAGGTCCCGATCAATATGCCGGATACGAAACCCCTATAGGTCTTGTTAGACCCAAGTATGGGTTTGCCGTCTAGAAACATCCTCCCAAGGTCGATAGGCTTCCCTCCCCCAAACAATACCGGCGCAGCGTTGGCGCAGTAAGCTGGGAATATGTAGTATAGGGCGTTGATCACCTCGTTCACCATCATCTCTAGCTCATTCCATCACTCTATCCTAATTTGGCTAAATACTTGGATAAGTCTACCGTTCATAGTCCCGGATTCCATCCTCCACTATAACTAACCGGCACTCTACAATCCTCCCCTTAGGCTTCTCAAGAGCAGCCGATATGATGCCCCTGCGCATAGTCCTCTTGAGATGTATGACGTAATCAGACCAGAACGTCAAGACCCTCGTTGCAACGGGGGCTACGTCGCCACCTTCAGGGGTTGGGACGCTCCTAACCTGACTGGTTAGGAGTATGGGTATACCTGCCTCCTTCGACAGCTCCCTTATGGTTGCAACTTGCCTATTCAGCTCACGGTTTAGGGGGAAGACCTCCTTATCACCCTTCAGTTCCCTACGGTAAAGCGACGTAACAGAGTCTACAACTATAAGCCCGAACCTCCCGGTCAGGTACTCCCTTAAATGGTCTACTATGGAGCCCTGCTCCTCGAAGGATAACGGCCTGAAGAGGATTATCTCCTCAGATACCTCGTTTAGGTCTCTCCGGGCTATCTGGGCAAGCCTCTCAGGTGTGAAGGTCCCATCCGAGTCTACGAATATGGCCTTGTACCCCATCCTAGCTGTGTTTACTGAGCACTGGATTGCTAGGGTTGTCTTCCCAGTTTCAGCCTCACCGTAGAGCAACGTTGTTTTTCCGGATGAGAGTCCACCCTCAAGGAATCTATCGATCAATGAGCAACCGGTCGGTATTAGGAGTCTCTTAAC
>CAZCOP010000112.1:0-4172 GCA_964499825.1 uncultured Candidatus Bathyarchaeia archaeon
GGAGGGACGAATGTAAGGGTTGCACTTGGGGATGAGAGGGGGAATATACTTGCGAGGCTTACGGAGAGGACGGAGACGGGGAAGGGTCCTCTGGGTGTAAGCCGTCAGATAGTGAGGATGATCCGTTCAATAAGGGTTAAGGGCTTAAAATTAGGGGAGGTTGAGGGTGTAGGTATAGGCTCAGCCGGACCCCTAGACCTGAAGAGGGGAGGCCTCATGAAGCCCACAAACATACCATACGAGTTCGTCCCCCTCGTTGAGCCGATAGAGGAGGAGCTCGGCTTGAAGACTTACCTACTGAACGACTGCTCAACGGCCGTTATGGGTGAGAGGTTCTTTGGAGCTGGTAGGGGAGTCGAGAACCTAGCCTACATAACGATAAGCACCGGTATAGGTGGAGGTGTATACGTTGACGGGAACCTCCTAATCGGGAAGGATGGGAATGCGGCGGAGATAGGCCACTTCACGATAGACTGTGAAGGACGCCTTGTTTGCGGATGTGGGAAGAGGGGTCACTGGGAGGCCTACTGCTCAGGGAACGGAATACCGAACTACGTCGACCTAATACTTAGGGATAGGAGCAGAAACGAGGTTGAGCTGAGCCTCCTCTCGATGGTGAGGAGGAGGGAGGGCGGTAGGATATCGGCTAGGAGCCTATACGAGTCCGCCAAGGCTGGGGACAGCCTAGCCCTAGAGATAACTGAAAGGATAGGGAGACTTAACGCCATAGGCTTCGCATGTGTGAACGACGCGTATGATCCATCCCTGATAACGGTTGGGGGATCCGTGGCATTAAACAACAGGAGCCTAGTTATAGAGCCGATAAAACGCTACATAGGGGAGCATACGAGGAATAGGGTTCCGGAGATAAGGATAACCCCACTTGGAGGGGACGTGGTCCTCTACGGAGCCTTGGCGATGGTCTTTAACCGCTTCTCACCTTAAACCCTCCGCGGGGTTTCAACCTTACTATAACGATCGGCCTATGTTCAACTTCGTCAAGCATCTCCCAGGTCACCCCCGTGATCGGTACGCCGAACGTCTCAGCCATATCCCAGACGGTCATCCCGGCTCCTGAACCCCTAAGCCTATTAGATTCCTCAGCTATATCTAAAGCCAGCTCTGTCGGTATCTTAGAGCCAGCTATGGCTATCGGGGTAGACCTCCTCCTCAGCTTAAACGCTCTACCGAGCAGGTAGGCTAAAAAACCCCCAAGTTGATGTATGCCCCTAACCGATGTGGGACGCGGTGAGAAGTGGAAGCCTCCTATCGAGTATGTTTTGTCGGTGTCAACTATCATGACCGTGACTCTCCTACCCAGCCTATCATTGACGTATCGACGTATCATATCGGCAACCGCCTCTGGATCCCTCAGCGGCAGGCTCACGTAGGAGTAGGGTAGGTTACTTGCGTCTATCCCTCCTTCTGAGCCCCACTGAAGGGCGTAGAGGAAGCCGGCATACCTGAGGGCTGCCTCCTTATGTATGCCCCCCTCCTTAATGGGGTAACACCTCAAGCGTTGAATATTCCTCTCCCTCAGATGGCATAACCTGCCTAAAGCGTAACCCCAGACATAACGCATCCAGAACCTAACTAGGATGCGGGCGAGTAAACCCGGTCTAATAGCGTTCTCGTCGATCAGGTTTCCCGTAGCCGTCGAGATGGCTTTCTCGGATATGGTTATGATATCCCCGTCCCTAACAACTCCCTTAATGGATCTGACGGCCTCCTCTAGGAAGTCCGTTCCAGGCCTCCAGTAGGGTGTGCTCACAACTAAGGCTGTACGTCCACTCTTGGTTCTCCTCTCAACAACCCTGCAGGGTTTACTTCTCCTCTCCATCTCCTCCCCTAAGCGTCTCCTTTCACATAGCCTTTGACTTGGTGTACGTGAGAATTTAGGGTTAGCTGGGCCTTCTAAGGTTTGTGTTTTTAGCCGGATCCTCGACGGCAGTTTATAGGTGGCGGGTTATCCTAGGCTCCAGCATCCTCCTAGGCATAGCCCCAATAATCCTGTCGACGAGCTTCCCGTTCTTAAAGATGAGGAGCGTTGGGATGCTCATCACGCCGTACTGCATAGCTGTAAGCTGGTTCTCGTCGACGTTCAGCTTTCCGAAGGCTATCTTGCCGGCGTAGTCTCTAGCTAACTCCTCTATGATCGGTGAGACTATTCTGCATGGGGCACACCAGGGCGCCCATAAGTCAACGACGACGAGCTGGTGCCTCCTAACGAACTCCTCGAATGTGCTATCATTCAACTCAACGGGTCTGTTTAGGGCTGTTCTCCTCGGCTTCTTCTCAGCTCCCCTAGCTAACCTCCTCATCAACCTCCTCAGCTTCTCACGCCTTATCCTCTCAAGCTCCTCATCCTCAGCCACTCAGCATCACCGCTTAAGAAGGCACTTAAAACATTATAGGCTGAGGTTCAAGATTTAAGGTTTTCCGGTGAGCTTGTTCTTCCCCTCCTGCAATACTGCCTAACCGGGCAATCCACACATCTACCCTTCTTACAGTACTCGAGCTTTAACCTGACAAGGGCTGACTCGTATGGTTCAACGTTATCTAAACCGATAGCCCTAGAGACTTGAAGGGCGATCTTTGAAGGTCTCGGCTGAGCCTTCCCCCAAACACCGCGGAGCTCCCTCAAGAATATGTTGACGCATACCGGGCCGACTCCCTTAAACTCCATCAACCGCCTTTCGAGGTCGCGTGGATCCCCCGCGGCTTCATGGAGGCCCTCAAGGCTCCCGTAATCCTCCTTCAGTTTTCTCATTATCTCAAGGAGGCTGGAGGCTGTTGAGAAGTCGTATCTGACGTATCCACCGGAGTCAAGCACCTCAACCAGCCTGTCCCATCCGGCTTTCAGTATCTTCTCTGGGGTTGTCAGGTCCTCCTCGATGAACCTCTTGTAGGTTCGCTTGGCTATGTCGGCTGATATCCTCTTTGCGAATAGTATCGAAGCGAGGAACCACTTGAACCTATCCTCGGGATTATTGAGGTTCAACCCGAGCTCCATCGAGTATGTGGGTATACTTGAGAGTATATCCTCAACCCCCAAACCCAGATACACCATCCAATAAGCGATTACTCAATAAAGAGGGGTGGGGGTTGTATTAAGCTTTACCCGCCGTATCCCTAATCCTTTCCCCCTGAATGCGGTGAGTCAAGCTCCAGAACTATCTCAACCTGGCAGCCCTCGGGTAGCCTTATCTTCCTCCTCCACTGCCTCCCAATGGCTATCAGCGAGAACAGACCTGAGACCTCAGCCTTAGCTTTATTCACGATGTTCACGAGAGCGGCTTGGGTGTCGCCGCTCTTTATCATGTCGTCGACTATCAGGACACTGTCCTTCCTCTTTATCGCGCTCCTCGGAACGTAGAGGGTCATGGTTACACCTGAGTTGTTCAGGACGTAGGTCTCCTCGAGGAAGGATGGAACCCCAACCTCCTTTCTGTTCTTCGCTATCACAAGGTTCACCCCTAAGGACTCAGCTATCATCGTCGCCAGCGGAACCCCATCCACGGCTGCAGTCAGGACCTTCGTTACCCTTTTCCCGGCGAACTTTGCGAGCGCGTGGTGCGCAGCTTGCCTCAGCAGAGTTATATCGCCGATGATCGATGTGTTGTCGAAGTACCCTTCCTTGTTAAACTTTATCCTCCTCTTCAACTCAACCTCAAGGCCGACGAGTTTGGATAGGATCTCCCAGAGCTGTCTGGCCCTCTCAGTGTTCGGTAGGACGTGTCCCTTAGCGTATCTGCTCAAAACCGTTACCGGAAGCTCAGTTTTGCTCGCCAGCTCCCTGTACGTATACCGTTTCTTCGCCGTTCTAAGAAGTTCAACTGTTACAAGCCTGAACTTCAAATCCTCAGCATGCGTCATCGCCGTCATCCCTGGGTCTCTCAAACGGCTGTCGACATCAACACTGAACATTAACCTCCACCTTATACATAAATCAATCAACCTAATTAGGACTGATGGTTCAGTTTTTACGAATCAATTAATTTATTTTTCCATTGAATATCGAGTACTTCGAGTACAAATCGATAGACAAAACATGGAAAGGGGGGAATCAAACCGGGGAAGGCATCGATCAATCCCTATCAAGGCAAATACGTAAATAAAGAGGCCTAGATTGATCCTCGTAATGTAAGGGTTGATTGTTGGCGGACCCGCCC
>CAZCOP010000113.1:0-4048 GCA_964499825.1 uncultured Candidatus Bathyarchaeia archaeon
GCCCCAGTTAACCGATGTGTAAGGCATAACGCCCAAGAAGTATAAGCCTACTTGGGAATATATTGCGCTGACTATAGTTAAGCATAGGTTCATAGCTATGTACGGCTTTAAGGATGGGAATATCTCGTTGAAGATTATGTGAAACGCGCCTAAACCTAGACATCTGGCGCTCTCTATATAATTTTCCTCCCTTATGGACAAAACTTGGGATCTTATAGCCCTTGTTAGACCTGCCCATTCCACCGCGGCTATTATGAGAGCTACCTCAACCGGGCTGAGGGTTCTATTTACGCTTGCGGCGATTATCACCAAGAGTGGGAAGCTAGGTATAGTCAAGAAGACATCTACAATCCTCATCATTAACATATCGAATTTTCCACCGATATACCCGGAGGAGATTCCAAGGACGATTGAGATCAGAACTACAAATAAACCTGTTAGGAAAGCCACGGCCATAACACTTCTGGATCCATGTATGATCTGGGCTAGGGTGTCACGTCCCGCAAAGTCGGTTCCGAGGGGATGTTCCAGTGAAGGTGGGAGGAAACGGTCTTCTGGATGCGGCATCATCTCTAAAGGATAGACCTCCGGTCCAATTGTAGCCATTAGAGCGAAGAATACGATTATACCTAAACCCACCAAACCGGTTCGATCCCTCTTCAAAATCTTGAATGTGAATTTTAGTTCGGAAGCCCACCCTTGAAG
Source organism: uncultured Candidatus Bathyarchaeia archaeon (assembly GCA_964499825.1). Classification (GTDB taxonomy): domain Archaea; phylum Thermoproteota; class Bathyarchaeia; order Bathyarchaeales; family B26-1; genus B17-G17. Next base: position 706 of record CAZCOP010000113.1, read on the forward strand.
TTCTCTCGATATCCCTTTTCTCAAGCTCATTAAACCATTTGCCCCTATCAACTGGATATCCTCCCCTTTACTTCGCGGTGAAGCGGATGCGTGGATCAAGCCTGCTGTAAAGTAGGTCAGCTACGAAGTTTGACACCACCACGGCTATCGTTATCAGTAGGAAACAGCCTGTCATAAGCGTCCAGTCCCTCACTCCAATGGCGTATGAAAGGTAGCTGCCTATCCCTGGATACGAGAAGATCGTCTCAACGAATACGACTCCTCCAAACATGTAGCCTATGGAGATGGCGAACCTAGTGAAGAGAGGTAATATGGCGTTCCTCCCAACGTATGTCAGGGATATCCTCCGGTTTGGTAGTCCCCTAGCCCTAGCTGCCACAACATAGTACTCTCCTAGAACTGATATGGTGTTGCTCTTCATGGAGAGCATCCACCCTCCAAATGTCGTCACAACGTAGGTTATAACCGGGAGGGCGGCGTGGTATAGGACGCTCCCTATAAACTGTATATTAAAACCCGGCGTTACACCTCTGCCGTAGGCGCCATAAGCCGGGAAGAGACGTAACTGAACAGCTAAGAATACAACGAATACAACACCGATTATATAGTGTGGGATGGACCTTGAGATTGAGGCGAAGAGTGAAATCGAATGGTCGAAGAGTGATCCTCTCTTATAAGCTGCGTAGACTCCTAAAAGAACTCCTACAGCGAAGCTTGAAAGGAGGGAGATTGAAACGATAAAGACTGTCCAGGGTACGGCGAACCCCAATATCTGGGACACTGGGGTCGCTAGGGTGATGGACCTCCCAAGGTCTCCACGTAAAATCGCTTTCCAGTAATTAAAATATTGTATGTGTAAGGGTTCGTTTGGCATATAGCTTATAAGTGCACGGACTGCTGTGAGAGCTTCCTTATACGAGTATCCCTGCATCATATACTGTTGAATTAGGGTGTCAATGGGGTTTCCAGGCATAATTCGTACTAGAAAGAAGGTGACAGATACCGAAATTATGATCGTGAGGATGAGATTGATTATTCTCCTTACTACCCAGTTCATGTTATTTAAATATAAAAAAGGGGAATTATTAAACTTTTTTCTTAACTTCGCCTAGTTAGGAATATTGCCGCTGCGATGATTATGGCTCCGATCACTACGCCGACGCCCGCGTAGAGCCCGTAGGGTGGCGGTGAAGGTGCAACCTCCTCGAAGACGGCTTTAAGTTCGTGGTGGGCATCCATCGTGACGGTGTAGGTTTCAAGTGTGCTGACCTGTTTTCCGTCGAGCAGCCAGTACTTGAATTCGTATCCACTGGCGGGTGTGACGGAGACCGTTACGTTCTCTCCTTTCACGTAGGAGTATTCCCCAGGGGCGGGGGTTGTCGTTCCAGCTTCAGACGGCGTAACTGATATGGTTAGGCGGAACTTGGGCTTGAGGAGCCTCCATCTGAAGAGGTAGCTGACCCCGTGTGTCATGTAAGATGCAAGGCTGTTCCAGTATGTGGTATCGTTGACCGAAGGCCATCCAGCGAACTTCTCAGTGTTCATCGCTATTATAACAGGTCTGCCGAAGAGGCTTATCTTAGGCAGGTAGTATCCAGATACGAATGCGAGTTCAGCGCGGATCTCATCCCGCTCCTTTTCTGTACATTTAGCTGGAAACGTCTCTAAGTATAATGTGAGATCTGTGACGTTGATCGGCTCAGGCTTCCATGGAATCTTGACCATATCTGGGAATCCGCAGCCTGGGAATAATGTGCTATACTTGACGAACATCTCATCGAACATGAAGTCGGGGGAGCTGGCTACTCCGAAGAAGGCGCAGATGTGGTACCTACCCATATAGAATGGTCCATCACTGGCAAACCATGTGCCGGGGTCTATAATTCTCACAGTCAATTTGATTCCCACCTCTTTAAGCATTGTTGCCACTGCTTCCATCGCTTCTGGAACAAGCCATCTTCCGGACCCGAGGAACTCAAACTCTAGTTTGGTGCCGTTAGGAGTCTCCCTTATCCCATCGCCATCTCTATCTATGAAGCCTATGCTATCGAGTATCTCCTTCGCTTTAGTTACGTTGTACTCGTAACGGAAGTTATATTCAGTGCCGTTGATGTACTCGTTTATGAAGGTTTCATTAAGCACCCTCCTTAAGGCGTATGTTGAGAAGCCTATCTGAAACTCTTCAGGTATCCCGCCTATCGGGTACTGTATGTAAGCTAACGCTGTCCTGTTAATGGCGTGCGCTATTGCCCACTTGAATTCGGTTACGTTAAATGGATACCTCTTGTAGTTGAAGTAGATTCCAGGTCCGATCGGCCTTAAAATCTTTACTAGGGTGAACCAGGGGCAGGCTTCCAGCTTTTCTAAGTATTCGGGTGTAGGCGTCCCCCAGTACCAGTCTACCTTGCCAGATAATCTAAGCGACCACGCCACATCTTCAGATTTCACGTTTATTAGGTGGATCTCGTCTATCGGCGGAACTCCTCCCCAGTAATCCTCAAATTTCTCCAGAACTATCTCGGTGGCGGTTATACTTTTCATAACGTATGGACCCGTGCCAATATACACTGAAGGCCTGAACGCTTTAAGGTCATCTATTATATCCTGGAATGGCGTTGAGTTTGTGAAGATATCGTACCCCTCCTCAATCTTTGCTCTAACTCTATCTGCAAACTCTCCGTACTGGGTGACTGGAAGCACCTCATAGTGCCACAGAACGTAGAAGGGTACATAATCGTTCGGTTCCTTCATGTAGAAGATCATCGTGTAGTCATCTACCTTTGTTATATTCTTGAGGTATTTCCATGGCCTATGCTTGAAGAGGTAGAGTCCGCTGTAGAAGGTTGCAATTATATCGTCAGCTGTCAGTTCATGCCTGTCATGGAACAGTACTCCCTTCCTGATGTGTAGAGTGAACTTCATGTAATCCTCAGACATGGTCCAGTTTGTCGCTATTCCGGGGACGTAGCTTCCATTTGCTAGGAAGTAATGCGTTAGTGATTCGAGGACGTGATCATGCCATCCTAGATGGCCACCCACAAAGTAGTTACAATGCCCCACTGGCGGAGGATTGTAACCGGAAATTACGTTGAAAACCGTCTTCGCTCCCTCTTGTGCAGCTGAGGGGGTGATCTGCACTTGTAGAAGTAACGGAACCACCAACATTAGCGACAGTAGGATTGTTAGGGTTCTCACCAAAGATGTAGTCTTTTTCACGTTTACTCACCCTCCATTAATATTTATAATATATTACTATTTAAAAATTAAACCTTTCTGGTTGCCCAGTCTGATACTGACAAGATAAGTTTTTGGCTTCAGGGGTGGTGTCTTCGGGGTTGTAGAG
>CAZCOP010000114.1:0-4040 GCA_964499825.1 uncultured Candidatus Bathyarchaeia archaeon
GCTTGCGGATGAGGGAATCCTAAAGCTCCAGAAGGCCGTGGACGCCATGGAACCACTAAAGTTAATGGAGGCCCTAAAGGGATACCTTGAATATCTGAGGAGTGGCGAGCTCACCACGAGAGGTGAACGGCTTAGGGAGGCTTGGCGGAGGGCCGGATACTATTAACTCCTTCTTCTCTGATGTAGGATGCGTGCCGCCGAGTACGCGGCCGTCTGTGACCTAAACTCCACCTTGCCGAGAGAAACGGCAAGCGGTTCGGATTCGAGGTTCATGGCAGTAGTCCGGTTCACCCCATGTTAAGGTTGCCATGATCCTATCCCCAGCGTTCAAATTGGACGCCTTAAGGACCATTATAGTTGGTTAATATAGCTGATGGTGAACTTTATAAGATTTTTTGAGCTTTAGGTAGGGTGAGCTTTTCATCCGATGGGGATGGATCATGGGGAGAAGGGTCTTCATATCAGGCCCAATCCAGGGGATGGAGCGTAGACAGTCCTACAGGGATAGGATTAAGAGGATCCTGTTACGCCGTGGCTACGAACCCGTAGACCCTTGGGAGAGGGAGAAGGTCATGTACTCGATGACCGGTGAGGAGTGGTGGAGGAAAGTTCCACCCCCAGACTTCATCAGGAGGGACTTGGAGGACATAGATAGATGTGACATCCTCGTTGCTTATCTACCTAGACTCTCAGCTGGCACATGCATGGAGCTCTTCTACGCCAAGATGAGGGGTAAGAAGACCATAACCATATGTAGGATTAAGAACCCAAGCCCTTGGATAGTCTTCCACTCAGATGTAATCCTGAAGAGCATGAAGGAGTTGGAGGCCTTACTGGAGAGAGGCATCTAAGCCACGCCTCTCCCTTTCCCTCTCCGTCTTCTTTATAGCCAATTCTATCTGCTCCAATGTTGTGCCAAGGTAATTCTTCGGGTTTAGGAGTTCGTCTATCTCCTCCTCACTGAGTAGCCTCCTCACGGCCTCATCCCTCAGGAGGACCTCCCTGAAGGGTGTCTTCTCGCCCCTCGACTTGATTGCGAGCCTCCTTACGAGTTCGTGGGCCTCTTGGCGGTTCATACCCTTCCTCGTTAGGGCGAGCATGACGGCCTCAGACATGATCAAGCCCCCAGTTAGGTCCAGGTTCCTGAGCATCCTCTCCTCATCGACCTCCATACCCTCGAGTATCCAGTTCATCAGGTGGAGCATGTAATCGACCAAGATGCATGCCTCGGGTATTATGAACCTCTCGGATGATGATTGGGTTAGGTCCCTCTCGTGCCATGTCGGTACATTCTCCAAGGCTGGTATGACTAGGCTCCTCACAATCTTCGCCAGTCCGCATATCCTCTCGCACAGCTCCGGGTTTCGCTTGTGGGGCATGGTTGAACTCCCAACCTGTCTCCTGCCGAAGGGCTCGAAGACCTCGCCTATCTCAGTCCTCTGAAGCTCCCTTATCTCCGTTGCGAACTTGTCTAGGGTTGAGGCCACCATGGCCAATAGGCAGATTAACTCGGCGTGGCGGTCCCTCTGTATGATCTGGGTTGATACATCCGCAGCCTTGATCCTCAACCTCTCCATCACAAGCCTCTGGACCTCCAGGGCTTTCGGTCCGAAGCCGGCTTGGGTTCCCACAGCCCCACTCATCTTCCCAACTATCAGCCTTTCCCTACACTCCATCAACCTCTCGATGTGCCTCGACACTTCCCTCATCCAGACGGAGAGTTTTAGGCCTAGTGTTATCGGTAAGGCGTGTTGACCGTGGGTTCTACCCGCCATAACGGTGCCCTTATACCTCTCCGCAAGCCTCATCAATGTCAGCTCTAGGTCGCTGAGCCTCTTCAGGATCAGGTTTAGGGCTTCCCTCAGCTGGAGGGCCCTAGCCGTGTCGACGATGTCATAGCTTGTAGCCCCCAGGTGGACGTAGGCTCCGCTCGGCCCGCAGACCTCGGCTAGAGCTTTGACGAGTGACATAACGTCATGCTTTATCTCGCGTTCTATCTCCTTTATCCTCTCAACCTTTACATACTTTGTTGAGGCCATCTCGATTATCTTCTCGGCGTCGCTTCGGGGTATATTTCCAACTTCACTGTGGGCCCAGGCTAGGGCTGCTTCGACATCGAGCATCTTCTGGATCCAGCTCTCCTCCTCGAATATCCTGACCATCTCAGGGGTTCCGTAACGTCCAGTATCTATCGGCAACACGGGCAAACCGGACACCCCACACCTAACTCCTATATTACTTAGGGGTTATAACCTTTAATGGAGAGGTGCATCTGCTAGGAGTATCCCGGAAGGAAGGTGATGCCCTGCGATGGGCGGGATCGCTGCGTTGATCAGCAGGGATGGATGCGATGTCACCCCAATGATGCTCAGGATGCTCAGGGCCCTGAAGCATAGGGGTAGGGAGGCTTACGGGGTTGCTGCAGGTGAAGCCTTGAGGATAGGTGAGTCACCGTTAGAACTCCTTGGTGAGCTTGAGCCATCTGATGTAGCTGTAGGTTACTGCCTATCGAGGAACATTCAACGGGATGAACCTCAGCCAATTAGGGATGGAGGGGTCACCCTAGTATTTGATGGGAGGGTGTTCAAGCCGGAGGGGATAAGTGAACCTAGGGAACTCCTCAAACTGTTAAATGGGGAACCTGAGAGTGGAGCTAGGGCTATAATTGAAGGTTTTAAGGGCTTCTACACCTTCGTGGTTATGGATCCCAGGGGTAGGCTCATAGCTGGGAGGGACGTAACCGGGGTTAACCCTCTATACTACAGCTGGGACGGTTCAACCTATGCCTTAGCCTCCGAACGTAAGGCTCTATGGTCCATAGGGGTAAAGGACGCTAGGAGCTTCCCGCCGGGAAGCGTGGCCGTTATTGAACGCCGGGGAGCATCATTCAAGAGTGTTAAGAGCATAGCTAAACCATCCAGATTGGGCGTTATTAGCGTGGAGGAGGCGGCTGGTAGGCTTCGCAAGCTCCTCCTAGACTCCTTGAGGAGGATGGTTGAGGATGTTGAGAGCCCAGCCCTCGCCTTCTCAGGGGGCTTGGATAGCTCCTTAATAGCCGCCCTAAGTAGAGAGTGTAGGGTTGATGTCCAGCTGATTACAGTCGGTCTTGAAGGGAGCGTTGAGATTGAACATGCTAGGGTTATCGCAGAAAAATTGGGACTCAAGCTTCAAGTTAAACTCTTCACTGAGGATGATGTTGAGGAGGCTCTAGATAGGGTTCTCTGGATGATTGAAGGGTGCAACCCGGTTGATGTATCTATAGCGATACCCCTATGCTTCGTTGCCGAGGAGGCTTCGAAGCTCGGTTTTAGGGTTCTCCTATCCGGTCAAGGTGGCGATGAACTATTCGGCGGATACCACCGGTACCTTGAGGTTTACGAGAGGTTCGGCGTTGAGGGGTTGGAGGAGACCCTATACCTCGACGTGGTCAACTCATACAAGAGAAACTTCGAGAGAGATAACAAAGTCTGCTCCTTCCACGGGTTAGAGTTGAGGCTACCATTCATCGATCTAGACTTGATAGAATACTCCCTAAGTATACCCGTAAACCTTAAGGTGGAGTCCTCAAGGGACCCGTTAAGGAAGAGGATCCTCAGGAGGATCGCGGAGGATCTGGAGTTGCCGCCCAGCGTCTACATGAGGAAGAAGAGAGCCATCCAATACTCAACCGGAGTGAGCAGGATCCTCCAAAAGCTGGCGAGGGGGGAGGGATTGAGCATCAGGGGATACCTCTCAAAGAGATGGGAGGAAGTGAGATCTCGAAACATGGAGAAATTAATGGCTAGGTTAGAAAAATGGGGGTGACGGTGATGAGCTGGAACCTGAAGCTCGAGTGGAGCCTACTCGATTATCTCTATCGCGTTGTTCGGGCATTGAGCCTCACATGCCCTACACAATATACACTCATCAACGTTCACTGGGACGGACTTGTCATCCCTGAGTTCATACACCCCAACGGGGCAGACGTCGACGCATGTTCCGCATCCAGTGCACTTATCAGCATCAACCCTAATCTCTACCACCGTAACCGCCTTCCTCAC
>CAZCOP010000115.1:0-3919 GCA_964499825.1 uncultured Candidatus Bathyarchaeia archaeon
TGATTATGCACATTATCAATATGTGATAATGCACAAAAAATATATAAACCTTACGGAGGATCCGTCGGATACTGTTAAGATGGCGGCCTCCCGCCTGGCTCTCCGATTAGGCTGGGGTTTGAGGCCGATGGAGGGGAGGGGCACCCATTTGACTGTTAAAAGAAAAATTTTATTGACAATCAAAAGGGTTGCCTCTTAACCCTTTCTTAATAGTATCGGTCCGTCGCGTCTTCGATGATAGCGATAGCTAAGCTTACACTTCAAGCGTTACATTCAGGGACACGATTTCTCCGCTTTTACCGCGCCTCGATTAAGGGTCGGATCACGGCTACATTCACAGGGCGACCTGCTCTAAACCGCAGGTTTCATCTTGGCCGTTACAGTTTATATCTCTGGTTCATGGTATTAACGTTGATTTTGCGAGGATTAATTTATGAGGCGGCTCTCCAAGGATGAATACATCAAGGCTGTTATGGATCTAATTGATGTGGTCTCCTCTAAGTATGGCGGTTTAATTGAAGCCATCTATGCTGGCGGGAGCTACGCTAGAGGGGACTTCACACTGGAGTGTAGCGACATAGACATTTACGTCGTGCTTAGGAGGGGGATAAGTCAGAGTCTATAAAGAAAATTAGAGAGGAGGCTGGCAGGGTTGAGATGAGAGAGCCACCCGGATGGCTTTTTCCCTGATCTTTAGAAGCGCAGCCATAGCCTTATGTGGAAGCGGTTTTTACGTTGGCGGGAAGAGTGATGTCGTCTTAGCCTTTAGGAGGCTCTATTCACTTGAGAATGAGCTTAATGGAGTGTTAGATCGGGCTTTGGATATGTGGAAGAGGTGGGCCGAGGGACCCTACAGAATTATGAGGTTAGGAGACTGATTGAGGAGGCTTTCAGATTTGTTAGATTATTAAGGTCTAGGGTAATGGACAAGGTGACTCCATCCAGCACCTAACGAAAAATTTCATCAGATCCTCATCTCTCTAGTGGTTGATATCTGCCCAGCGATACCGGCAAGATCCTAGAGATCAGGGTCTCTCATATGTACGTAAATTCGGGAATATCCCGTATAGTAGATAATTTTAAATATTCTCGGTTAAATGCTATATTTAGGCGATTTAATTGCCAGATGGGTATATGGGTAAGATTTTGAGGGTTGATCTAACAGCGGGAGCGTTGAAGGTCGAACCCATATCAAAGGAGATTGCGAGGAAGTACATAGGCGGTAAGGGATACTCCGTCTACCTCCTATACCAATACCTCAAGGAGTACGAGTCAAAGGGAATTCCTCCAGCGGACATAAACCCCCTAGGCCCAGAGAACGTTATCATATTCTCAACTGGACCAGGCACCGGCATACCTGGTTTCCCATCCCCTGGTAGATACCACGTCATGACGCTCAAGTCACCGCTCACCGGCTCCATCGGGAGCGCCAACTCAGGCGGTGAATGGGGCCCATACCTGAAGTTCTCCGGCTTCGATATGGTGATAGTTGAGGGTTCATCCGAGAGGCCGGTTTACTTGGCGATCACGGATGGAGAGGCTGAGTTGAGGGATGCAAACGACATCTGGGGCATGAACGTATTCGATACTTGCAGGATACTGAAGGGGAAGGTTGGAGGAAAGAATACTAGTGTAGCCTGTATAGGCCCAGCTGGGGAGAACCTAGTACACATAGCATGTATAATGAACGATGAGCATAGGGCTGCGGGGAGGACGGGTGTAGGAGCCGTCATGGGCTCGAAGAGGCTCAAGGCAATAGTTGTCTCCGGAAGTGAGAAGGTTCAAGTGGCCGACCCTGAGAGGCTCAAGGATGTCTCAAAGAGATGCCTAGACGCGATGAGGAAGAATTCGGTCACTGGTGAGGGACTACCGACATACGGCACCTCCATCCTAGTAAACGTGATAAACAATGCTGGAGGGTTGCCATATAAGAACTGGCAGACTGGCGTAAACCCGGATGCGGAGAAAATAAGCGGTGAAACCCTGACGGAGAAGTACCTAACTGACAGGAGGGCATGTTGGGGATGCATAATTGGGTGTGGAAGGGTTACTAGAGTTGAGTCTGGACCCTTCCAGATACTGGCTTCTGAGGGTCCTGAATACGAAGCCATATGGGCTCTAGGCAGCGCAACGGGAGTTAAGGATCTAGACGCCATAATTAAGGCAAACCACTACTGCAATGAGCTCGGTTTAGATTCAATAAGCCTCGGTTCAACGATAGCGGCAGCCATGGAGCTTAACGAGAGAGGCTACATCCCCAAGGAGGACCTCCAAGGGCTGGATCTAAGGTTTGGGAATGCGGCGGCCCTTGTGGAGGCTGTCTGGAGGACAGCCTACAAGTCCGGCTTCGGCAAGTACCTAGCCCTAGGCTCCAAGAAGCTCTGTGAGATCTACGGCCATCCGGAGCTTTCGATGAGCGTCAAGGGTCTTGAGATGCCAGCTTACGATCCAAGAGCCATGAAGGGGATAGGACTCACCTATGCAACCGCGAATAGGGGAGGATGCCACGTAACCGGCTACACAGTCTCACCGGAGATCTTGGGAATACCTGAGAAGATAGACCCGTTGACTCCCGAGGGGAAGGCGAAGTGGTCTAAGACCTTCCAAGACTTCACCTGCGTCGTCAACTCAACCGTAAACTGCCTCTTCGTAACCTTCGCCTTAGGAGCAAAGGACTATGCCGAGCTCCTCTCGGCTGTCACGGGGTGGAACCTAACGGAAGATGAAATAATGAGGATAGGTGAGAGGATATACAACCTTGAGAGAGTTATCCTGAACAAGTATGGCTTCGATGATAAGGATGATACCCTACCGAGGCGTCTGCTGGAGGAACCCATGCCCGAGGGTCCAGCGAAGGGCCATGTGGTTGAACTGGATAAGATGAAGGAAGAATACTACAAGTTACGCGGATGGGTCAATGGAGTGCCGACGCCGGAGAAATTGGAGGAGTTAGGAATCGAACTGTAGACCAGCAAGAGCTCTCTTTACTTCCTCCTTTATTTTTTTAGAGAGAAAGCGAAATTGGTGTATCCGTGAAGGTTGCGCTCTTTGCGATCTTGAAGAGGAAGCATGGGGTTAGGGATGTCCTCGTCGGTTATAATGAACTCTGAAGAGTTTAATCAAGAGCGTTTCTAGGATTCTGGAGAGATTCCTCAATGATACCTGCGATCGCGGGAGGAGTGGGTAAAGGAAGGATACAATCTTTATGATAAGAGTCGACCTAACAGCGGTAATGGTGGGAATATAAAGAATTTGAAGGGTAGAGTTAAGATTAGGGATTGTATGTTACAGCGGTTCCACCGTTAGCTGAGGGGGTAATCAAGATGGGTTATGACTTCCCAGAAGCCCTGCAGATAGAGGTTACAAATAGGTGTAACTTCAACTGTCGGATGTGCATTAGACGTGTATGGGATGCTAAACCCACCGATTTAAACCTAGACTTGTACAAGAAGATAGCCAGGTCGAGTTTTCAATTTTTAGAGAGGCTCATACTCTATGGGCTTGGTGAACCCATAATCCATCCGGAGTTCCTCGAGATGTTGGAGATCGCAAGGGCTAACCTACCGGGTGAAAGTCAGATAACAATCAGCACTAACGGATCTCTACTAAACCCCAAGCTAGCCGAGAAGGTCCTAAAGGTCGGCATTGACTCCTTATCATTCTCCATAGATACGCTTGATGCAGTCAAGTTGAGGCGTATAAGGAGGGGCTCGAAACCCGATGTTATAATGGGAAACTTCGAGTACGTCGCTAAGGCCAAGAGGAAGAGTGTAAGGGAGTTCAGACTCGGCGTTGAGGCGGTTGTGATGAAGGAGAACTATAAAGACCTCCCAAATCTCATCGAGTGCCTAGCCCAGAGGGGGGTCGATTACATACTGGTCTCACACGTGGTCCCTTACACAGAGGAGATATTCAGGGA
>CAZCOP010000116.1:0-3814 GCA_964499825.1 uncultured Candidatus Bathyarchaeia archaeon
GGACTTCGATATCCTATCTGGAGACGACGATAAGACCTACACGATGATGACCGACCCAGAGATAGCCGCCAGCGGGGTCATATCCGTAGCTTCAAATATCGCACCCAGGGCTGTCCAGAGGATGACCATGTCAATACTGGATGGGAGGATGGATGAGGCTGAGAGACTCTACAAGATGCTCAAACCCCTCTTCTCGATGGTAACCGTGAAGACCCAGGAGGAGAGCCCCTACGGACCCGTACTCTGCAAGGCTAGAAACCCACTACCCTACAAGACTTTAATGAATGTCTTGGGTATGCCGGCAGGTCCATGCAGGCGTCCACTTGGGAAGATGACGAAGAAGGGCCTGAATGTGATCCTCAAGACCATAAGGACAGTATATGAGAGAAGCCCTGAGATACTCAAACCGGTAGAAGACTTCTTCGATGTAGACCTCGGCGAGAGGTTATATAACGAGAAGTACTGGCAGGGGCTGACCTATGAGGATTAACATATGCGTTGCAGGGGCAACTGGTAGGATGGGTAGAACCCTCCTCCAAGAAGCGGCGTCGAGGGGCTTCAACATCGTGGGAGCTGTAGCATCACCCGGGAACCCAAACCTCGGTAAGAGCCTGAGCGAGGTTGGGATATGCGCCTCAGACGTCGAGATAGTCGGTCCATCAAACCTTGAGGAGGCCGTCAGGGATGCTGATGTCTATCTCACCTTCACAACTCCCAAGGCTGAGGTTTCAAACCTACCCATAGTTGCGGATTTGGGGAAGAGGATAGTCATGGGGACAACAGGCTTCACCGATGAGCAGATGAGGGTGATCAAGGAGGCGGTCTCGGGTAAGGTTCCGGCTGTCTTCGCGCCGAATTACGCCCTAGGTGTGAACATACTATTCAGGCTCATCAAGGTTTTGGGCTTATTCCCACCGGAATATGACTTCAGCATAATCGAGGCGCACCATACGGGGAAGAGGGATGCACCGAGCGGAACCGCGAAGAAGCTCGGCGAAATAGTCTCCAGCTTGAGGGGATACAAAAACATAGTTCATGGGAGGGAGGGCCTAAGCCCAAGGAGACCAGACGAGCTTGAGATACTTACCGTTAGAGCTGGCGGAATACCGGGCATACACACGCTGATAATCTCAGGACCGCATGAGATGATACGTATAGAGCATACAGCCTTCTCGAGGAGGGTTTTCGCCCAGGGAGCCCTATACGCGGCTGAGTGGATATACAGACAGGATAAACCTGGAATATACACGATGGATGATGTCCTCGGCACCGTGTGAACGCTAGGATTCATCGTTGAGGAGTTCAGAGGGTTGGTGACCCCAAGTGGCTGGTAGGGTAGTTATCAAGTTCGGCGGGGCGGACCTATCCACCGGGGAGAAGATCAGAAGAGCAGCCGAGATGGTTGCGAGATCTGGTTACAGGGAGGTTGTGGTCGTCGTCTCAGCGATGGGTGAGACCACAAATCGCTTGATAGAGGTCATATCTGAGATAGGGGATGTAAACGATATAGACTACGCCGAGATCGTCTCGATGGGTGAGAGGGCCAGCGTGAGGATCTTCTCGTCAGCCCTGAGGTCTCTAGGTGTGAAGTCGATCTATATAGACCCAGCCCAACCGGAGTGGCCGATAATAACGGACTCAAACTATAGAGACGCGAAGCCGAGTATGGATGAGACTAGGAGACGCGTTAAGGAGTATATCGAACCGTTGCTCGGCGAGTTTGTACCGGTCATCTGCGGATTCCTCGGGCGGGATGACCATGGAAACGTAACCACCCTCGGGAGGGGAGGAAGCGATACAACAGCCCTCATACTCGCAAACTGCCTCGAGGCTGATGAGGTCATACTCGTAAAGGAGACTGAGGGGGTTATGTCAGCAGACCCAAGGATGATTCCGGACGCGAAACCCCTAGATAGGCTTGACATACACGAGATGTTCGCCCTCGCACATGGAGGTGCAAGGATAATAAAGGCTGAAGCCTTGAGGTATAAGCTCCCGAACCAGAGGTTGAGGGTTGTCAGGTTCTCAAACGGCTTAGGTTCAGGTGGAACCGAGATAACCGGGGTCTTCGATTCAAACTCCTTCAAGTTGGCGGATAGGCGGGGCATACTCGCCGTAAGCCTTGTCTGTAGGATAACACCCGAGAACATGAGCACGGTATTCAACGCACTGAGGGGTAGGCCGATCTATGGGATAAGCACAGGCAGCGGCTCATTAACGATCTTCACATCATCCAACGATAAGGTTGAACTGATGAATAGGCTGCACAGTTTAGGTGTGGCGAAGGCCCTGAGCTGTAGGGGTAACGTCGGGATGATCGAGTTGACTCATCCGGTATTCATAGACTCGCCGGGATGGGTGGCAAGGGTCTCGAATATACTCGCCTCAAGCGGGATAAACATCATAGAGATAACCACAAGCAAGGCCACCATAAACATTTTTATCGACGAATCCAGACTTGAGGATGCTGTAAAGGCTGTGAGGGATCACCTTGAAGCGTAGGGTAGCCATAATGGGTGCAACTGGAACAGTGGGGCAGAGGTTCATCCAGCTCCTAGAGGACCATCCGTGGTTCGAGGTATCGGTTCTCACCGCATCGGAGAGGTCGGCGGGGAAGAGGTACCGGGAGGCTTGCAGGTGGAGGCTTGAGATGGAGATGCCCGAGGAGGTAAGCGACATGACAGTTGTGAACACAAACCTGAAATCGATAGAGTCCGCTGGAGATGTGGACTTCGTCTTCTCAGCGTTGCCCGGTAGAATCGCAGGGCCGATAGAGGAGGAGGTAGCCTCCGAGTATCCCGTGATCAGTAAGGCCAGCGCCCACAGGCTCGATGAGGATATTCCATTGATCATACCTGAGGTTAACCCTGAACAGTTGGAGCTCATCCCAGTCCAGAGGAGGAAGAGAGGGTGGAGGGGTTTCATCTCAACAGACCCAAACTGCTCAACGATACAGCTTGCTATAACCCTGAAACCCCTGATGAGGTTCGGCCTAAGGAAGGTTATAGTCTCAACCATGCAGGCCCTGAGCGGGGCTGGATATCCAGGGGTGGCATCCCTAGACATAATCGACAACGTCATCCCATACATATCTGGCGAGGAGGAGAAGCTGGAGAGGGAAACAAGGAAGATACTCGGAACCCTAAAGGGAGGAAGGGTTCAACCAGCGGACATAACGATAAGTGCAAGCTGCAACCGTGTCAACGTTAAGGATGGACATCTCGAGGTAGTCTTCGTTGAGTTAGAGGAGAAACCTAGCATAGAGGAGATAAAGGAGGCCTTCCGAAACTTCTCAGGGGAGCCACAAAGGCTCAAGCTCCCTACAGCTCCAGAGAGGCCGATAGTTGTCAGGGAGGAGATAGATAGGCCGCAGCCGAGATACGACAGGGACGAGTATGGCGGGATGAGCGTCGTGGTCGGCAGGATAAGGGAGGACCCGGTAATGACCGTCAAGTACCTATGCCTCGGGCATAACACGATCAGGGGGGCAGCCGGCGCCGGAGTCCTCAGCGCAGAGTTGATGGCGGCGAGAGGCATAATATAGAGCGGAGGGAGCCGCACACCCCATGCAGCTTATATCTGGAGTATTGGAGAATAGAGGTGGGATACTCTACATAGATGGGGTCTCAACCCTAGAGTTAGCTGAGAAGCTTGACACCCCACTCTACGTTATGAGCGAGAGCAGGGTTAGGGAGAACTACAGACGACTCAATGAATCGTTGAGGAGGAACTATGAGAAGGTTAGGATATACTACTCAGCTAAGGCTAACACAAACCTGACGATCCTGAAGATCCTCAAAGACGAGGGGTCACA
>CAZCOP010000117.1:0-3812 GCA_964499825.1 uncultured Candidatus Bathyarchaeia archaeon
CATGAGAGAGCGAGAAATTGTTTCGCAAGCGGTGTCACGCATGACGCTCGGTATGCTGAGCCCTTCCCAATATATATGGCTGGGGCCGATGGAACCAAGAAGTGGGATGTGGACGGAAATGAATATGTGGACTACGTTATGGGCCATGGAGCACTTCTACTCGGATACAACGATGAGAGACTGGTTAAGGCTTTAGAGGAGATACTCCCGTATGTACATATGGGTTCATGCACCGAACTTGAGATCGAATGGGCTGAGATGGTTAAGAAACTTGTGCCGTGCGCCCACGATGGTTTCGTGAGGGCTTGTGCATGCGGCAGTGAGGCTATAGAGATGTCTGTGAGGCTCGCTAGGATATACACCGGGAGGGAGAAAATAGTCATACATGAGGGTTGCTACCATGGGAAGTGGGAGGAGGTCTGTCCGGGTCATACAGGCCCACCATACGGCCAATGCAACATCAGGGGCATACCAAAGGCGATCCTGGATAACGTCATAATCATACCATACAATAAACCTGAGATCACCAAGAAGGTCCTCTCTAGGGGTGATGTGGCCTGCATAATCCTCCAAGGAAACGCCCCATACACGAAGGAGTACATGGAGGAACTTAGAGAGTTAACGGAGATGTACGGTGTTGTCTACATTCTAGACGAGGTTGTCTCGGGCTTCAGATATGCGCCGGGAGGGGCCCAGGAGTACTATGGGGTCACACCTGACATAGCCGTTCTCGGGAAGATAGTTGGTGGCGGCGCTCCAATAGGCGCCATCTGTGGGGATAGGGAGATCATGAAATACCACGAGATAAGGAGGGGTGACGAGTACTGGAACCGCTTCGTAAGGATAGCCGTCGGTGGAACGTGGAACGCCCAGCCACTGAGCATAAGAGCTGGACTGGAGATTATGAGGATAATCGATAGGGAGAGGGAGGAGATCTACCCAAGGCTATATCAGATATGCGATACGCTGACTAAGCACATAAACGAGAACGCCGAAGAATTCGGGCTCGACATACGTGCCTCCGGAACCCCTCCTGAAAGGCCGATGGTTAACATCCACCCAATCTTCGGTGAAGGCTCCAACCAGCTGGCGCAATATGCGTATTACTTATCCCTAACCAATAATGGTGTTAACCCCTTCGGGAGAAGGTCTACCTTCATCCCATGCGCGAAACATTCAGATGAGGACCTAGAGATAACTGGGGAGGCAATCCGTAAGGCCTTCGAAGCCATGAGTGAAGGCGGCCTAGTAGCCGCCAGGAAAGGCTAATATCAACGTTTACTTCTGAAATCGTCGTGGGTCGCCCATGCTATACATAGTCTTCACAACCGGGAGGTGTAACCTCACTTGCCGGTATTGTGGAGGGAGCTTCCCTGAGGATAAGGTGCCGTGGAGTGTAAGATACCCAGTTGAAGCCTTAGAGAGGTTTATATCGGGTGACCCCGAGCCGGTTATAGCCTTCTATGGTGGGGAGCCACTCCTCAACCCTAAATTCATCGAGGAGGTCATGGATGAAATATCCGGAGCAAAGTTCGTAATACAGACGAATGGGACGTTGATCGAAAACTTGAAGCCGGATTACTGGCTTAGGTTCGATGCAGTTCTCCTGTCTATAGATGGGAGGGAGGAGGTTACAGACTACTACAGGGGTAGAGGAGTCTATAAGACAGCCGTCAAGTCTGCGGAGGCCTTAAGGAGGTTCGGCTTCAAGGGAGACCTCATCGCTAGGATGACCATCTCAGAGCTGAGCGACGTATACTTGGATGTTACCCATCTAGCCTCTCTCAACCTCTTCGACCACATCCACTGGCAACTCGACGTCATCTGGAGCTCAAGATGGAAGAACTTCGACGGTTGGTGTAGGGGCTCCTACATCCCAGGACTGAACCGATTGGTTAAGTTATGGCTGAATGAAGCTGAGAGGGGTAGGGTTCTGGGCATAGTCCCCTTCATAAGCCTATTGGGCTACATGATGAGGGATGAGGAGATAGAGAGGCCGCCATGTGGTTCCGGCTCCTCATCTCTAGCGATCTCAACCGATGGAACTGTTCTGGCATGCCCGATAGCCGTTGATGTCAACTGGGCTAGGTTGGGCAATATAATGAGGGACTCCAGGATGAGCCTAGTAGGTAGAGTTAAGATAGGTGAGCCATGCATCCGCTGCAGCCTTCTGAAGTATTGCGGTGGAAGGTGCCTTTACGCCCACATCGAGAGGCTTTGGGGTGATGAGGGCTTCGAGAAGGTGTGTAACCTGACCAGACGGTTGATCAAGAGCTTAATGAAGATCAAGGATAGAGTCCTCAAACTTATAGATGAGGGCGTAATCCCTGAGGAGGAGTTTGAATATCCACCCTTCAATAACACTACGGAAATAATTCCATAAACACCCTTACCCGCATTGGATAAGAGACTATCAAGCGGCGAGTAAGCTTATAGACCTTGCTAGGTGTGGATTCTCCATTCTGCACTGTTCACAGGAGTATAGAGTTTAAGTATGTTAACGTTAGGGAGCCCATAACCCCAAGGATTGGGGCTAGAGCCCAGCCGATTAGGATATTCCTAATCAACTGCACATTTGCAACAGTTATCTTCTTCGCCAACCCAACACCAATTACACCGCCTACAAGGGATTGCGTTATCGAGACTGGCATGCCAAACTGGGTGAAGATGTGAACGATCAGGGCGCCGCTGAGCTGCGCCGCTAACGCCATCGAGGGGGATAAGCCTAGCATCTCCCTACCTACGGTCTCAGTCACTCCACGGCTCAGCAGGCACATACCCAAAGCCGTCGCCAGCCCGAAGGCCGCTGTTCTAAGTGGGCCATACCCCACGAAGGGTGAGTAAACGCCGCTGATGAGTCCTACGGTATTAGCGCCTAGGACATAAGCGACATAGAACGATAACGCCAACGTAGCCCTGCCATACAGGTAATTTAACATTAGAGGTTTCCTGATCCCGTGGGTAAGCCTCGATGTGACTCCGTACAGAAGGGCTGAGGTGACGGCGGAGAGGAGCGGTGTGGCAACCCACGAAGCGAAGACCATTAAAGTGAAGCTCCAGTCTATGCCTTCTCCTCCGGCGAGCCCTACACCTACGGCTGAACCAACGAAGCCGCCGGACAATGGGAGCGGTAGATGTAGGATCGTTGCGAGGAGTATAATGATGAAGGTTGTGGCCATAATTATTAGGAAGCTGCTCGTTGTAATTTCAGTTAGGATCCCGCCGGATATAGCTCTTGACAGCTTCACCCCCTCCACCAGAACCCCAAGGAGAACCCCAAAGGATGCAAGCCGGGCGGCTGTTGAGTACTTGGTTAGGCCCGCACCTATACTTGCACCGAAGCATGCAGATGCGTTGTTGGCTCCCAGAACCATGCAGACTAAGATGCCTAGTAAAAGTAATAATATAACCTCTACCGTTCCCTCTCCCCCCTACCCCCTCGCTTTCGTTACTATCGTTATCAAAGTCTCGGATGAGCGGGCCGCCGCATCAGCCATCTCATCTAGGGTTAATATTAGCTCCTTAAGCTCCAGGAGCGTTAAGGGAGTCATCTCCGACTTATGGGAGAATATCAACCTGATAAGCTTCCACTTCACATCGTCGGCCTCCTCCTCAAGCTCCATAGCCCTTATCGCCAGCTTCACAACCTCATCTGCATCCTTCCCCAAAGCCTCAACAGCCCTCTCCAACGTCTTCACCGAGTCGAGAACCTTATCGAGGAAGAGGCTGATTGAGGCCTCCGGGGTGTTATAGAACCTCCTCAAGAACTCGTCTAGCCTACTTCTGGCTAGGATCTGGGATGAATCCTTAGC
>CAZCOP010000118.1:0-347 GCA_964499825.1 uncultured Candidatus Bathyarchaeia archaeon
TTATCTGCCTTCCCTCAGGCGTATCCACTCCGAACTCCTTGCTCCACCTCAAGACCTCCAAGAAGTCATCTACATCCTTCTTCCTGATCAATCCCCACTTGCATTCAAGCACATAGGTTATTGGTTGCGTGAATATGCCCGGTGTGACCTCCCACACCCGGTCTACCTCTGCGTTGTACTTTCGACCTCCCACACTTCGGACGAGGTGAAGCGTTATCCTTCTAGGGTCCATTCTATTTCCCCTGTGGCTCTGCGTTCTAAAGCTAGCGCCTGTGGTGAACTTGTCTATAAACCACTCAACGCATGCTTCCCAGTTATGGCCGATGCGGTTCAGCCTTCCTTTAGTC
>CAZCOP010000118.1:357-713 GCA_964499825.1 uncultured Candidatus Bathyarchaeia archaeon
CCTTTAGTCTTTCTGATGTAGTTCTCCTTCATGATGATCGCTGCATTCAAGTCCTCTTTTGAGAGCGAGCTGTGGTAGTAGTAGCGGTATGTATTGAAGAGCTTGACCTCCTTCAAATCCGGGTATAGTTGCAGGGCTCTCTTCAGAGCGCCCTCTGCCTCGTACTCTGTGCATCCAAGCTTATTCTGAATGAAGTCAAAACTGACAAGATCCCTTAGCTTCGTGGTCTCGATGATTATATCACGGATCATGCGAACCCTCTCTATGATAGGGCTTGTAGATGCTTTCTCAGCTAAGGCCTTCTCTGTCCTCTGAATCGCTTCCTCCAGTGCTTGCTCCCTTGGCTTGTCCGGATC
>CAZCOP010000118.1:723-3793 GCA_964499825.1 uncultured Candidatus Bathyarchaeia archaeon
ATCCTTAAGGGCCTCCGCTATCTCAGTCGAGTAGAAAGCCCTCTCAGAATTTTGCTCAAGGAACCTTCGAATAATCTCTGCCTTGCTCTCCCTGCGCTTTCCCATTCCTCCTCCCTCAAACCTGACGAACCGCAAACCCCTAATGCTAACTGATTTTTTCCCTAGTCTATAGAGGTAGAGGTGGTACGCCCTTGTGTTCTTCCTGATCCCAGCCCTTCCCTTAAACGCCCTAACGGACTCGTATATCGGCTTCTCCGTCCTAAGTATGATCCCAGCCCTCCAAAGCCTGTACAACGCGCTCCCAACAGCCTTACTCGTCAGACCTGTCTCCTTCACCAGCTCAATACGCGACCTGGGCTCTCCATCACTCAGAATAGCAAGCAATGCACGCTCTGTTCGCCCCCGACCCGGCAACTCGGTCCCCCCGATAAAATTCACTTGGTAATATATAAAGACGAGGCTTCAAACCATGTAGTAAAAATATAAGAGCATGCAAAAATGAAACTCAATTTATAGCCAAGCAATAGCGAAAAGAAGCCCAAAAGAGGCATAATTCAAAATATTTGTATAGTGCCGGGGGCGGGATTCGAACCCGCGACTTCTGGACCCCTTTTTGGTTCTTCGGTGTTCTCCAGATTATGAGTCTGGCGCCCAAACCAGGCTAGGCTACCCCGGCTCCGGTTCCTTTATTCCCATTTCATAGTGTTATTTTCGTGTCCATAAATACTTTGCTGAGTTCTGTTCACTCCCTTTTCATGGTTTTTATATTTCTTTTTGTTCCTATGTAGGCTATGTCCGCCATGTTTATGAAGAGCCCTGTCTCCACTATTCCCGGTATATTCTTCAGCCTTCTGTTTAGTGTTTCCGGATCTTTTATCGGTCCGAAGTATACGTCTATTATGAAGTTTCCGTTCTCTGTTATGTATGGTCCACCGTCCTTCTTCTCCCTTAACCTCGGTGTTCCGCCGAGTTCCCTCAGTTTTAGGGTTACCGTTGGCTCCGCGAAGGGGAGGACCTCGAGGGGTAAGAGCCTGTTCTCTCCAAGCCTACCCGTGAGCTTAGTCTCGTCGGCAATTATCACGACCATCTTTGAGGCTGAGGCTACAACCTTCTCTCGCAGTAGGGCTCCACCCCCACCCTTTATCAGGTTTAAATGAGGGTCTATCTGGTCGGCTCCGTCTATGTCGATATCTATCTCCGGGTGCTCACGGAGGTTCGTCAACTTTATGCCGCACTCAACAGCAACCATGTGAGACTGGAAGGATGTCGGTATCCCCAGTACATCTATGCCCTCCTCCCTGATTCGTCTGCCGATCTCCCTTATCGCGTATGTCGCCGTTGAGCCGCTCCCGAGGCCGACCACGAAGCCGTCCCTCACGAGCTCAACGGCCTTCCGGGCGGCCCTCCTCTTGGCATCCTCCCTCCAATCCATCACTCCTCAACCTCTATCTGCTCCAGCCTCTCAAGCACCTTCTCAACCTCGGACATTATCTCCTCAACCCTCCTGTCGGCTTCCGTCCTCTTTTGGAGCCTCCTCCGCCTGCTCGGCCTCTTCACCCTCTCCCTCTGGGCGGGCTTCCTCCCCTCCTTAACCCCGCTTGGCTTGGCACCTTCCTTCGGAGCCGTTGGAGAAGGCTTAACCTTCAGTCCGGTTAGTTTCCTCAATTCCTCTATCTTCTTGTCCAGTTCGTTAAACCTCTCGTTAAACAGCTTTACCAAGTCCTCTTGCATTCTCTCCAGCTCATCCAACGTTATCAAGGTCTCACTTCTTGATATGTCCTCATTTATCCTCTTGAGTTCCTCCTTATACCGCTGTGAGAGCTTGTCCCGCTCCTCCTCGGTTATCTTACCCTCGGCATGCGCCTCATACAGACGCCGGATCGCATAGCTAAGTATCTCCCTCTCCACGTTGAGTATCCTGAGCTTCTCCTTGGCCTCTCTGACCATGTTGTTGGTCACCGTCCTCTCAACAGTTCTACCGGTTGGGGCTTTCATGAACTCGTATGTGGGAGGCCTCGGCTCGGTTGAGTTGCTAGGCTTCTTCTCCCTGATGATGAGAGCGACGAGTGAGGCTATCACAACCGCACTTAAAGGTATAACTAGGTATAGGATTCCCTCATAAGCCAAAGCGTTCCCTCAACAAACAAAGGATATAACACTACTAAAATATAGGTTTTTAACATCCAAATAATTATATGGGCGCCATGGTGTTTATGTTCCCTCCCTTCACTGAACAGAGTATAGTCCTTAACATTCCTAAACTTTCCCATATCTCCTCGTTTCATCCATCATAGTGTAGACATTTTCCACTTTGCAGTTTGCATGTATCGAGTTGCTTGATGCGAGCATGTATCCTCCTCCCCCCGCTGCTGCATTTATGCACCTCCTTACATCCCTTCTTACCTCCTCCTCTGTTCCGAAGGGTAGGATGCATCTGCAGTCTACGTTTCCGAGTATGCAGATTTTATCTCCGTATCTCATCTTTAAGTCTTACATATCCATCGCTCCAGGTTCGAGCGGTGTATGCCCCCTATCCCAGCTTCGACCATATAGTCTAGTATTGGGTATATGTTCCCATCCGAGTGTTTCAGGATGGGTATACCCTTCTTCTCGGCAAGGTCTATGACCCTCTTTATATTTGGAAGTTCGAATCTCCTGAAGAATTCTGGGCTCATGAAGGGTGAGTGGCAGTCTGCGTAGTCGTCGGTTATGAAGAGGACCTCAACCCCGCAGTCCATCATCAACTTTATCATACCTATGCATATATCGGCCACCCTCCTGATGAAGCTCTCAGCCAACTGGGGACGCCTATACATGTCTATTAGGAGCTTGTCTATGCCTCCTCTAACCTGGAAGGCCATGTGCCAGCCGCTGTGGTCTTGGGCCATGATGGCGACATCCTTCCCCTTCAAGGGTTTCACGGTCTTCTTAACCATCTCGTACCTCTCCTCATCCTCAGGGTCTGGTGGGTTGTAGCTTTTAATATCCTAGCCATGTACGATGAGGGCTATAAGGTCGGTTTGAGCCTTTACCAAAAAGGCAAAGTTTATTAATGTCGTTTATTCTTTAA
>CAZCOP010000119.1:0-3672 GCA_964499825.1 uncultured Candidatus Bathyarchaeia archaeon
TGATCTGGATCCTCCTCAACTCCATCATGGATTATCATGAGAGAAATACATACATTATAATAAAAGTATTTAGAGGTAATGCATAAAAACCTCATTCTTTAGATTTATCCATACAACTGCATGTATGACTGCAGGGTAATATGTGGATCCTCCGGTTTCCATGCCGACTGGAGTAAATGTTATTACCATCCATTCACCCTCCTAATTGGGGGATGGGGACGACCCAGTTGGACAGTCGAGTCGAGTCTCTTAGGGGATCCCTCGAGGCCAAGGGGCTGGACGGCTACCTCCTAACAGATGAGAAGGACATATTCTACTTCATAAACTTCGAGGGTGGTTTTAGGCTACTAATTCCGATGGATGAAGAGCCAGTCCTGTACGTGACGAGGGTCAACTACGAAGCCGCCAGGGAGAGCCTTAAAGATGTAAGGATAGAGCTCGCATCCTCAGGCATCGACGCCGACGAAAAGCTTGTTAGAACCCTGAAGGAGCTGGGTCTACGGAGGGTCGGCTTTGACGCCCTCAAGGCTTCAACCTACATAAAGCTTAGGAGGAAGCTTAGAGGCGTGAAGCTCGAGCCTATGAAGGAGCTGGTCTGGACCTTGAGGAAGGTCAAGGATGAGAAGGAGCTGGAGCTGATGAGGAGGGCGGGCGAGTTAACATCAATAGGCATGAG
Source organism: uncultured Candidatus Bathyarchaeia archaeon (assembly GCA_964499825.1). Taxonomy (GTDB): domain Archaea; phylum Thermoproteota; class Bathyarchaeia; order Bathyarchaeales; family B26-1; genus B17-G17. The sequence goes on from CAZCOP010000119.1 coordinate 677, forward strand.
GAGGATAACCGATTTCATTAAGGTTGGGATGAGGGAGTACGAGCTAGCGGCTGAGGTTGAGTATGTTATGAGGAGGAAGGGCTCGGGCGGGGTTGCCTTCGATACGATAATCGCGTCGGGGCCAAGGTCAGCCTTCCCCCACGGTGGCTGCGGTGATAGGAGGCTTAGGGAGGGCGAAATAGTGGTTGTGGATATCGGGGCGAAGTACAGGGGCTACTGTGCAGACATGACGAGAACCTTCATCTTGGGGAGGGCTTCACCAAAGCAGAGGGAGATCTACGAGGCTGTTATGGTTGCCCGGGGGGAAGCCCTAAATTCTTTGAGGGCTGGCGTTAAGGCCAGTGAGGTTGACGGGGTTGCAAGGGATGTAATAAGGAGGAGAGGTTACGGCGAATACTTCGTCCACGGTTTGGGGCATGGAGTTGGGCTTGAGGTTCATGAACCCCCAACCTTGAATGAGAGAAGTGAGGATATCCTCCAAGCTGGGAATGTTATTACAATTGAACCTGGCATATACATAGTTGGTTTCGGCGGCGTCCGGATCGAGGATACCGTTCTAGTGCTTGAGGGCGGGTTTGAGGGGTTAACTGAGGCTCCATGCGTATTTGAGGTTTAGGCTTCACTTCCAGTTGCGTTGCGTTATTCAAGCATCCTCCTCACTATCTTCCCCCTTGGTTCAGTCTCCTCAAAAATTATGGCTTGGAACTTGTAGATCTTGGTTCCCCTTATAAGCCAGTAGTCGGGCGGCAGCCCAGCCTTTATGCAGCATTGGCATAGGAACTCCTCCTCGTCCCATCCCCACTCAACCGGGACTTGGGGTAGGAGCAGCCCCTTATAGTATCCATGTTCTATTATCAAGCCGTCCCTCCCAACCTTTATCATCTTTGGATACTCGGTTGGCTTCTCAACCTCTATCAGTTCTGGTGGAGTTAGAACGCTAACCTCGAAGGTTATATGGTTCAATTCCTCGGGTGAGACCGGGTTGAACCTTGGATCCCTAGTCGCCGAGCTTATTGCGGCCTCTATTACGGCCTTGGCTAAGGGGTAGGTTGGGTAGGGGAATCCTATGCATCCCCTAAGCTCCTTCCTTCCGTCATGGATCTTGTTAAGGGTTACGAAGACCCCGCACCTCTCCATTAATTTCTGGGAGGTCTCCCTTGGTGGGCTTATCACCCTTCCATCCTTTAGGTTCTCCTCCACAGCCCTTCTCGCCAGCTTTACGAGGAAGGTTCCCTCCTCATCTGTGAGTTTGAACATCATCTCGACTCATCTCCTCCCAGGCTTAACTAACTCCAACCTCCAATCTTCCTAGAAGCAGACGCAAGCTCTCGGTTTAGAACCTTATGGACTCCTCTTTTATTCCATCCCTCGTTATTAGGAGGAAGTCTATACCATCCCCGCTCATTATATCTCTGCTGACAGCTGACTTTATGGCCCTCACAACTACATCTTTGGCCTCCTCTATCGACATTCCGTCCCTGTAGTTCTCCTCCAGAACTCCTAGAGCTATCTCCGCACCTGAACCTACGGCTGCGTATTTGTCGGGTATGACTGAGCCGAGTATGTCAAGCACGTACAGTGAAGGTCCATCCTCATCTATTCCCCCAACTATCGTCTGGGTTATCATCGGGAATAGCCTTCTGTTGAAGAGCAGGTTCGACATTATCTTAGCAACCGACCTAACCATTATTGGCCTCTTAGTGTCGAGTTTAAAGAGGTTCGCGTAGGCCTCAACCTCGCGTATCAATATCTGCATGTCGGATACTAAACCTGCGCATGCAGCTCCTATCCGGTCTGTTATCTTGAAGACCTTCCTCCCAACCCTTGACACCACCAGGTACCCATATGAGACCCTCTTCTCCGATGCTAAGATTACGCCGTCTGAGCAGACTACACCTACAGTTGTGGCCCCTGGGATGTATGGGAACCTCTGCTGCTCTTCCTCAATCAATACGACTTCCTCCGTCCCATCTAATTACTTAATTGGGGTTATTAAACTTGATGATCTTCATGGGGGCTGGTTTAGAAGAGTATATCCTCCGTCAGCTTCACCCTTCCATGCTCGTCTATCTCTATCCCCTCCTCCATCAGAAGCCTCATCCTAGCCTCCGCTCCCTTCCTATCCCCTCCAAAACCTCCATCGGATCTCACAACCCTATGGCACGGTATCGTCGGCGGGATGGGGTTCTTATGCAGAGCGTTACCGACAGCCCTGTAGGCACGCGGCCTCCCTATCCTCTCAGCTATACGCTTATACGTACTAACCTTCCCACGGGGTATCTCCAAGGTGGCCAACAGAACCTTCCTCTCAAACTCGGTCAAACCCTCAAGGTGTTTTAGTATATCCTCCCCATCCAACCCTAAACACTCTCCACGAAGCTAATGGGAAGCTACTAAGATAAACGATACCCCCATCAACATACCCGGATGGAGGCCTAGAATAAAAGATTTAAGTCAGATGGAAATCAAGATCAAATTAGCGGGGGTACCCGAGCCAGGTCTAATTAGGGAGAGAGGGGCTGAGACCACCCTAGGATAAGGGGGAGGACTTAAGATCCTCTGGCGTAGGCCTTCGTGGGTTCAAATCCCACCCCCCGCACCAAGGTTTACCAGTAAATTATGAATGTGGGTTACGCATAGTATTCTTTGATGTGCTATGCGTAGGCCTGGGCGTGGTAAGACTGGGACGATTAAGCAGCGCGTCATCTATGTTTATCTGCCTTCTTCTGCCTTCTTTGGAGATGGTTGAGGATTGGAAGCGTAGGGCGGAGAGGGCTGGCGTCTCCGTCTCTAAGTTTGTGGTTGAGGATTCCATCAGAAGGGAGGAGGGGGAGGAAGGCTACCTCAGCCGCCTAGAACTCATCAGGAGGTTAAAGAATGCAGAGAAGGAGCTTAAGCATCTGAAAAGCGAGAACAGGCTTCTACGCAGGCTCGTCGAGAACTTAGACAAGGAGCTGAAACGTTACAGAGCGAAGCCTTTTCTGGATCCTTTCCTT
>CAZCOP010000120.1:0-3463 GCA_964499825.1 uncultured Candidatus Bathyarchaeia archaeon
GTAATCCTTCAACCTAGAGGTCATCTGGGCGTACATCCGTGCCTCCTCGATCCTTCCCTCCTTTAAGGCTGCTTCATACTTCTTTAGAGCTTCCTCCTTGATCCTCATCCTCCTTTTTATCTCAGCCTCCTTCAGTGCCGGCGGGACCCCGTCGAACACGTAGATCACCTTTATGCCCATCTCTAGGAGGTTGCATGTCCGGTAGAAGAGCCCGCTTAGGTGGCTTGTCACCCTTCCCGTGTGATCTTTGAGAGGTGTTCCATCGGGCTGCCTTATTATGGCCAAGAACTGGTAGAGGGCATTATAGGCGTCGATAGCTATCGATTTCCCGCTTAGATCCTTCAGCCTCACTTCCTCTTTTGGCACTATATCCTTTAGGTCGACACCCATCCGGTCTTCCTCACGTTTATGATATCTGGCGTCTACTCTACACTTAAATAGTTTCTCCCTTTTCATCTATATATTGAAGGCTGGTCTTTATGGCTTTTGGTCCACTTAGGAGAGAGCTCTCGGCTACCGAGATAGTAAACAGGGCCTTTGGGTTATACTCCTACAGGTTCATCGAGCTTGTTACCCCGTTCTTTATAGCCGGTCTAGTTAATGGGGTTGCCAGGTTCTCCATAGAACGCATCATAATCCGTATGGGTTTCAGGTTCAGCTCAATAACTGAGCCCACTCAATGGTTGACGAACTACCTAATCTATGCCGTCACCCTATACTCCCTCCTTGGGGTAATTAAGTGGATAATAAACACCCTAGCCAGCGGCGTCGTCATTAAGTATACATCCGACCTGCTGGAGGGTAAAGAGGGTGACCTCAAGGAGGGATTCAACTCAACCTTCACAAACCTGGGCTCCCTCCTGGCTGCTGGATTGATTACAAGCGTCCTAACAGTTCTCGGTCTGATCTGTATGATATTACCTGGGATAATACTGCTCATAATATTCTCCCTGACTACTCCGGTCATAATTATAGAGGGTAAGGGGGCGCTTGAGAGCCTTAGGAGAAGCAGGACTCTTGTGGATAGACGTTGGGGTAAGACCATAGCCGTCATCGCCATAATATTACTAATAACCATAATTGCGAATGGGTTTGGAGAATTTATCGGGGGATTCTTGGATTACCCGATAAACTGGGTGTTCTCAATAGTCATCTCGACACTCGTAGAACCCGTCTATCCGATAGCCCTAACATACCTCTACTACTCCATGTTGATAAAGGAAGGGAAGCCCGTGGAGGCGGTTGCCTACCGACAGCCACAGGAGAGAATCGAGTCACCGGAGAGAGGATGGATCTCATGGCCTCCAAGGCCCCAACCTACACCTCAGCCTAGGATAGCTTTCTGCTACTACTGCGGGCAGCGTCTACCACCAGACGCTATCTTCTGTCCTAGATGTGGAAGACGGGTTAGGGGAATCTCTACCTTTTAAAGTCTGAAGGTGATAACTTAGAGTTACCTAGGGGTGGGTTTAAGTGGAGGGCTGCACCTTCAACCAAGCTAAGGATATGGTTAAGAGACTCGTTATTGAGAAGGGTTTTCCCCACGATGAATCCGCTTTACTCCAGAAGCTGTTATGGGCCTTTGTGGAGCTTGGTGAAGCCGCAGATGCCTACAAGAAGGGTGAGGATTGGAGTGTAGTGAACGAGGAGCTAATAGATGTGATCTTTTACATACTAGACTTCATAGGTCTGGTTGAGGATACCCAAGGGGTAAAGGTGGATGTAGATAAGCTATTCTTGGACAAGTGGGAGAGAAATATGAGGCGGCCGGAGAGGTACGGTCAGAAGAGAGGTATATAACTAACCAAAATAGGCGGCTAAGATTTAAGGGGATAACTGACATAACTGGGGCTGGTGAGTGAAGGTTGAGAATAACCGATGTAGAGCTGATCCATGTCAAGCCAAGGTGGCTCTTTCTCAAGCTATATACGGATGAGGGCATAGTCGGCTATGGAGAACCTACCCTTGAGGGTAAGACTCCGGTAGTTGAAGCAGCCATTAGGGACTTCTTCCGCAACCTGAAGGGTAAAGACCCAACCATGATAGAGCATCATTGGCAGGCCATGTATAGATGGAGCTTCTACAGGGGCGGACCGGTCAACATGAGCGCAATAAGCGGGATAGAGCAGGCCCTATGGGATATATTGGGTAAGTACCTAAATCAGCCGATCTACAAACTCCTAGGAGGCCCAGTCCGGGAGAGGATAAAAGTGTATGCTCACGTTGGAGGTGAGACTCCTGAAGAATGCGCCGATAGCGCCTTGAGGAGGATGGAAGAGGGGTTCAGGGCAGTCAAGACATGTCCCTTCGGGGCGACCAGAATAGTTGACACCCCAAGGAAGATAAGGGATGCGGTGGAGAAGATAAAGGCTATTAGGGAGGCCGTGGGGGACGATGTAGACCTCGCCATAGACTGCCATGGTAGGTTAAGCCCAGCCATGGCTATATTGATGGCTAAGGCTCTAGAACCATACAAGCCCATGTTCCTTGAGGAGCCATGCCTTCCGGAGAATGTAGATACAATGGTTAGGGTGGCGAGGGCTACGCCTATCCCGATTGCTACGGGGGAACGCCTCTTCACAAGGTGGGGCTTCAGGGAAGTCTTAGAGAAGCAGGCTGCCTCAATAATACAACCCGACCTCAGCCATGCAGGCGGCATACTTGAGTGCAGGAAGATAGCAGCTATGGCGGAGGTCTACTACGTTGGCGTCGCACCCCACTGTCCGCTCGGACCGATCGCGCTCTCAGCCTGTCTCCAACTCGACGCATGCACACCCAATTTTCTCATACAGGAGCTTGTAACTTTAGGTGTAGGCTACCTAAAGAGGCCTTTCAAGGTTAGGGATGGCTACATAGAGATTCCTAAGGGTCCGGGGCTAGGTATAGAATTAGACGATGACGCTGTCAGGGAGAAAGAATATGATGGGATATGGGAGCGGCCGACCTTAATCCATGAAGATGGCTCGGTTGCTGATTGGTGACGACTCTGGATTCAGAGTTCACCGGCTAGCTCCCTGACCTTGTTAAGGTTCTCTATATCACTCCTCCTCTTGTCAATGGGCGTCTCAAGTATCAGCGGCAGTTTTCCAAGCCTGCTTTGCAGTATGTTTCTGAAGCCCTCCTCACCGATCATCCCCATCCCGATATGCTCGTGGCGGTCTATCCGTGAGTTCAAGCCGCCCTTTGAATCATTCAGATGGATAAGCTTCAACCTCTCAAAACCTATGGTCTCATCTAGCTTCCTTATAGTTGATTCTACCGCCTCCTTTGTTCTTAGATCATAACCCGCCGCGAAACCATGACATGTATCGAAGCACACACCAACCCGTTCAGGTTCATCTATGCGGTCGATTATATACTTGATATCCTCAAGGGATCCACCCATACTATTCTTCGTTCCAGCCGTATTTTCGAGTAGAAGCATGACGTCGCCATTAACCTCGGATAGACCCTTATTTATCGC
>CAZCOP010000121.1:0-3438 GCA_964499825.1 uncultured Candidatus Bathyarchaeia archaeon
ACCATATACATTGCGAATATGGGTGGGTATGTGGATGAGATCGTAAAGAGCGAGACTTACTTGAGAATAAGTATGGAGGTGCGTAATAACCCCGCTTACAGTCACCTCACATCCGGTGAGATGGGGGAGTTAATAGATAAGCTGTATGAGCAGGAGGTGAAACGTCTAGGTCTTGATAAACCATTTCTATATAGAAGCTTCATTTACCTCAAGAACGCTCTAACCCTAGAGCTTGGTAGGGCTCAGTATTTAACTAGTGACAGCGGCTCAAGGAACGTCAGAAATATAATCCTCGAGAGGCTCCCTGCAACTGTTCTGTTATTCACAACGGCGAACCTCATAATCTTCGTTATAGGCTTGTTTGGAGGGCTCCTCCTCTCCAGACGTTACGGAAGTAAACTCGATAAGGTTATAGTTACCCTTTCTCCCCTCTCATCGATACCCGGATGGTTCTATGGGATATTCCTCATACTGATATTCGCCTCATGGTTCCATCTACTCCCCTACGGGGGTTTTGTGGATGCTCCTCCCCCAAAAGATCCATTAAACTACGCCCTAAGCGTTATGAAGCATATGATACTGCCCGTAATATCATGGTTGATAAGTTACTCACTCATAGAGATTTACGTGAGGAGAACATTCTTCCTAATGTTCTCAAACGAGGACTACGTGGAGATGGCTAAGGCGAAGGGCGTACCACCGAGGATGATAGAGAGGAGGTACATACTACGACCAACCCTCCCCCCAATAATAACGAGCTTCGCCCTAACCTTGATAAGCTCATGGATGGGCGCGATAATAACAGAGAGAGTCTTTAACTGGCCAGGTATAGGAAGCCTCTTCTACATGGCGGCAAGCATATTCGATTCACCCGTTATAATCGGGGAGGTTGTTATCTACGCCTACCTGCTTGGGTTGACTGTCTTCGTTCTAGATGTGATCTACGCCCTTATTGATCCACGGATAAGGGTTGGGGGTGCGTGATCATGGCGGAGTTGTGGAAGGCTAGGCTTAAGGAATTGAGGTTCTATAAATCTGCAATGCTCGGAACAGGTATCATCACATTCCTGATTGCAGTCGCAGTTTATACCATTGTCACTATACCTTATGGTGAAGCGGTGGAACTCTGGAAGGCTGGGGAAGGCTTATGGATAGACAACCCCAGAAATGCGCAGCCTTCATGGGTCAACCTCTTCTCCTCAAAGAAGCTTCCTGAGACTATAATCCTCGATACACGGAAGGGTGGAGCTGGCATAGGGAAGGTTATCATACCTGTAAGGGGCGGGATGAGCAGGATCAGGATAGAAGCCTCATTCGACTACCAATATGACGACTTCCCCAGCGAGGTGAACCTATTCACGACAGCGAAATATAATAGAACCTCACCACACATCTCGGTTTACTGGGTGAAACCGAACGGTCAAAAGATAAAGCTGAAGGAGTTAGGGGTTAAGAGGACGAGTGCATACTACATCTCGATCGATCATGAGTTGTCGAAGCGTTTACAGAGTTACCTGGAGGATAAAGTTGGCGGAGAGATGGAGTATGAAGTAACCCCTGAGATAGCGCTCTTCGCGGTTGAGGATGAGAGCGCCCTTAAACTCGAGACAGTTAAACCGATGAAGGGTAGGTATAAACTATTGATTGAAGGATTATTCTTCGAGAGAGACTGCGATGTCAACATCAAACTTGTAGTATATGGGAAGGTTTACGGGGTGGCTGGAACGGATCACTTGAGAAGAGACTTGAGGATTGCCATTCTGTGGGGGACCCCGATAGCCTTAGCATTCGGAGTTACAGCCTCAGTATCCGTAGCGGTCATACAGATGATCATAGCTGCTGTGAGCGCTTGGTATGGGGGGAGCGTTGACTTCCTACTCCAGAAGGCTACAGAGGTCAATATGATACTTCCCTTCCTCCCAATCCTACTGATGATATCGGTCTTCTACAAGTTCAGCATATGGGTTCTCCTCGTTATAGTTGTAGCCTTAAGCGCCTTCGGTTCAGGGGTTAAAACCTATAGAGCCATGTTCCTACAGGTAAAGGAGCTCCCCTACATAGAGGCAGCTAAAGCCTATGGAGCAGGCGACCTAAGGATAGTCTTCCGTTATATGATCCCAAAGGTTCTCCCGACAATCATACCGTCCTTAGTGTTGTCGGTCTCGGGGTTCGTATTCCTTGAAGCAGCCCTGGCGATGCTCGGTTTAGGAGATCCCCTCGCCCCCACATGGGGTAAAATCATAGAGGACGCATACGATAAGGGCGCATTGTATAAGGGGTACTACTACTGGATCCTAGAACCATCCATATTCCTTGTAGTCACAGCCCTAGGCTTCGCTCTACTGGGCTTCGCCCTAGATAAGATATTCAACCCAAGATTGAGAGAGATGTAGATGCGCCCCTCACTCCTAAAAGTCGAAGACCTACGCCTATACTTCAGCACAAGGAAGGGTACAGTCAAGGCTGTTGATGATGTCTCATTCGAGGTTGACCGTGGGGAGACCCTGGCTTTGATAGGTGAGTCTGGCTGCGGTAAGAGTTCCCTAGCCAAGGCCATAATCCGCCTCCTACCCAGAAACGTCAGCGTCTATGAGGGTCACGTCTACCTTGACGGTGAAGATTTGATGAACCTTGATGAGAAAGAGTTTAGGAAGACCGTGAGGTGGACGAGGATCTCCATGGTTTCCCAGGCTGCATTGAACTCCTTGAACCCAGTAATCAAGGTTGGGCAGCAGGTGGCTGAACCCCTAATACTCCATAAGGGGATGAAGGGGAAGGAGGCCCTAGAGAAGGCTAAGGAAATCCTCCAAATGGTTGGGATACCTGAAACCTTCGCTGATAGGTATCCATTCGAGTTGAGCGGCGGGATGAGGCAGAGAGCCATCATCGCCATGACCTTAATAACCAACCCAGACCTGATAATCCTAGATGAACCCACATCGGCGCTGGACGTACTGACGCAGGCGAATATAATGAACCTACTCAAGAAGATAAGGAGAGAGTTAAACCTCAGCTTCATCTTCATAACCCATGACATCGCCCTCTCAAGCGAGTTGGCGGATAAGGTAGCGGTGATGTATGCCGGTCAGATAGTTGAGTTGAACGATGCGGAGAGGTTCTATAAATCCCCGCTCCATCCCTACTCAACCAAGTTGATGGCCAGCGTGCCAACGTTGAGGGATGATAAAAAATTAGAGTTCATCCCGGGTTCTCCTCCGAGTTTGATTGAACCTCCGAAGGGCTGCAGGTTTGCTCCCAGATGTCCATATAGAACCGAGGACTGCTCTAGGGATCCTCCCCTAATCAGCTTGAGGAAGGGTTGTTATGTCAGATGCTGGCTTCACTGGAAGAGGTGAGCGAATGGTTAACAGTCAAGTCCTTCTATCTGTGAGGGATCTACATAAATGGCATGAGTTAAAGAGGGGATTCTTCGGAAGG
>CAZCOP010000122.1:0-3435 GCA_964499825.1 uncultured Candidatus Bathyarchaeia archaeon
TTTATCCCTGATATTCCTGTACTGTGGACGCTCTTTACATCGATTATACTCTTCGTTAGGTCCGGATCCCTATCCTTCAAGTATTCGATGAAGGAGTTTTTGATGAACCCTAGGCCCAATATGACTATGGGTTTATGCCCTGTGGCCCACACTTCCCTCAAGGCTTTATGGGCAGAGTTGAATAGGATTTGGATCGCTCTCCTTCTGTTCTCAGCCCTTGACTTTCCTGGGAGCGGAAGTTTACCCTCAGATTTGACTTCGATGTTGAAGTTCCTTATTATCGCTACGCAGTAGCCTTCATCATCTATTGAGGCAACGATCAGTGGGGAGATTCCCGCCTTTGTGGCTTTAATCAATCTCTCGAGTTGGTACTTCTCCCACCTCTCCTTGATTACGGTTAAGGGTCTGTTAAGTTCTACTTTTATTGTGTGGTGTGAGCCTAGAGCTCCTATCTCATCCGGTGAGTCACAGATTATCCCATGTATCCTCAGCCTGTTTAGGCTTTTATCCCATCGAACGTTCTCAACCCTCAATCCGAGGATAACTGAGATCCGCTTACCCTTCTCCGGACGGTCATATCTCTCTCCATATCTAACCTCACGTGTAGTCCTTGCATAAACTACATCCCCCTTTGTAATCACGTTGTAGAGGGTCCAGAAGTCGTCGAGCATCTCCGGTATAACTGTTATCCTGCCGTGTTTTATATCTCTCTTAATAATTTTCATGGGTTCTCTTTCCTCTCTTTGTCATTTTAGATCGTGAACGTGAATTAGGTTGCATCGTTCAATTACCATGTGGATACAGAAGCATATACATGGGAGTTCCGGCAACAGTCTCTTCTCCTTCTAATGGGTCAGTTCGTCGTGAGTTCCTCATCCCGCTGAAGGTCGGTCTGGGACGGCAACATCATCCCACAAAATAATAAGCTAAACGAGTATTTAATCGATCTGGTTTGGAGAGAGTGATGGAAATAGCTAAACCCAAGACTTAATGAGCAGAAAAGTGTTAAATACACTGTTTATATGTATATTCTGGATTGAGAGATGAAGAGCGGTCTAATAGTGGTTAAGGTTGGTACAGCGAGCCTGACGAACCGTGATGGAAGCCTTAACCTAACGAAGATGGAGAGGCTTGTTGGTGAGATAGTTGAGGTTTTGAGGAGGGGTCACAAGGTCATATTGGTCACGTCTGGAGCCATAGCCTCCGGAATGGCCGAGCTAGGGGTCAACCCAAACCCGAACGATATAGTCTTTAAGCAGGCGTGTGCAGCCACGGGGCAGAGCATATTGATGTCCTATTATAGAGACTTCTTTGGGAGGCATGGGTTTAAGGTGGCTCAGATACTGCTGACGAAGGAGGACCTATCTAACAGGGTCTCCTACATCCACACATGTAACGTCCTTGATAAACTGCTTCAGTTGGGCGTCGTCCCGATAGTGAACGAGAACGATGTCACATCAATAGATGAGTTAATACCCGTGACTAGGGGGTATAGGGTGAATTTCAGTGATAATGATATACTATCAGTCTTGATAGCGAATGCGATGCAAGCCGACCTTGTGATAATACTCTCCAACGTTAATGGACTTTACACGATGAACCCTGATGATCCGAAGGCGAAGTTGATACCCGTGGTTGAGAAGGTCACGCCGGAGCTCAAGAAGATGGTTGAGGGGAAGAGCCGCCTAGGAAGGGGCGGGATGAAGACTAAACTTGAAGCCGCAGAGATAGCTACCCAGAGCGGAATTCCTCTCGTTATCGCAAACAGCCGTAAGAGGAGGGTTCTCCTCGACATCTTAGACGGGAAGAGTGTTGGAACCTACTTCAAACCGGTTGGGAATATGTCCAGCATAAAGAGGTGGATAGCCTACGGCGCCTCGGTTAAGGGGCAGATCGTTGTGAACGAAGGTGCTAAAAGGGCCATAATGGAGGGTGCAAGCCTTCTGCCGGTTGGCATAATCAAGGTGTACGGACACTTTAAGATAGGGGACGTCGTCAGCCTTGTTGGGGAGGATGGTAGGGAGTTCGGCAGAGGTATGGTGAACTATTCAAGTGACGAGATAAATAGGATAAAGGGAGCCAAGACCGCTCAGATAATAAAGATTTTAGGGTACATCAGACAAAAAGAGATAATCAGCCGGAAACGTATGCACCTGATAGAGGAGGAGAGAGTTAATTGATACTTGAGATATGTAAGAAGGCGAAGGAGGCCTCGGTTAACCTCGCTAACCTTCCAACTGAGGTTAAGAATAGAGCTCTCCACAATATGGCGGATGCTCTAGAGAGCAACGTCAAAGATATACTTGAAGCCAACAAGAAAGATGTCGAGGCGGCTAGGGCAAGAGGAGTAAAGGAGGCGCTACTTGATAGGTTGATCCTAAACGAGAAGAGAGTTTCAAAGATGGCCCAATGCCTCAGGGAGGTTGCAGCCTTACCGGATCCAGTTGGGGAGATAGTGAATGTCTGGACGAGGCCGAACGGCTTGATAATAGGACAGCTAAGGGTGCCATTAGGCGTTATAGCCGTAATCTACGAATCTAGGCCTGACGTAACCTCCGATGCGGCTGGCATATGCTTGAAGTCTGGGAACGCTGTCATATTGAGGGGCGGTTCAGATGCGATAAATTCGAATATAGCGATAGGTGACGTGCTCAGTAAGGCTGCTGTAGAGTCCGGTATTCCTGACGGAGCGATACAGGTTGTCAGGACGACCGAGAGGAGTGCGGCGATAGAGCTTATGAAGATGAGGGGTTATGTGGATGCCTTGATACCGAGGGGTGGAGCTGGACTGATCAAGGCTGTCATAGAGAACGCTAAGGTTCCGGTGATAGAGACTGGGGTTGGGAACTGCCACATCTACGTTGAGGAGGACGCAGACCTAGACCAAGCTATAAAAATAATTATAAACGCGAAGTGTCAAAGGCCGGGGACGTGTAACGCAGCCGAAAAGCTACTCGTACACCGAGGTATAGCCCAGAGGTTCCTCCCGGTTATAGTCAAACATTTGAGGGAGCATGGTGTTGAGGTTAGGGGTTGCGAGGAGACTAGGAGGGTAGTTCCAGGCATCAAGCCAGCCACAGAGGATGACTGGTATACGGAGTACCTCGACCTGATAATAGGTATTAAGGTTGTAAACGACATTGATGAGGCGATAAACCACATAAACAAGTATGGGACGAAACACTCAGAGGCTATACTGACATCAGACTTCGATAAGGCGCTCAAGTTTATCAGGGGCGTGGATGCCGCGGCCATATACTGGAACGCCTCGACGAGGTTTACTGATGGAAACCAGTATGGGCTTGGAGCTGAGATAGGGATAAGCACCCAGAAGCTCCATGCAAGAGGGCCGATGAGCGTTCAACACCTTACAACGATCAAGTACTTCGTCTTGGGTAGGGGTCACATAAGAGAGTGAAAACCTTACATATCTTA
>CAZCOP010000123.1:0-3415 GCA_964499825.1 uncultured Candidatus Bathyarchaeia archaeon
AAGAATAGAAGGGTGAGTATGAATTATCCCCTGAAGCCTCCCCTAAACCTTCAGATAGCTTTTACAAAATCTCATAATCCATTGGGTTCAAAGATGCTAACCATAATCTCATTAAATACCGAGACTTAATATTAAATACTGATGACGCTCAATTTAAGGAGAGGAGGCATATTTGGACAGGTTTAAACTTATAGATCTACTTGGGAAGATGTATAGGGTTCCGAGAGAAGCCGCTGACCTGATGAAAAGTTTAGGTTTGATCCAGTGGATGGCGAGTGTGAATGTGCCTGATCCTAGAGGTGCAGGGATCATCAAGGTGACACCTGAAGTTTTGAGGGTTGCAAGGAAAGGTAAGATCCTGCTGAGATATTTTGCTGGTTCTAAAGGTGTTGCCCCAGGTGGAAGCCTATTCTTGGTAATTAAAGCGGGCGGGCTTCTACCACCTCTACAAGTTAGTGATCCATTGGCTGCCAATTACGTTAAGTGTGTAGCCTCAAATGGAGCTCCTCTAAAAGTAGATCTGGAGAGGGATCTTTACTACTACATTTGGATTAGACTTCAAGAACGTGGACTTCGTGAAGGCCAAAGCATTCTGGTAATCCTTGGCGACGACTCTGAAGGGTCCCCCGGAATGACCTTAAGAGAATTCGCATGTAAAATCGTCTTTGAGGCTTGGGTGGATTGCTACGGAAGGGAGGAATTCATCCGTTTACAAGATCAGCCATCCGTAAGAATCGTTGGGGGACCAGCGTCAACATTCGACGTGATAGTTCCGTCGATTATCTATCCAGAAGAGCCTATAAAGACCGTTGTAAGGGCAGTTGATCACTTCGGGAACGTCGTACCTGATTACACAGGTCCAATCCGCATAGTTGGTGACGGATTCAAGTTCACTCAACGCTTCGAGAAGAGAGATAAGGGCGTGATCAGCTTTGACTTGCCATACTCAACATTCGGGGACAAAAAGAGATTCAAGATCAGCGTTGAGGATGCCAATGGAAACCTAAAAGGATTCAGCAACCCATCTACTCTTAAGGGTCGAGATGACGAGTATGGTAAGGGTGGCTATAGGATCTTCTGGGGGGACATCCATGGGCATACGGGCCTCTCCTCCGCAGCTTACGGAACCCCATTCGAGTATTATGAGTTCGCTAGGGACGTCGCGGCGTTAGACTTCTGCGCCCTCACAGATCACGACCATTATATGACCCCGGAGAAGTGGGCGATCATAAGGGAAGCAGCTTCAGCCTTCAACGAACCCCATAAGTTTGTAACGTTTCTTGGGTATGAGTGGACTCACGGCTCCGGGGGTGGAACTCTAATCCCGGGCAAGTACTTCGGCCATAAGTGCGTATACTTTCCAACAGATGTCGGAACCTATTACACATACACCCGGATGGAGGAGGCGCCAGACCCCGAAAGCCTGTGGCGCTGCCTAGAAGGAACGGGAGCCCTCGTAATACCCCACCATACAGCGTACCCCCTAGGCTATGATCAAGTCTCTGGAACAGATTGGAGGTACCACAACCCACGTTTTGAGAGGCTCGTTGAGATATACTCAAGGCATGGAAGCTCAGAGAAGGCTGGCGGGTTAAGGCCGATCATGGTTCTAGAACGTTTGAGATCAGGTAAGATCAAGAGGACACCCGCCTTTAACCCTGAAGGCTCGGTTCAAGGAGCCTTAGCCAGAGGCCTCCGCCTCGGATTCGTCGCGGGTTCAGATACTCAGCTCGGTTGCCCAGGTAACCAGATAAGAAATGAGCCGCGGGCGTCCTCGAGTTATAATGGCGGGTTAACAGCAGTCTACGCAAGGGAGCTAACACGATCCTCCATATGGGAGGCTTTGTGGAATAGGAGGTGTTACGCTACCACAGGGCAGAGAATAGTCCTCTCATTTAAGGTGAACGGCCACATCATGGGTGAGGAGTTCCGGTTGAGAGGGAATGAACCGCGGACAATTCACGCTGAGGTCTTAGGTACAAGTGAGATAAGCAAGGTTACCGTAGTTAGAGACGGAGAAGATTGGTACATACATAAAGGTACAAGTACCCATGAGGAGATCACGGTAGTAGATAACTCACCGCTTAAGAAGGTTACATACTACTATGTTAGGATATTACAAGAGGATGGAGGGATGGCGTGGTCATCACCTATTTGGGCATCCCCAAGCAAAGTTTAGAATGTGCAGATGACATGCATCAACGATGTATTTCATCAGGTTTTGTATAGAGACAGATAGATCCATCCGTAAAAATCCACAACGAGACAACGACCTCCACCTCCGCCTAGGATCAGGCTTAACTGTCACTAAAGGTCTAAGCGAGCGAAACCCAACTGGTGCACCTAATGCAGAGAATCTATTCTATAGCTGGCATCCATACTAGGCATCTCCTGAGAGAATCGCCTTTACAGTTGACACCATTAACTGAAGGGTTTATATCTAATAAAATAGCCCATACACGGCGGACCCATAGGCGATGAAACGTGCATCTCCCTCTCCTTCGGGATGAGAATGTTGGCCAGTTGTGTGGTAGCTGGCCACGGCCACTCATCTCCATGGTAGCAGAGGCCTCCGAGGCCATGGGATCTCAGGATCTTCTTGAGAGCCTCTATCGGCCTTTCCCTATCCGCCTCCTTTATGAATTGGTTGAGCCTCTCAATTCGAGGCTGGGAGTATCTGCTGATCATCTCCGCAGTGTTAGCGTTAAGATCCTTCATTTCATCGGTTATGAAGTGGTTTGTAGCGCAGATTCCGTCCTCTTGCCGTCTAACACCCATTCTTGTAGGCGATATCTCCACAACCGCCGTGCTTCCTGAAGAGTCTAGGAGAAGAAGGTTTGTACCAATCTTGACGCTGACTCTAACATCTTTAAGGAGGTCTATAGCCTCCTCCACAGTTGCACACCTCTCCATAATGGTTCGGAAGATAACCGGCCTTGGCAATCCATTCCCCCTATCCTTCACCCTCACAGTTCCTCCTCCCAAGCATAGGCCCATCTCATTCATGCACCGTGTGCCTCCCAGCATATCGGCCCTCAAAGTTCCAAAGAAGGAGTATCCCCTCTTAGGCTTCACTAACACCATAACCCAGTATGGGTTCCGTCTAATATCCAAGGTCTGACCCATGATTGGACCTGTGCTACTCTCAGTTAAGGCTACAGCGCTACATCCGATATCCGGAGGAAAACGTGGCGGCGCGACAGGATTCTCCCACCAAGCATTGAGCATGAAGATCTCCTCCTCACTCAAGCCTGAACCAGCAGCTGTACCCCTCAACTCCTCAAGGAGGTCAGGAAAGAGAACCTCCATATCCCTAACTATACGTTCAGTCAGCTTCTTATGCTCAGTTCTTCCCGCACCATGGTACAAAGGAAGATAAGTCTCCGCCATCGAGACTAATAGATCCCTAAAGATC
>CAZCOP010000124.1:0-3411 GCA_964499825.1 uncultured Candidatus Bathyarchaeia archaeon
GTAGGGAGGCGGCGGAGGTGCTGGGGTTGGTGGCGGCGTATATGTTGATTTGAGTTGGACGATCATTGGGAGGGCGGTTGCCCACCAGATGGCTGGCACCATGTATGGGTTCTCCTTGAGCGGCCAGTTCGTCCAGTACTCTGTATTGTACGGTAGCATGAACGTAGTGCTTACGAGAGGTATCACTATTCTATCCCTAATTATTATCTCTGCTGCATCCTTGAAGAGGGGAGCATACGTATCTGGATCTAATGGTGTAGACTCCTCCATAGCCTCTATCAGAGCATCGAGTTCAGGATTTCCATCCGGATATCGATATCTCTCATAATTGGAAACCGCGTATTCGCCGACCGGCTTAAGGTACCTGCTATGCCATCTCGACACGATTTCATGGGGGTCAAAGACTGTTCCTCCATGATGATACCACATCTCTACGTTCGCTCTGTTCCGAAAATCAGCGTAAGTAGCGCCTGGGTACGATGCCCAGACAACATCTATGCCTCCCGCCCTTAGCTGGTCGGCCACCATCGCTACTAGGTCTTCCTCCTCATAAGTGACGAGGGTAACTTTGAGGGGTCCATGAACTGGGTGGGTCCAAATTCCATCTACCAGCTCGTAGCCTAATTCCTCGAAGATTTCTTTAGCCTTGTCCGGGTCGTAGAGGAATGGATCCAGGTAGGGATCCTCTTCTTTCAGCTCCGCATAGAGTTCTTCGAGGGCTTCTAGGTAGGGCGTTAGCGCCCCATACCCTGGTAGTGGGAACCCTACAGGTTTTCTTGTACCCAAGTATACAACGTCAACGATCTCCGTTCTGTTGATCAAATAGGAGAGAGCCCACCTCGCTTTCGTTTCATTCCATGGATATTTTACGTGGTTCACGCCTATGTATCTGGGGTAGGGATCTTCCCAGGCGTATGGGGGCTCCTTAGACCAGAACCTGATATGCGGATTTTCCTCCGGGATCTCTAGGGCGAGGGCCGGTGGGACATAGAATGAAGCGTCTATTTCACCCAACACGAACTTCATAGCCAGCGCTTCCCTAGTTAAACCACCGTAAACAACTACACGCTTTACTTCAGGTTCGATCCCCAATACTTCTTTTCCCCACCAATCATCCCTTAACTCCCATGTGTAAAGCTCCGACTCTGCGCTGACTAATCGGTACGGTCCGGTTCCGATCACATCCGTCCACTTAAATGTGCGTATCTCGCCCGCTTCCACAACGGGTTCCCATATATGTTTAGGCAGTATGGGCGGGGCGCCCCATAGCATAACCGTTGGGAACCTCCAATGGAACATGTGGAAACGGTCGTCAGGGATCTTTAAGTGAAATACAACCGTGTAGTCGTCGACTACCTCAACCCGCTCCACAGATAACTGTATGTCAGCGGCATGGCTTAGATCCGCGTTTTCCGGTGGCAGGTATATCTTATTATATGTGAAAGCAACGTCTTCAGCTGTGAATGGTTCTCCATCACTCCAGGTCACACCTTCCCTAAGGTAGACGGTTAATTGCGTGTAGTCCTCATTATACTCATAACCTTTCGCCAGCCACGGTACTAACGCCTTCTCTAAATCTGGTTCATGGAGGTTAAAGTAGAAGAGGTATTCCCAGCATAGTTGATGTAGACCGGCATCCCGTTTAGCGCCACCGGGGACAAGGGGGTTATGGTTGTCGGGAGCCACATCCTTCCCGATCATCTCGAAGTAAAGGGTTTGGTATCTCTCCGGAATTTCTTCTGACCGCACAACCATGAATAAATGCAACGCTGGTAGTTGTAAAAACAATTCAAGCAAAAGCAACATCGTCACAGCAATACTTATCTTTCGATGATTCACTCCCAACTTTTGCCCTCCTTTATTTTTCGGTAATACTACTTAGTAATTATATATATAAAAATAACGATGTCACCGGAATAAGGCTTTTTGCTCCTCAGAGAAAACCGGGTTTAATAGCCGCAGAAGACACGTCATTATAAATCATCTCAACGTCATCATTTTCTCGTTCCGTTATTGGACGCTCTCGAAATGTGTCAGCCCACCCCTGAAATAATGTAATGGGCGGGATATGAGGGTCAGGAAAGGCAGAATCAACTATTTAGATCCCCAAGCTTTGCTCTCCACAATTGATCATAGGATGAACATCCCCATTCTCCGAGAGATCCGTTAGATAAGCTGAGGTAGCTGCCTGGGGTCATATCTGTGCCGCATATTATCCTAAGCCTGAACCTACCGTATAGCCCCTCTAAGGTCTCCCTCACACTCCTAATCAGCCCTGGAGACCTCTCAAGGATCGTCTCCTCGAGCGTCTTGTAATCTCATGGCCATGTGGTTACCTCTTGAGGCCCAAGCCTTTCAGGGCCCTATTTAGGTAGTTCACCCTCAAGTCTATATATTTAGCCTCGTATAGGATTGTATTCCATAGGTCGAAGGTTACAGCCCTCAGCCCCAAACCTGAACCTCCAGTCCCGCCCTTTGAGATATTGGATCGCATAAAGTATTTAAGGCTCAATAATTCCACTCCATCTTCAAAGGGTTCGAGCTGGGATTGGGCACGAGGATTGGTGTAGGCCTAGTTGAGTGCGGTTCGATTGGGACAGTTATAGCCAGGGCGATCGATGAGGGTAGGGCTGAAGGCCTCGAGCTCATAATCGTTTATGATATTGTTAGGGAGCACGCTGAGAGGTTGGTCAGCAGGCTTAGGAGCCCCCATCATAGCTGACTCATTCGAGGAGCTCGTTACGAGGGGGGATGTGAGGCTTGTGGTTGAAGCTGCATCCCAGGAGGCCGTCAGACAGTACGCCCTAAGGGTTCTGAGGGAGGGTAAGGATCTGATGGTCATGAGTACTGGAGCCCTCCTAGATGATGAGCTCCACCACAAAATACTTATGGAGGCTGAGGCTTCTGGTAGGAGGGTGTACATACCATCTGGGGCCATAGTAGGCCTAGACAACGTCAAGTCGGCGGCCCTAGGTGGTATAGACTCCGCAACACTCACAACGAGGAAGCCCCCAAGGAGCTTCGAGGGGGCCCCATACATAACGGAGAGGAGTATAAACCTAAAATCCATAAAGGAGCCGACCACACTATGTGAGGGGCCAGCCAGAGAAGCTGTGAAGCCATTCCCAAGGAACGTTAATGTGGCTGCCTCCCTAAGCCTAGCTGGGATAGGGGCCGACAGAACAATTGTGAGGGTAATAGCAGACCCAACAATCGACCACATAATCCACGAGATCAGGGTTAAGGGGGTATCTGGGGAGCTATATAGCAGCCCTCTCAGCGATAGCAACCCTAAGAAGGATAAGCGGAAACCTCATAGTCGGGACATAGATTGGCTAGACACCTCCACACTACAGACTGGGCGATACTGACAAGTTAAGGTTATCTGCTTGGTGGTTTTCCTAGAGTTTG
>CAZCOP010000125.1:0-3410 GCA_964499825.1 uncultured Candidatus Bathyarchaeia archaeon
AGACATCCTCAAACTTCCCGTGTTCTGGGCATGTCTTCTCTAGGTAGATGACCCCATCCTCCTCGTATATCCTCATCGGTATCCTTCTTAAGCATACTGGGCATATGCTTGCGGAGTAAGCCTCGAACTTCTCCTCCTCAGCCAACGATCCATCCTCCAAAGAACGAAATCACACTGAAGGTTCAGTTATTTATTAACGACGTAATAGATAATTATTTCTATAATCCCAGCATTAATTGGTGCTCAAAGCTTTATCCATGGGTTCCAATAGATCCTTCACCGAGGGTTGAGGGGAGTTGAGATCTGAAACCCTAAGCGTCGAGGAGGTCTACCGCAAGCAGGGTTACAGGCTGTTAGGTAGGAATAGGCATAGCGCCGTTAAGATATGCAGGTGGACTAAGGAGAGCCTCAGGTCAGGGAGGGTATGCTATAAGGAGCTGTGGTACCCACCGGTTCAGAGCCACAGATGCATGGAGATGACGCCGTACATAGGGTGTAACTGCCACTGCCTATACTGCTGGAGGATACACTCAGGGGATAGACCCGGATTGAGGTGGAGAGAGTTCCCCCTCCCCATAAAGGAGATGGATGAACCCTGTGAGATAGTGGATGACGCGGTGAGGATGCGCCGTGAACTGTTGATAGGCTTCAAAGGCAACCCGAAGGTCGATAGGGACAAGTTGATGGAGGCTCTAAAGCCGACCATGATGACGATGAGCCTCACCGGGGAGCCAACCCTATACCCGAGGATATCCGAGCTGGTCGTGGAGGCCCGGAAGAGGGGTATGATAACCTTCCTCGTTACGAATGGGACGATGCCGAAGGCCTTGGAGGAGATGGATCCCCTACCCTTCCAATTGTACGTGACTGTGTCAGCCCCAGACAAGGACACCTACATAAGGTTGGTTAGACCCCTGATAAGGGATGGATGGGAGAGGCTCAACCAAACGTTAGACCTATTCCCAAGCCTAGACACTAGGAGGGTCATAAGGTTAACCATGGTGAAGGGCTGGAACATGAAGAGCCCTGAGAAGTATGCGGATATGGTAAGGAGGGCTGAGCCTGATTACATCGAGGTTAAAGCCTACGAGTGGGTTGGGGAGAGCCAGAGGAGGCTTCCAAGGTGGGCGATGCCGTACATGGAGGAGATAGAGTCCTTCGCCACAGAGCTCTCAAAGCTGACCGGATACGAGATAGGAGGAAGATATAAGCCGAGCGGGGCCATCCTGCTAAAGTAGGGAAGAAACCAAAGCCATCATGAAATAAGCGCCAGTATAGTTGGTGAGGTTACCCTTAAATATCGAGGGTTTATCACTTCTTTTAGGTGCATCCTAGTGGTTAAGACAATAATGCTCGAGGCGAGGTCAGGCTCCACCCCGGATGAGGTTAAGGCTTTAGCCAAGCTTGAGGGGGTTGACCCAGATAAGCTCAGGCGTAGACTGGCTGACGGTAGGGTTATAATCATAAGGAACGAGAGGAGGAAGGATAGACTGAAGCAGGTCGGGATCGGCGAGGGCCTCTCAACGAAGGTCAACGTGAACATCGGGACCAGCGCAACGGTGTACAATCTAGAGATGGAGATGGAGAAGGCTAAGATCGCGGTTGAGTACGGCTCGGACACGATAATGGACCTGAGCACCGGCGGAGACCTAGACGAGGTTAGAAGGATCCTGATGAGGGAGTCAGAGCCCCTACCCTTCGGGACTGTTCCAACATACCAGACTTGGATAGAGGGTGTGAAGAGGTATAAGACCCCACCGCCGGAGGACCTATTCTTCAAGGTCTTGGAAAGGCAGCTCAAGGATGGAGTCGACTTCATGACGATACACGCCGGGATAACAAGACAGGTAGCTGAGAGGATGGTGAGGAGCGATAGGATAGCGCCTACAGTAAGCCGCGGGGGAGCCATGCTCGCAGCTTGGATGCTCGAGAATGAACGTGAGAACCCATACTACAAGAACTGGAGCTACCTCCTTGAGTTATTCGCCGAGTACGACGCCGTCATAAGCCTTGGAGACGCCCTCAGACCAGGAGCCTTAATGGATGCCCACGATGAACTGCAGATATCCGAGCTGATAAACCAGGCTAAACTGCTCGAGTCGGCTAGGGAGATGGGGGTCCAAGTTATGGTTGAGGGCCCAGGTCACATGCCCCTAGATAAGGTGGCTACCGACGTAAAGATTATGAAATCCATAACGAAGGGCGCCCCGTATTACGTCCTCGGCCCCCTAGTGACCGATATAGCGGTAGGCTACGACCACATAGCCTCAGCCATAGGGGCGGCCATAGCCGCCGCTGAGGGAGCGGACCTGATATGCTATCTAACACCAGCTGAGCATCTAAGCCTACCAGACCCGGAACAGGTTAAGGAGGGCTTGATAGCCTCTAGGATAGCAGCTCACGCCGGGGATATAATAAAGCTTGGTGATAGGGCCTTGAGGAGGGACTATGAGATGAGCGTGGCTAGGGCTAAACTCGACTGGAGGAGGGTCTTCAAGTTGAGCATGGACTCCGAGAAGGCTGAGAGGATATACAGACAGTTTGGGGCAGGGGTAGAATCCTGTAACATGTGCGGGCCGTACTGCGTATTCCTAATCCTAAACAAGTATGTTAAGAAGGAGGGGTAAGCCTTCTTAAAGATTGTTCCTCATTCACTCCCAGACCCGTTTTACTCCCCTCCTCCCTCGAAGGGCGTGTAGAGGACCCGTTTAACCTTCTCAACTATCTTTGGGCCTAAGCCGTGTATATCCTTGGCCCACCTGTCCACACTGGCTAGGGCGTTGAATGGATTTCCATACGACCTAAGTATCGATACGGCCTTCTCCCTCCCTATGTTTGGGAGGCTGGATATGAAGAATATCTGTGCGTCCGCCGTTGTCTCAAGCTTCTTCACGGGATGGACAGCTGGGATTCTCCTCTCAACTACCTGCTCCTGCCTAGCTGATGTGTAGAGGAAGTCTACCGTCTCCTTGTAGTTGGTTGTGTGTATCATGTTTATGCCTCGTTTAGCTAGGGCGAACATGGCCCCCCAGACCGATGAGGGCTGTATCCTGCTGAACTTGTAGATTATTGGAAGGTAGCCCTCTATCAGTATGAAGGGTTTGGGGTAGGCGTCCTTGAGGAGGAAGAGCTGCTCGAATAGGTGACGCCTCGTTAGGGTGTAGACGAAGTCTTGAACTGTCTTACGCTCGAAGGCGCACTCATCAGAGATCACGTAATCGCCCTTAGGGAGGGCCTTCACAACCACATCGGCTCCCAACTCCATTAATCTCTTAACTATCTTCGGCGAAGCCCTAGCCTCACGGCTATCAACTATTATGGTCGGCTGCTCCACCTCATTCTTACCCTTAATGTACGGAACAAGACTCTCAAAACCCATAATCCCAACCCTCACACCATAAATCTAAAGA
>CAZCOP010000126.1:0-3376 GCA_964499825.1 uncultured Candidatus Bathyarchaeia archaeon
GGCTACACCGGGAGGGGTTGGTGGAGGTTTAGAATACCGGGCTTGGGCGAGATAGACTGGGGGAGGTTCATAACCGAACTCCAAGACCAAGGATACAACTACGTCCTGAGCATAGAGCATGAGGATCCGCTATATCCCGGGGTTGAAGGCTTCAAGAATGGCCTAATAATAGGGCGTAGACACCTAGCCCAGTTCCTGCCATAAACCCGGGGTATCCGCTGAGCGTGTATGGCGAGGTTCAGCCTCTCTCTATACGCCACACTGTGCCCTCCGGGGTGTCCTCGAGGAATACACCCAACTCCCTGAGCCTATCCCTTATCTCATCAGCGACCTCCCAATCTCTTCTTTCACGAAGCTTCTGGCGTACATCAACTATCAAACTTATCAGATCGTTCACAAGTTCAGGCCTCTCAGCTCTGCGGGCCTCAACCTTTATCCCAAGAACGTCCAGAACCTTACTTGAGACCTCGATTACTTCTCCCTTTGTTGAGGCGTCCACCTCTCCTTCAGCCTCCGTGTAGGTATTGAGCACCTTCATGAACTCTAGGACGGCTGAGATGGCTAGGGGGGTGTTGAAGTCGTCATCCATCGCCGCCTCAAACTTTAACCTCATCCTCTCAAGCTCTTGAAGGAGCTCCTCATCCTTCCTCGTCTTCTTATCTCTCTCCCTCAATGCGCTGAACCTCTCCACGGCGTTTAGTATCCTCTTAAGGTTCCGTTCAGCGTGTTTCAAGTTCTCCTCGTTGAAGTCTATTGGGCTTCTGTAGTGGGCTGAGACCAGGAAGAACCTCAAGACTTGTGGGTTATACCTCTTAAGGGCCTCACGGACGGTGATGAAGTTCCCTAGGGATTTGGCCATCTTCCTCCCACCCACCGTAACCCATTCGTTGTGGAGCCAATATTTGACGAATGGCTTTCCGGTCGCGGCCTCGGATTGGGCTATCTCGTTCTCGTGGTGGGGGAAGATTAGGTCCTTCCCACCCATGTGGATGTCGAAGTAATCGCCGAGATACTTCATCGACATGGTTGAGCATTCTATGTGCCATCCGGGTCTACCCCAACCCCATGGGCTCAACCAGGCGGGTTCATCTTCCTTACGTCTCTTCCACAGGGCGAAGTCCGCTGGGTTCCTCTTCCGCGGGTCAACTTCTATCCTGGCCCCCATCTTTAGGGCTTCAGCCTTATTCCCGGAGAGCTTGCCATAATCCTCAAACTTTGAGACATCGTAGTAGACGTTTCCATCGACCTCGTATGCGTAACCCTTATCGATCAATTTCTGGATGAGCTCTATCATCTCGTTTATGTGCTGGGTTGCCCTCGGGTTTATGTGCGGCCTCTTGACGTTGAGCCTCTCCAGGTCCTTGAAGTAGGCTTCACTATAGATCTCGCCGAGTTGTTGAAGGCTCAGGCCGAGCTCCTTAGCCCTCCTTATGGTCTTATCGTCCACATCAGTTATGTTGCTGACGTGAAGCACCTCATAACCCTTATACTCGAGGTATCTGCGGACAACGTCGGCTGCGACTAGGGCTCTGGCGTTCCCTACATGTATGAGGTCGTAGACCGTTGGGCCGCAGACGTACATGTAAACCTTACGCCCGCCACGTACCGGCTTGAACCTCTCCTTTCTCCTGCTGAGGGTATTATAAACCATTAGAACCATACTCGGTAACCCCTAAACCTCAGAGAAGACCTAACGGTGAGGACCTTAAATATCTTCTTCCCCGGAGATTAGGCGTTTGAAGTCCTCCTCCCCGTCGGCGTAGCCGGAAGCGATCAGGACGTCACCAGCCTTCAAAGTGACATCTGGCCTAGGCCTTATCCAGCTCTTACCCCTCTTTATGACGAGGATCCACATTCCGGTCTTATCCGGGATCCCCGCCTCCCTTAGGGTCTTGCCGTTAACTGGGGATGACTCCGAAACTTGAGCTGACGTAACCGTCTCCTCGGCCTCCTTGATGACCAGCTTCAAAACCGGATGGGGCTCCAGCTCCCTAAGCACAACCTCTGCGAGCTCGGCTGCGGCATCAGCTATCTCCTCAGTTACTACACCGAGCCTTATCAACCCGAGGAAGTTCTTTGACTCCTCCGGTTTGAAACCGCTCGATAGGACATGGAGTTCAAACCTCGTGTGTAGGTTGTCCATGTACTCCTCCAAGGCTTGGACCTCCTCAGCAAGTTCGCGGCTGTTCAGCAGTATTGATGAGTATGCAAGGTCAAGCATCAGCTCGGATGTATCCTTCAACTTCACGAGGTCGTCTATTATCTGCCTGAAGCGTTCCTGCGTCAAGTTATCCACCAGCCTCCGAGCCTTCCTCAGCGAGCTTCTTCAACTCCTTAACTCCGTTCAGCGTCCCCCTAGCTATCAGTACATCATCGGGCTTGATCAGGTCCTTACCCTTCGGGTTGATTATCCACCTCTCCCCCCTCCGTATGGCTATGACGTCTACGCCTATCTTCGAGGCCAGCTCCAGCTCGGCCAGCGTCTTACCGGAGAGCGGTGACCCCGGTTTAACCCTAACCCTGATCAATTGTTCCTCAACCCTCTTGAAGGCCTCCCTGACGATCGGGTGTATTCCTATCTTGCGGAGGACTATGTTGGCTATGTCGGCGGCTGCATCCGATATCTTGTCCGCCGCCGATGAGACCGCGGAGACTCCCAGTAGGGCCTCCGCCTCTTCTATATCCCTAGCCGCCAACATCACGTTCATGTTCAGGCGGTATGCCAGTGTATCGATGTGCCTCTCGAGTTCTATGACATCCTCAGCCAGCTCGCGGCTGTGGAAGAGAGCCGCAGAGTATGCGAGGTCTATCATCAACTCTGAGATGTTCTTCATCTCGACGAGTAAGTCCCTGATTGATACAGGCTTATACTCTATCTTCTCCAACTCCACCATGTGGCTTGGAACTCTCCAAACCTGAGAAATCCACATCTAGGTAAATATTAAGTATCAAATTCACATATTTATGCTATACTCCGGAGGCTGTTGATGGATGCTAACCCTTAACGGCGTTGAGGTTGAGGATGCCTTCGCCGAGCTTTTCAGGATGTGGGCTGGGAGGATACTGGTAACGGCAGAGAATGAAAGGTGGGCGTTAACCGCAGCGAGGGTGGCAACGGGCTTCGCATCCTCGATAATAGGTTCACCAGCCGAGGCCGGAATCGAGGGCACAGTGTCGCCGGAGGAGACCCCGGATGGGAGGGTCGGCGTCCTGATACAGATATACAACCAGACCAGGAGCGACTTGAGGAGGCAGATGGTCGCTAGGATAGGGCAGTGCGTCATGACTTGCCCGACAACCGCGGCCTTCGACGCCCTACCGGAAGCTAAGAGGAGGCTGAAGGTTGGGAGGAGCCTAAGGCTCTTCGGTGATGGAT
>CAZCOP010000127.1:0-3126 GCA_964499825.1 uncultured Candidatus Bathyarchaeia archaeon
GCCGAAGAATACGAAGAGGAGGGAACAGCCTACCCTTAGGTACCTCTCAGGCATCAACCTTAAGAGCCTAGTCCCGAGGAGGACTCCTAAACCCGTGATTGAGGCGAAGGCAAGCATCATACTAGCCACAACCGAGACAGGTGAACCAAGCTCAGCTGCCAGAATTATCGAGGCGAGCTGGGTCTTGTCACCCAACTCCATTATAGAGACTATGGAGAAAGTCTTGAGTATGGTTACGCCGCCATCCTCAACCCTAACCCTCCCAGCACCCCTAAGGAGGGATAGAATACCAAAGAGTATGAAGAAAGCCCAGAGGCCAAATCCACCCAGATGGATGGGAGCGACCTGAGAATTTCACCGCCAGCTAGGGCGCTAATCCCATCAACGAAGAGGAAGGCTAATATTGCTCCGGTAAAGACCAACCTACCCGACGCCCTAGAGGAGAGCATTATCGTGGCTAGTTGGGTCTTGTCACCTAGCTCGGCCATGAAGACTAGGGTGAAGGAGGTTAACAGTGGGAGGAGGTAGCTGTCCATCTCTGGTTATGCCTCAACTCTAAACTCTGGCTTTACCATAAGCGAAGCTCACATCTCTAAAATACTTTACGATTCTGGTTGAAGGATTCTTCTACAGTGTAGGTGGCTGTGAAGGTTTATAAATTCACTTTAGCCCTTAATACTTAACGGCTATTTCCAATACAAGACTGAAAGGAGGTTTAAGCTTGGGTTTGAGGATAGGTGAGGATGACGCCCTGATAATAGTGGATGTCCAGAGGGACTTCTGTCCCGGAGGAGCCCTCCCAGTTCCCGATGGGGATAGGGTTGTACCAGTCTTGAATGAGTATATCCACAGGTTTAGGGAGGCTGGAGCGTACATATACGCAACCAGGGATTGGCACCCTCCAAACCATAAGTCCTTCAGGGAGTACGGCGGTACATGGCCGGTTCACTGCGTCCAAGGGAGCGTGGGAGCTGAGTTCCATCCCGACCTCAAACTTCCAGGGGATGTTATCGTGATCTCGAAGGCCACAGATCCCAATAGGGAGGCCTACTCGGGCTTCGAGGGGACGAATCTCCTCGAAGACTTGAGGGATAAGGGCGTTAGGAGAGTATTCATAGGGGGTTTGGCGACCGATTACTGTGTGAAGAGTACGGTGTTGGATGCGCTTAGGTATGGCTTCGAGACCTACCTGCTCGTTGATGCGATACGTGGGGTTGATCTGAACCCTGGGGATAGCGAGAGGGCGATACGTGAGATGGTTAATGAAGGGGCTAAGGAGATTACCCTATCGGATATAGCTGAGTAACCCCCCTCACGGGGGGAACCTAATAACCCTGGAGCCCCCTTTAGGTTTTTGGGTGAAGCTTGGATGTGCACCCTTATATTCCTATACCAATTCATCGATGGTTTCCCGATAATGGCTCTCCATAACAGATACGCGAGGGTCGGTAGCTTCGAGGAGCCCCCAAGGGTCTCGGCTGGCAGGTTCAGGGTCCACCATCCAGTCGATTCGTCCTCTAGGGGTACATGGATCGATTTCAAGAGGCTGACCTCTTCGCGGCTGCCACAGATCAGCATACCGGTGGTGTGGTTAGGGCCTATAGGAGTAAGGGGTGCCGTTCAGGTTTGTTTGGGCTCCTGAATAAGCTCTTCGTTTGGTTGCAGAGGCTTGTTCAGGGTATACCGGGTGGGCCGGCCCATCTGTATGATAAGGTCGCGACTAGGTATCTTGAGCCTTCCTATGGTTATGTTTTGGGTGAGCTTGGGTTTAGGGATTTAAGTGGTCTAGTGGTCCTTGAGGTTGGTTGTGGAGTTGGTAGGCTTCTTCTCGATGTTGCGATGAGGTTGAGGCCTGCATCTCTGGTTGGTCTGGATATCTCCCGTGCTATGGTGGGGATTTGTAGGAGGAACCTGATCCATGGTGGTGGGTATGCTTATGTCGATCTCGTTATGGCTGACGGTCACAGGATGCCCCTGAGGGATGGCTCAGTCGATATGGTCGTTAGTACCGGGACGCTCCACCATATAAGGAGGCCTGCTGAGCTGTTCAGTGAGTGTTTGAGGGTCTTGAGGACTGGTGGGGAGGCTTGGATCTACGAGTTCTCACATGATGGTGAGTGTGGAGGTTCGCCTGTGGGTTTGGGTAGGTCATGCCTTTTGATGAGGTTCTTGGCCTCCCTCCACGGTCTGCCTAGGAGAGTCTTTCTTGGAGGTTATATCCGGGAGGCCCTCTCTGAGGTTGGTTGTAGGTTCTCCCTAGAGTTTAGGGGTCTCATAACGAAGTTGGTTCTTCGCAAGTAGTTTTGGTTTGGGTCCGGCGGAGGTCGACGTAAAGGTTATATCGCCCCTTCATAGATTTAGGTGCAGTTGGATGTTTGATGGTGTATTAGTTGTTTGAGGGGTTCAGGTTTGAGGTTTAAGCCTCTCTTGGTGATATCTGCATTGGCTGTTGTGGCCGCCCTCTCGGCGTTCATCCTCCATCATATATTGGGTTCTGGGGTTGACCTTGGTGAGTACGGCCTTATAGGGGTCTTCTCGGCTTCTCTGCTGAGCCACCTCACGATAGTTGGGAAGGATATGTTCATCCCTGTCTTCCTCACCCTGACTAGGGTTTATAACCCGCTCCTCCTCGGCTTCTCGGCTGGTTTGGGAGGTGCGATTGGGGATACAGCCGCCTATTATTGGGGTTTGGGGATTGGTGAGGCCTTGAAGGGATCTGGGAGGGTGTGTGGAGATGACGGCGGGGATGATTTAATCTCTGTTTGGATAAGGAAGTATGGTTATCTAGCTGTGTTGGTTGTCGCAGTCTCGCCCTTACCCGATGCTCCTATAGTCTTGCTAGCTGGCTCAGCTCGTTTCCCATTCTTGAAGCTCCTCGCCATAGAGGTTTTTGGGAAGATTGTCTGGTATTCGGCTGGCGCCTTCCTTGGTGATGCGGCCTTCGAGCACCTCACCCTAACCCTCGGGGATACCTCATCATCTATACTGATACTGGTTCTCTCCGTTATTCTATGCGTTGTTGCGAGTTCCGATAGGGTTAGGGGTTCGCTCCTCAGGCTTGTTGAGTCGATCTATGGTGTTTTCTCAAGGGAGTGAAGGGTTACGGTATAGCTCTTCAACCCTCAT
>CAZCOP010000128.1:0-3083 GCA_964499825.1 uncultured Candidatus Bathyarchaeia archaeon
TCGATTATTGGGAGTATCCTAACCGCGGCTGGTGGGAAGGTGGAACCGAGAGTTGTGATTGTGTATCTATATAGGCCTATGTAGATTGATGGTATCAGAAATATTAGGGCTATCAAGGCTATTCTTATGCCTCTAACTATTCCCCTCCAGTCACCAGCTCTTGGCTTCAGCCTATTCCTAACGATCAACCCATCGCCCAATCCCTTAAGCACTTGCCAGAGGGAGATAACCACCAGAGAGTCTGCAGAGAATTTCCACAGGTCGAGCACGCCGCTACTGTAGAGCGATAACATGTACCAGAAGGAGAGCGAGAGGAGCAGAAGAGAGGACTCGTGTATGGTTAGGCTCACATCCTTAATAAGGAGGCCGAAAGCTAATAGAAGGAGGAACCATGGGGTTATCCATAAGGCGCCAAACATGAAGGCCTCAACTGTTACAGCTAGAACGTTCGCCGCCTCCGCCTCAACATCAACTCTGGAGGGCTCTATGAAGATGTAACCCAAAAGGGAAGCGAGGTCCGAGTAGATTTCAGGGTTTGTGCTTAGGTTGAGTGAGATCAGTATGATTAATATACCTACCGAGGCTAGGTCTAGAAGGCCGTAATCCACTTCATGAATTGGAACATTCAAGACTCGCACTACACCGGTAAATGAAGAGAGGACGGGTATAAAAGGATGTTCCCCAGTCCCCTAACCCCCTAGGCGCTCTTTCCCTTTAACTCTCTCCGTATGATCTCTCTTGCAGCGATAACTCCGCTGGCGCTGGCTTGGATTAAACCCCTAGTCACGCCGGCTCCATCACCTATTGTGAAGAGGTTACGTATCTTCGTCTCCAGATGGTTGCTCAATTCAAGCCTTGAGGAGTAAAACTTCACCTCCACGCCGTAGAGGAGGGTGTGCCTCGAGTATATACCCGGGGCTATACGGTCCAACGCCTCCAACATCTCACATATATCGGTCAGGTAACGGTATGGCAGGACGAAGCTTAGGTCTCCCGGGGTGGCCATCCTCAAGGTGGGTTTGACTATGCTTCTATTTATTCTCTCCTCGGTTGAGCGTCTACCAGCTATCAGGTCCCCAAGCCTCTGGATTATAACCCCACCACTCAGCAAGTTCGTAAGCCTTGCGAGGTATTCACCGTAGGCGATAGGCTCCCTGAAGGGCTCCGTGAAGGATGTGCTCACGAGGATGGCGAAGTTCGTGTTCTCAGTCTTCCTCTCGGCGTAGCTCTGACCGTTTACAGTTATCACACCCTCGTAGGATTCGGTTATGACCTCACCGTAGGGGTTGACGCAGAACGTTCTGACCTGGTCATCGAAGGCCTTTGAGTAGTAGATGAACTTCGGCTCGTAGAGGATGCTGGTTAACTCCTCCATAACCGAGGCTAAGACCTCAACTCTAACTCCGACATCAACGGGGTTGTTCAGGGTTCTTAGACCGAGGGATTGAGCCTCACACTTGAGCCACTCAGCTCCACTCCTGCCGGGAGCAACTATAACGTACTTGCCACGGACCGTCTCACCGTCGACCGTCTGGACACCCCTGACGATGTTATCCTTAACGATTAGACTCTTCACCTCGGTTCTTGTACGTATATCTACATGCCTACTGAGTTCGCTGCGCATCTTCTTTAGGACCATGGCGCACTTCTCAGTTCCAAGGTGCCTTATCTTCTGCCTTATCAGCTTCAAGCCGGCTAGGGAAGCCTTCCTTTCTATCCTCTCTATCTCGTCTATGTCAGTTCCATATATCCTCTGCGAGTCTCCGAACTTAGCGTATACGCCGTCGACGTAGCTTAGGAGTTTAGAGAGCTCTTCTCGGCTTACGTACTCGCTTAGCCACCCGCCGACCGAAGTTGACATGGTCAACTTACCGTCGCTGAAGGCTCCAGCTCCCCCCCAGCCTGATAGGAGGACGCAAGGTTTACACCTAACACATCCCAGACCCCTACTCGCCGGGCACCTGCGTTCGTCTAGGTCTGGACCCTTCTCAAGCATCAATATGCTCAGTTCGGTGTTCTTGGTCAGCTCGAGAGCTGCGAATATCCCGGCGGGTCCAGCCCCAACGATCACAACATCATATTTCAAAACCGTTCCTTCCTTCCAAGCCAAAGAGTAGATTGAGGAAGGATAATATATTTCTTTTTATGCTGAGCTGCATCCAGATCGGGATCGTCAATTCGTTTTACACGAATTTTAAGAGCAATCTGAAGCTGATCACGAGCAATATTACACCGAAGAGCCTTCTGAGACTCTTACTCGGAGCCTTTCTAGCCGTATGCGCCCCAAGCTGAGTTCCGAAGATCACACCCAAAGCTATACATGCCGCATACTCAAGGTTAACATTCCCATAGGAGAGGTGCTGTAGAACCCCCGATATGGACGTGAACACCATGATGAACATGGAGGTTGCAACAGTTATGTGAATGGGCATACCCATCGCTAGGTGCATTATCGGGACCATCACCGCACCCCCACCTATCCCGAGTAGACCGCTGGATAGGCCGCCAAAGAAGCTCAGGGTAAAGCCGAGGAGGATGTTGACTTCATACTCAAACCTCTCACCGGCAGAGTCGATTATCCTCCGATGCCAAAGGCTGAACTTCTCGGGGAGAAAATCATGAGATACGTTCATGTTCATCTCTAGGTTTAGGAGCATGCGTAAGGCTACAAGGATTAGGAAGATCGAGAATATTACACCGAGAAGCCTCTCGTTGACGAGCGTAGTTAGGTAGGCACCTGTCAACGCCCCGGGGATAGTCGTAGTAGCCAGGGCTAAGCCGATCCTGTAGTCTATTCTCCTCTGCCTGGAGTAGGCGATGGTTGATGTGAGCGAGGTGAATACTATCACCGCTAGACTTGTCCCAACGGCGTTATGGGATGTAAATCCAAAGATTAGGGATAATGCTGGAACTATGAAGACCCCTCCCCCTATACCCGTCATAGCCGCAACAGTTCCAACAGAGAAGCCGAAGAGTATGAGTAGGATTAGCATCTCGAGGGTGAAGGTCATCTGAGGGGTCTACTCCCGCTTGCCGTACTTCGACCTCAGATATCTCTCAGCAAGCTTGGCGACCTCACTTAT
>CAZCOP010000129.1:0-3048 GCA_964499825.1 uncultured Candidatus Bathyarchaeia archaeon
GTGATCGTGTGCTATAGGGAGATAAGGGAGCTCAGGGAGGAGATGGATAGACCCGGATATTGTAGGATATACCTAAACCTGAAGGCTGCGCCTGGGGGGTATTACTGGATATTCCCTGAGGGAGGGAGGAAGGTGAACGTAGGACTTGGAGTTGCACTTTGGGATGGGCACCCGAACCCTAAAAGCCAACTTTATGGGAGCATCCTCTCAAGCCCCCTCTTCGAAGGCTCCTCAATAATCCACCTCGGGGGTGGATACGTACCAACAAGGAGACCCCTAGACTCTATGGTTGGTAATGGGATAATCTTGATAGGAGATGCAGCTTGCCAGGTAAACCCGATACATGGAGGTGGGATTGGTCCATCAATGATAGGTGGGAGGATAGCGGCCGAGACTGTTGTTGAAGCCCTAACTGGAGGGGATGGGGTACCCAGCCGCGAGAGGCTATGGCCCGTTAACGTTAAGTATATGAGGAGTTATGGGGCTAAACAGGCAGGCCTAGACGTGTTCAGGATGTTCCTTCAACACCTGAGTGATGACGATCTGAATTATGGTATGGGTTACAGGTTGATAAGTGAGGAAGACCTCCTAAAGGTGAGCATGGGGGGCGACCTACACCTAAACTTTACCGAGAAGGGTAGGAGGGTGTTTAGGGGGCTAGGTAAGCTCAGTTTGTTAAGGAAGCTCTACCACGCAGCGAATCTGCTGAGTAAGGCTAAGAGGTTATACTACAACTACCCCTCAACTCCGGATGGCCTCCCAAGATGGAAGGCTGAGGTTGAAGAACTCTACGCTAGGGCTAAGTCGCTATTCAAGAGATGATTAATACATGCCCAGCGGATTCACCCTCACAGGTGAAGTTGGCCGAGATGGATGTCGCAGCCCTTGTCACCGGCGGGAAGGATTCGGCCCTAGCCCTCTATAGGGTCTTGAGGGAGGGCTACAACGTCAAGTATCTAGTGGCTATGATACCTCAGAGGGAGGACAGCTGGATGTTCCACTACCCAAATATCCGCCTGACCGACCTCTTCGCCGAGGCAGTTGGCATACCTCTCGTTAAGGCTGAGACAAGCGGCATCAAGGAGGAGGAACTCCAAGACCTTAAGAGTCTGCTGATGGAGTTGGATGTTGAAGGGGTGGTCTCGGGAGCTATAGCATCAGAGTACCAGAAGAGCAGGATAGATAGGGTATGTGAAGAGCTCGGGTTAGAGTCTATAGCTCCACTCTGGGGGGAGGATCAAGTCAAGATAATGGAGGAGCTGATAAATTCAGGGTTTGAAGTTATAATTACGGGCGTCTACGCTTATGGGCTTAGCAGGGATTGGCTCGGTAGGAGGATAAGCCGAGAGACGCTGGATGACCTCATAGAGTTGGGGAGGAGGTACGGCTTATCCATAGCTGGTGAAGGAGGTGAGTATGAGACCCTCGTTCTGGATGCTCCATACTTCAGGAAGAAAATTAGGATAGTTAAGTCTAGGGTTGTTTGGGAGGATTATAGCGGGCACCTCCTCATTGAGAGGGCTGAGCTGGTTAGGAAGGCTTGACGGATAGTTGATTCTAATTTTAGGTACATTTTTGTACACGAAAGATTTAAATATGCCATTTATGTGCAATAATAAACCTATAAGTCTATGGCGATCTCAAGATGTCACCTGTAAAGTACCTCCTAAATGAGGAAGATATACCGAAACGGTGGTACAATATACTGCCGGATCTACCGAAGCCGTTGCCCCCACCGATAAACCCCAACACGAGAGAACCCGTCAAACCGGAGGAGTTGACGGCCCTATTCGCTAAGGAGTGTATAAGGCAGGAGGTCAGCGGTGAGAGGTGGATAAACATACCCGAGGAGGTCCGTGAGGTATACAGGCTCTGGAGGCCGACCCCGCTCTATAGGGCTGTTAGGCTCGAGAAGGCCTTGAAGACCCCGGCTAGGATATACTACAAATATGAGGGTGTCAGTCCGCCTGGAAGCCACAAACCGAACACAGCCGTAGCCCAGGCCTACTACAACATGAAGGAGGGGATGAACAGGTTGACGACTGAGACGGGGGCGGGACAGTGGGGTTCAGCTCTGGCCTTCAGTTGTATGCTCTTCGGCATGAAGTCCACAATCTACATGGTTGCGGCGAGTTACTACCAGAAGCCCTACCGGAGGGTTATGATGGAGGTCTGGGGAGCCGATGTTTATCCAAGCCCAAGCGATAAGACGGAGTTCGGCAGGAAGGTTCTGGCTGAGGATCCAGATAACCCAGGAAGTCTAGGTGTGGCCATAAGCGAGGCAATTGAGGACGCAATAACTCATGAGGATGCGAAGTATACGCTCGGAAGCGTCTTGAACCATGTCCTGCTACACCAGACCGTTGTGGGATTGGAGGCTAGAAGGCAGATGGAGCTTGCTGATGACTACCCGGATGTTATCTTTGGCTGTATAGGTGGTGGGAGCAGCTTCTCCGGTTTGTACTGGCCCTTCTACTATGATGTGGCGTCTGGTAGGGCCCCTAAGGATGTTGAGTTCGTGGCTGTTGAGTCAACAGCGTGCCCCAAGGTTACTAGGGGATACTACACCTATGACCACTTCGACGCTGCTAGGATGACCCCGATGGGGAAGATGCACACCCTTGGGCATATGTTCATACCACCGCCGATACATGCTGGGGGGTTACGCTACCATGGGATGGCTCCAACGCTCTGCCTCTTGAAGGAGGAGGGCATAATGAAGAGTAAGGCCTACAACCAAGTTGAGGTCTTCGAGGCCGCTAGGCTCTTCGCCCAGACCGAGGGTATACTGCCAGCCCCTGAACCCGCTCACGCTATAAAGGCTGTTATAGACGCAGCTGTCGAGTGCAGGGAGAAGGGTGAGGAGAGGACCATACTATTCCTCCTCTGTGGACATGGACACTTCGATATGCAGGCATACGACGATTACTTGAGGGATAAACTGCCGCCGTATGAGTATCCAAGGGAGAAGGTTGAGGAAGCTATAAAGAAGCTCAAGCAGCTCTATCCATGGCTTGAGATAAAGTGAGCGTAGAACCTTCCCATTTC
>CAZCOP010000130.1:0-2870 GCA_964499825.1 uncultured Candidatus Bathyarchaeia archaeon
CAGCAAGATAGGGAAATGGCTTAAAATTTATAGAACAAAAAACAATAAGAAAATAGAAAAAGCATTTAAGGAGATGATGAGGTACGTCCAAGAAGACCCTTGTTACAAGGAAATTATGATAGATGTAATTCTACCTATGCTAAAAGAGAATTTAACAAACGAAGAAAAAGAAAAAATTTCTTTTTTCGAGAATTTTCTGAAAGAAAAGAAAGGGCTCCTTAAAAGACATGCTCGCGAACATTTCTATTAGGTGGGTCGTCTAATTTTACTTATATATTAATGGTTAGTTGTTCAAATCGACCCCCCGCTACCATACGAATAGAATTTGATGACTGCTTATGGGAACTCTTTTAACCATTTCGCTCCTCTTTTATTATGGTGCCTGGTTTGAGGAAGGTTGGTTTGGGCGTTATAGGTTTGGGTGTCTTCGGCCAGAACCACGTTAGGGTATACGCTGAGCATCCTTTTGGCGAGCTTGTGGCTGTCTGTGATATAAAGGAGGGCTTGATGAGGGCTACTGCTGAGCGGTATGGGGTTAAGGGTTACTTGGACTACCGTGAGATGTTGAGGGATCCTAGAGTTGAGGCTGTATCGGTCGTCACTCCGGACTTCTTGCATAGGGATCCTGTGATAGAAGCCGCCGAGGCCGGTAAGCACATCCTATGCGAGAAGCCTTTGGCAACTACCGTTGAGGATGCTGAGGAGATGGTTAGAGCCGCCGAGAAGGCCGGCGTCACCTTGATGGTTGACTTCCATAATAGGTGGAATCCTCCCTTCGCCCTAACTAAGGAGGCCGCCGATGGCGGGGAGCTCGGTGATCCTGTTCACGCCTACATAAGGTTAAGCGACACCATATATGTCCCGACGAAGATGCTGAGTTGGGCGTCAAAGTCGTCGGTCTTATGGTTTTTGGGAAGCCACACAACGGATCTCGCCAGGTGGATACTGAACTCTGAGGCTGAGAGGGTCTATGCAACTGCTGGAATGAGGGTTCTTAAGGGTATGGGCATTGAAACCCCTGACTTCTACCAGTATGTGATCCAGTTTAAGAATGGGGCTGTAGCGACTATGGAGAACAGTTGGATACTGCCCGAGACCCTACCGACCATAGTGGACTTCAAGGCTGAGTTCGTCTTCACCGATGGCTGCGTCTACGTGGACCCAGCCCAGCATGGGGCCTTCAAGAAGTTCACGAAGGATGGGTGGAGCTACCCTGATATAATCGTCGGCCCAGTCTCGATACATGGTAGGTATATAGGCTTCGCCAAGGAGTCGATATCACACTTCGTGGACTGTATAGCCCAAGATAAGGAACCCTTTGTAACCGGGAGGGATGGACTGGAGGTGACCAGGATACTCTGCGCCGTCATGGAGTCGGTTGAGAAGGGGAGGGTGGTAAACCTAACCTGAAGGATGAAGGGGCTGTTCGGTTCTTAAGCCGCGTGGAGGTTTATCTAGTTAACTCTCCACTGTGAACTCCTCACCCGGGTTGAGGAGTACAACCTTTACATCTGAAGCCTCCTCAACCCTCCTCCTGAACTCGTTTGGGTCGGTATCCCAACGGTGCATTGGTATAACAACCTCCGGGTTTATCGCTAGGGTTGCCTCAGCCGCCTCCGGGTTATCCATGGTGTAGGTTCCGCCGGTGGGGAGAAGGGCTAGGTATACACCCTTCAGCCTCCTCATCTCGGGTATGAAGTCGGTATCTCCGGCGTGGTATATCGTCTTACCCTCAACCGTCAGGAGGTATCCGACCCCCAAACCCTTCGGGTGGAACGGTTTCCCAGGCGACCTGAACCTCTTGTAATTGTAGGCCTCCACGGCCTCGATGGTTATGCCGTCTATAGTCATCTTCTCCCCGGGGTGGAGGGTTCTCACATCCCCACCGATCTTTCGGACGCAGTCCTCAGGGGCGATTATAATGGTGTCCTCCTTTCTAGCCCTCCTTATCTTCGATGTGTCACAGTGGTCGAAGTGCGAGTGGGTTACGAGTATTATATCGGCCTTCTCATCGTAGCTTCCCTCATAGGGGTCTATGTAGATGACCTTGCCTTCAGCCCTTACCATGAAGCTTGCATGGCCCAACCATTTAACCGAGAAGCCCATAATGATAACACCAAGAATCTCTTCTATGCTACGGTGTTTATTTAACTTTCTCCATCACCCTTGAAACCCCGGGATGACCACTGTATGGTGGAGTTTTGGATGAGATTTATAAGGAATTTACCGGGTAATAGTGGCTGTGATCAACCTCGAAGGGAGAGCGGACTTGGGAAGCTTTGATCTGATAGTTGTCGGTGCGGGAACGGCCGGCTGTACGGCGGCTAGGTTTGCAGCCTCAGCTGGGCTTAAGGTCTGCCTTATCGACTTGAAGGATAGGAGGTCTATAGGGGATAAAGTTTGCGGAGATGCTATAGGTAAACATCACTTCGATGAGTTGAGGCTTCCATACCCAAGGGGAGACGAACTCGAACGGAGAATAGAGGGAATAGAAATATACTCACCTGACCTCAAGACTGTATTCAAGGTTAGGGGTGAAGGCATATACGGCTTCATGATAAACCGTCACCTCTTCGGGCAGAGGCTCCTAAAGTACGCTGAAGATTCAGGGGCAGAGTTACGAGACTCAACTAGGGCTTTGAAGCCCATAATCGAGGGAGGCTGGGTTAGGGGAGTTATAACCAAGGATGCGAAGAGGGGTGGTAAAGCGAGGCTTGAAGGGAGGGTGGTCATAGATGCAACGGGCTTCTCAGCTACGGTGAGGAGTCAACTCCCACCCGAGATGGGCATAGAGACCGAAATATCCAGGGAGGACGTGATCGTGTGCTATAGGGAGATAAGGGAGCTCAGGGAGGAGATGGATAGACCCG
>CAZCOP010000131.1:0-2721 GCA_964499825.1 uncultured Candidatus Bathyarchaeia archaeon
TATCCTCTCGAGGACCCTCTCAACCGACTCTATCAAGAGGGTTTCTGGTTGAAGTAGCTTATTCAGTTCGGCGTAGCTGACTACAACCCCACCTTTATTGGCTACGAAGTCGTTCACGTTAATTATCCCACGTTTATGGAAGACCTGGTAGGTCTCGGGGGTCTTCGCCGGGTCGTTCGCAGCCTCAAAGATTAGGTCTGCAACTATCTCCTTCGCCATATATTCATCATAGACTCCGCCGATCGCCGCTGGTATCAGGATCCTCTTCTCATCTTTGCCTCTCTTCTTTAACATGAACATCTCCTTATTGGTTATGGGCTTCGCGTTCGGGTGTTCATCCTTAAACTTCCTCAAGTAGTCGACGACTGAGCCCCCATTCTCCTTAACCTTTATGAGATCGTATACGTCGAGCCCCTTCTCATCGTAGACCCCACCCTGACTGTCCGTCACCGCCAGAACCTTTATACCCCTCTCGAAGAGAACCCGAGCGAGGGGCTTACCAACCTTCCCAAAGCCCATGAGCACAGCCGTACACTCATTAGGGTCTATACCATAATAGCTGAGTGTGTAACGTATCGTATACCACAGACCCCGCGCCGTCGCACCCT
Organism: uncultured Candidatus Bathyarchaeia archaeon; assembly: GCA_964499825.1. GTDB lineage: Archaea > Thermoproteota > Bathyarchaeia > Bathyarchaeales > B26-1 > B17-G17. Next base: position 609 of record CAZCOP010000131.1, read on the forward strand.
GCCTCTCCTCTATCCCACCCAGGGCCCTAGTCTTCCCGGTCGCGGCGTTCCTGTTCCCAATAGCCTTAACGAAGGTGTCCATATCGGAGGAGTTCGTCCCCATATCGGGTGCGCTGATGTAGTATTGGGGACAGAAGGGTCTGATGGCCTCTGCGAAGCCTTTAATCAGGAGCTTCTTATGTTGCGGCGTTATCTTCTTGGGGTCCGCGATTATCCCGGACTTGGCCCCTCCGAAGGGTAATCCCTCCCTGACGCCCGCTATGGCGCACTTCCAAGTCATTATCCTGGCTAAGCGGGCTACCTCCCTGAGGTTTACGTCAGGGGACATCCTCAACCCGCCCTTACCCGGACCTGGGGCTGTGTTATCGATAACTAGGAACCCTGTTAGACCTATGCTTGGCTCCTTAACGATGAGAACCTTCTCGGGTCCAAAGGCGTCGTATGAGACTGTGCATTCCATAAGTTGAGGCTTCTTCGTAGACGACATCGCTTAACCCCAACCGCTTTTACATACACTACCCCCGAAGGATATTAAAAGGTTACTCGACCCGACGGAACCTTTTTTGCCTAGGATGTGATAGATACTTGGAGGCTTCATCCATCAATACAGAGATTAGAGGCGATTAGGTTGAACATAGCCGGTATGGACCGGATAACGATGGCTCATGGAGCCGGCGGAGCCATAATGCATGAACTTATCAAGAATTACATAATTAGGTATCTGGGTGGAAGCGGGGTTGAGGTTCCACTTGAAGCTCTAGATGACGCATCGGTGGTAGGCGATGTAGTCTTAAAATCCGATTCGCACGCAGTCAAACCCCTCTTCTTCCCTGGAGGTGATATAGGAAGGCTGGCGGTCGCAGGGACGGTCAACGATATAGCAGTTATGGGGGCGGAGCCTATAGCCCTCTCGATGGGGCTCATACTTGAGGAAGGCTTCCCCATAAGGGATCTGAAGAGGATACTGGAGAGTGTGAGGGACACATGTGAGGAGGCCGGAGTTAAGGTAATCACTGGTGACACGAAGGTTGTTGAGAAGGGCTCTCTAGGCGGATGCGTAATAAACACCTCGGGTATAGGAAGGCGGACAAAGGAGCTTGAACACAACATTGAGGTCGTGAGGAGGTATAGGGAATTCAAAAAACGTTGGATACTAGACTCAAACCTGAAGCCTGGAGATAAGATAATACTCTCCGGAACCATCGGAGACCATGGAATGGCGATACTATCGTCAAGGGAGGGATACGGGTTTGGAAGCCAGATAGTATCCGATGTGAGGCCCCTAAATAAGATGGTAAATCGGATATTGAGGGTTGGTGGAATAGTCTCCATGAAGGATCCAACGAGGGGAGGACTATCGAACGCCCTAAATGAGTGGAGCGAGAAGTCTGGGGTTGGCATACTAATACACGAGGAGGATATACCGATAAGGGAGGATGTTAAGGCTGCATGTGAGATGCTGGGTATAGACCCTCTCGACATAGGGAATGAGGGCAAGATCATTATAGGGGTAATACCCGAAAAGGCTGAGGAGGTCTTGAGAGAGCTGAGAAGGACTAGGGAAGGTGAAGACGCCCAGATAATAGGGGAGGCAACGGATGAGTTCAAGGAGGTGGTTCTAGAGACTATAGTTGGGGGGAGGAGGATCATAACAACCCCGATGGGGGATCCCATCCCAAGGATATGCTGACCCACCAACCGGATGAAGGATGGAAGATGAACCTTAACATGAAGAGGATGGGCTTCATAGTAAACCCGATAGCTGGGATGGGTGGAGCCGTCGGTCTGAAGGGAACAGATGGGAAGGAAACGTTAAAGAAGGCGATAGCCCTAGGGGCTAAACCCGTAGCTCCACTCAAGGCTAGATCCTTCCTCTCCCACCTAAAACCAGTCAAGGATGTTGTCAGCCTTTCAGTCGGAGCCGGGTTGATGGGTGAGGATGAAGCGCGGGGTTTAGGCTTCAACCTTGAGGTAATCGGTGAGCCCAAGGGGGAGACCTCAGCTGAAGATACGAGAGAGACTGCGGAGGAGATGCTGAAACTTGGTGTAGAAATACTCGTCTTCTGCGGTGGAGACGGAACCGCCCGGGATATATTAGACGTAGTAGACTTGA
>CAZCOP010000132.1:0-2546 GCA_964499825.1 uncultured Candidatus Bathyarchaeia archaeon
GAGGAGGCTATGGCGATCTCCGATAGGATAGCCGTCATGAGGGCTGGGAGGATAGTTGAGGTTGGAACCCCCGAAAACCTGTACCTGAACCCCAAGAGGCTCTTCACGGCGAACTTCGTTGGGGAGGCAAACTTCATGGTCGGTGAGATCGCAGGTTCATCCGGTGGGGAGGTTGAGGTTAGGGTTAACGGCGAATCGATCTATAGCGTCAGATCCAGCCTCCTAGGCTCTATGGATGCGTTAGACGGCGGCAGGGTTGTGGCCGCCATCAGACCGGAGTTTGTAGTTATGGAGGGAACTGGTGAGGTAGACTCCGGGTTTAGGGGGTTAACCGACGGATGTGGGGCCTCGTGGAGCGGCAGAGTTAGAAGCGAGGCCTTCCTCGGGAGCATGGTAAGATACGAAGTTGAAGCCGATAACGGGATCCTGGTGGCTGTTAAACTCCCATCCCTATCGGTTGGGTCGGGCTTCAGAGTTGGGAGTAGGGTTACACTAACCTTCCCGCCTGAGCGTGTTCTGTTATATCCCTACCCGCCCGAGGGGTTGGAGAGAGCCATCTCGATAGAGTAGCCGGAATTGACGGGCTCCACTAATATTTAAATAATTAAATCTCGCGATAGATTGTTAGGAGCCTTTAGAGATGGAGCGGTGGTTCGAGAGGAGGCGTAAGAATAAGATCCTCGATATAGCTTACAGGCAGATAACCCTCGCCCTAGATACTGTCAACGACCTTGAGAAGACTGTTAGGGCGGTCTCTGAGGGTGATGGAGAATCAGCCAGGAGGAACATCGAGAGGCTTTCCAGGGTTGAGGAGGAGATAGATGACCTGAGGAGAAGGGTCTTCGAGGAGTTAACAAGGGGAAGCCTCCCGCCTAGGGATAGGGAGGACATAATGCACCTAGTGAAGAGGCTTGACGTCATGGCCGACCACGTTAAGGACTCAGCTAGGAACATACTCGTCCTGATAGACTATAAGGTCCCGGATGAACTCTGGGAGGCCTACCACACCATGTCCTCTAACATGGTGAAGTGTGCATCGAGGTTGAGGGAGAGCCTTGGAAAGCTGACTGGAAACCCATCTGAGGCTAGGGCTATATCCCTAACGGTTGAGGATGCGGAGAGGGAGGTCGACAGCGACTACTTGAGGATCAAGTCCCTCCTGCTCGAGTATGGGGTTAAGATAAACCCTGCGGTTCTGTTGATACTTAGGGATCTGGCTGACTCGATGGAGCAGGCTACTGACAGCTGCGCCGATACGGCTGACTACATCAGGGTCTTAACGGTGTCCTCCAGGAGGTGAGGAAGCTCCTCAGCCCTCAAGCCTTCGAGCTGTATATAAAAAGTTCGGTTGACGAAGCCATATGAAGCTTTGTCGGCTGCTACTTCTCCCTCTTGATCCTGGAGTAGGCCTCCTCCAAGGCTGCTACCCCTGGAAGCCTCCCGCCCATCAAAAACTCTATTAGGGCCCCACCAGCCGTGCTTATGTATGATATCCCCCTTGAGAGGCCGAACTTCTCTATCGCGGCCACCGTGTGCCCTCCGCCGGCTAGGGAGAAGGCCTTCGAGGACGCTACGGCCTCAAGTATCATCCTCGTCCCCTTGGAGAACTCATCCCTCTCGTAGACCCCTGGAGGCCCACTTAAAACTATCGACTTGGCCTCACCTATGAGCCTGCTGTACTCCTCTATCGTCTTGGCTCCGATGTCATAGATCGGGTGTTCAGTCGGCAGGTTCGACACAGGTATTTCTCTTCTCCCGCCCTCAAACTCTATTGCGACGTCAACTGGAACCTTCACCCTACCTGGGTAGGTTGACATAAGCTCCCTTATCCCAGGTATGAGGTCTAGGATCCCCTGCCTCTCCAGTAGCTCCATGTTGGGCTTTCCAAGGTCGACTCCCATCGCCGCTAGGAAGAGGTGCCCAGTTATCCCACTCGTCAACACGTAGTCAGCTATGTCGTTCTTTAGGACGTACCTAGATATCTTCAGTGAGTCGTCGGCCTTCGCCCCTCCGAGGATGAAGATGCAGGGCTTCTCAGGTGACTCCAAGACCCTGCTCAGGGCCTTCAGCTCCCTCTCCATTATCCTCCCAGCCGCGCTCGGCAGAACCGCTGTGAAGCCGACTATTGAGGCGTGGGCTCTGTGGGCCGCTGCGAAGGCGTCGTTGACGAATACGTCAGCCAGGGTTGCTAGTGTCCTCACGAACTCGGATCTGGCGTGCTCTTCAGGTGTTCCCTTCTTCCTCTCCTTCGGGTAGGTCCTCGTATTCTCCAGGACGAGTATCTCCCCCTCCTTTAGTTCGGTTATGGCCCTCCTAGCCTCCTCTCCGTACAGGTCTGGGACGTACTTTACGGGCCTCTCCAGTATGCGGCTCAGTATCTCGGCGTGCTGCTTTAGAGGTATGAAGTCTGGCTCTCCAGGCCTACCCTGGTGGGCCAACACCACAACCTTCGCTCCCCTCTCGGATAGCTCCTTTATCGTGGATTCCCCGTGGGCCCTTATCCTCGTGTCGTCTAGGACCTCCTTCGTCTCCGGATCCACGGGTGA
>CAZCOP010000133.1:0-2538 GCA_964499825.1 uncultured Candidatus Bathyarchaeia archaeon
CCCGTGGAGGGGTAAATGGGCAACCGAGGGAGGAGGGGTCCTGATAAACCAAGCCATACACCACCTAGACCTCCTCCAGTGGCTGGTGGGTAAACCCTCCAAGCTCCAGGCATGGGTTGATACGGTGCTCCATAATATTGAGGTTGAGGATATGGTCAACTCGATGGTTCTATTCGAGAATGGGGCCTACGGGGTGATCCAGGCTAGCTCGATAGACATTCCATCAAAGATTAGACTTGAGATAAGCGGGGATAGGGGCAAGTTAATCATAGATGGAGATGGTGTAAGGAGGATGATCCTAGAGAGGACTGTTAGGGAATATATAACGGAAGGGGAGGTCTGGACACGTCCAAGTTTCAAGTGGGTTGAGGTTGAGGGTGATAGGAGGGGGCCTGGCCATACCGCGGTTATAGGAGACTTCGCCAAGGCTATACTGGAGGATAGGGAGCCGATGGTTCCAGGTGAAGAGGGAAGGGTCTCACTCGAGATCGTTAATGCCATGATACTCTCATCCTTCGAGGGGAGAGCTGTGAAGTTTCCGATAGATAGGGAAGCCTACAATAGGCTGATGGATAGATTGAGCTCGAAGTCGAAGAGCCACGGATAGAATATCCGGATGGCATCAAGGCTCTCCCAAAACTTTTTCTTCAAATCAACCTTAATGATAAATAATGATGGTTGATTATGTAGCCTTCGACTCCCTCGGCGTTAAGTCGAGTTGTGTGAGAGTTAAGACCGGGGACTGCACGATCGTAGTAGACCCGGGGATAGCGTCTGAGACTGGCTCCTTCCCCTTGACGGGAGCTGAGAAGGCCAGGTTGAGGCGGTTCTACGAGGAGGCCATAAGGGAGGCTTGCTCGAGTTCCGACATTATAATCCTAACACACTACCACTACGACCACCACATACCAGACCGGAGCCTATATGAGGGTAAGATCCTCCTAGTCAAGGATCCAAAGAATAACATAAACAGGTCTCAGATGGGGAGGGCTAGGAACCTCCTTGACGGTTTGGATGCCGACATAAAGATCGCTGACGGTGAAACCTTCAGGTTCGGCTCAACCGTGATATCGTTCTCAAGACCGGTATGGCATGGAACCGAGGGGACAAACCTGGGTTACATAGTTATGGTTAAGATCGAGGATGGGGATAAGAGCCTACTGCACACCTCAGATGTAGACGGCCCGGTCCTAAAGGAGACAACGGACGCCATAATAGGAGCTAACCCGGACATCCTAATCCTAGATGGACCCCCAACCTACCTGCTAGGGTACATAATGGCATATTACAACCTCGCGAGGTCGATAATAAACATAGTCAGGATAATGGAGGAGACAAATACCGAACTTTTCATACTGGACCATCATGTAGTCAGGGACTACAGGTACCTAGACCTGCTGAGCGAGGTCTACAAGAAGGCAGATGCGCTTGGTAAGAGACTATCCACAGTAGCGGAGCTTCTGAACCGGAGACCAATGGTCCTTGAGGGCTACGAGAGGAACGGACCGACTAAGTGGAAGGGCTGGAAGCCCTTCACAAAGGTTGATATGATCGAGGTCTTGAGGAACGCCGTCGAGAACGGACTCGTCGGCGCTGAGTGGCTGGAGATGGCTGAGGAACTCTAAAACTAACCGGAAGTTTTATGCAAAATTTATTTATGAAAGTTAAACTTTAAATCTCTTCCTTCTCTAAAAATGTAACAAATTAAAAAGGATTTTTCATGGATTACGTGCATAATATGCCATCTTTCTTATATAGAGCATAGCATGTCACGTTAAACCGTCACGTTTTTAAGTACTTGAACAGCTACGTTCAGTAGCGTTTTTAAAGAGTCAGAGACCTTCTTGTCTCCGAAGGCGCATAGCCAACCATCTTCCATTAAGATGTCCGATATTACTTGAGCAGATGCGATGTTAACTCCATGATATTTCGCTACTGCAAATAGGGCTGACGTTTCACCATTTACTGCGAGAGCTCCTCGTTGGCGAAACTTGAGGAGTTTACCCCTTGTTTCCCGATAGAAGCCATCCGTAGACCAGACAGGCCCAACTGAGAACTTTAATCCCTTAAGTTTAAGCTCTTGAATGAATAATTCCCTAAGGCTTGTTGAAGATCCAAATCTCGTTTCAGAAGGGAAGTAGTGGCGTGATGTCCCCTCGTCAGGGAAGGCATCTGTAACCACAATGATGCCTCCTACCTCTAATGAAGGCTGTAAGCCTCCGGCAACCCCCACCTCGATTATCTTCCTTGCGCCACAGGCTATTAACTCCTCAAGCATGGCTGCAGCTCCGGATGCTCCAACCCATGGTCTGAACACGCCTATTCTCTTGTCGTTCAACTTTCCTACGAAAACAGGTCTGTCTTTATAAAGCCATTCCTTATCCTCCCCATCTAAAGCCCTCCTTAGATAATCGAAGCCAAGCCTTTGGTAAACGAGGATCAAGCGACTGGGTACATTAAAAAAGGACTCACTCACACCCCTACGTCTGGCCTCATATTTTATATAATCTTTGGCTGTAAATAGAGGCTTATCCTCGA
>CAZCOP010000134.1:0-2515 GCA_964499825.1 uncultured Candidatus Bathyarchaeia archaeon
TCGGTTTGAGCCTTTACCAAAAAGGCAAAGTTTATTAATGTCGTTTATTCTTTAAACTTTCAGCTTCACGAGGTGTTGAAGTTATCTGAGAACTCCATCTTAGGATGTATGAGGAAGATACCTTCCAAGATGGGGAGCCAAATGAAGGGATCATCACCTAGTAGTGTATGTATGTTAATTAGTGGAGGGTATGGAGGGGGTTTTTAAAGTTTGTATGGCTCAGAAGATGCCTTCATCCTCTTAAAAGCATTCTTCGACGAGAAGGGATTGGTCAGGCAGCACCTCGACTCCTATAACGATTTCATTGAACATGGCCTCCAAGAGATCGTTGACGAGGTTGGAGAGATACCTATAGAGATTCCGGAGGGACCCTACAAGGTTAAGTTCGGCCGTATTGAGATAGTCCGTGAGGTTGAGCATAACGAGGTTATCCGTGATCCATACATAACTGAGGTTGATGGCACTCACCATATAATATACCCGATGGAGGCTAGGTTGAGGAACCTAACCTATGCTATGCCTCTCTCCCTGGAGATGACAACAATCGTCGATGGGGAGGAGGTTGATAGAGAACTCGTCTATATAGGAGATATACCAACCATGCTTAAGTCCAGGTACTGTTTACTCTCAAACCTCTCAAGGGAGGAACTCATCAAGCAAGGCGAGGATCCCGAGGATCCAGGTGGATACTTCATAATAAACGGTTCCGAGCGGGTCATAGTGGCCTTAGAGGATCTGGCTCCTAATCGAATACTCGTCGACATCGACACTAGGGGCGCCAAACCTGTCTACGTGGCCAAAGTCTTCTCTACAACCGTGGGCTTCAGAGCTAGGATAGAGCTACGGATGAAGTCGAGCGGGGCGATGTACGTTTCGATGCCGGGTGTTCCGGCTGAGATACCCTTCGTCGTCTTGATGAGGGCTCTAGGTTTGGAGTCTGATAGGGATATAGCCGAGGCGGTCTCACCGGAACCGAGAATACAGGAGCAACTCGAGCAGTCCTTCGAAGCTGCCGGTAGGATAGAGACTGTGGAGGAGGCGATTCTGTACATCGGGAACCGCGTGGCCCATGGACAGATTAGGGAGTACCGCATCCAGAAGGCCAGCAGCCTACTGGATAGGAACCTCCTACCCCATATAGGTAGGACCCCTGATAAGCGTATGGAGAAGGCCTACTTCCTAGGGGAGATGGCGTGTAGGGTTATAGAGCTGAAGCTTGGCATGAGGAAGCCCGATGATAAAGATCACTTTAAGAATAAACGCCTAAAGCTTGCTGGGCCTCTACTCGCAGACCTCTTCAGGGTTGCCTTCAGAAACCTATGCCGTGACATAAAGTATCAGCTCGAGAGGATGGGCTTGAAGAAGAGGACACTTGGGATATCGGTGGCGGTGAGGCCGGGCATAATAACCGAGAAGCTACAGCACTCGTTGGCGACAGGTAACTGGGGTAGGGGCCGCGTGGGCATAACCCAGCTCCTAGATAGGACGAATAGGATATCCACCCTAAGCCACCTCAGGAGGCTCCAGTCACCCCTAAGCAGAAGCCAGCCGAACTTTGAGGCTAGGGATCTACATCCAACCCATTGGGGTAGGCTATGCCCGAACGAGACTCCTGAGGGTTCAAATTGTGGGTTGGTTAAGAACTTAGCCCTCGCAGCCTACACCTCGGTTGGGGTGGACCGTGAAGGTGTGAAGAGGCTCCTCTACCGGATGGGGGTCATACCATACACGGAGGCATCGAGGTCCGTCAGGCTCTTAGGAGCTAAGGTCTTCGTTGATGGAAGCCTCATCGGTTATACAACATCGCCGCAGGAGCTCGTCGACAAGTTGAGATGCGCCAGGAGGAGGGGTGACATCTCCTCAGAGATCAACGTCGCATATCTCTCTGAGACACATGGCATGAGGGGTGAGGTATACGTCAATTGTGATGCTGGCAGGGTTAGGAGGCCCCTCATAATAGTTGAGAATGGTAAACCGAAGATAAGGAAGGAGCATATAGAGCGCCTCCGCTCCGGTGAGTGGACGTGGGAAGAACTTGTCAGGAACGGGATAATCGAATACCTAGACGCTGAAGAGGAGGAGAACGCCTACATAGCCCTGAGACCTGAGGATGTAACGCCCGAACATACACACCTCGAGATAGCGCCATACACCATTCTGGGTATATGCGCCTCCCTTATACCATATCCGGAGCATAATCAGTCACCTAGGAATTCCTACGAGGCGGCCATGTCGAAGCAGGCCCTCGGGATATACGCCTTGAACTTCCACCTCGGGGTGAGTTCGAGAGCGCACATACTACACTACCCGCAGGTTCCGTTGGTTGAGACGAAGCCCATGTATTTAATGGGTTATAAGCTCCGTCCTTCCGGGCAGAATTGCGTGGTGGCAGTCCTATCCTACGAGGGTTATAACATGGAGGACGCCCTGATCTTTAACAAGGCATCGATAGAGCGTGGATTGGCGCGTTCAACCTTCTACCGGATGTATGAGGCTGAGTGCCGCCAGTACTTGG
>CAZCOP010000135.1:0-2484 GCA_964499825.1 uncultured Candidatus Bathyarchaeia archaeon
GTCTCCATGGATAGGTTCGCGGCTAGGGTAACCCTCAAGGTTTCAACCCCATCGGCGTATTGGCACATAATCCTTGATGGGTCGCCCTCTCTAACGGCCTCTATGAAGGCTTCATCCTCTATCTCGAATATGTTGGGTTCTCCGGGGATATCCTCCGGCTCCTCCCCTGCTCTTAGTAGACGTAGCGAGTGGTCCCAGCCCTTGAAGAGGGCGGTCGTCCTGTTGCTGTATATACTGAGGCTTACCCCTCCGCCTCCTCCCCAGGATGAACATGAAGCCCACAAGTTCCCGATGGCCCCATTCTCCAGCTTCAGGTTAACGACGCTTGCATCCTCTATGTTGTAGGTTGGAGGCATACCCCTATTGAAGCCCCTGGCAGGGTAGGCTTGAACCTCGCTTATCTCGCCGCAGATGAAACGGACTAGGTCGACCGTGTGGGTTACCTGCTCATGGAACTGCCCACCGCTCTTCTCCTTCCGTATCCACCACTTGGAGATTGGAGCCTCCGGTGGCGGTGGGCGTCCTATCCACCCTCCGAGGATGAGGATCGGTGGATCCTCCCTCATAACCTCACGCACAAGTTGCACACCACGTCTATAACGGTTCATGTAGCCGACGCTGGTGAGGAGCTTCCTCTCCTCCACAGCCCGCATTATCCTCTCAGCTTGGTCTAGATATAAGCTGACGGGCTTCTCTACGAAGAAGGGTATATCACGCTTCACAGCCTCCATCTCAACCCCGTGGGCGTAGGGTGGTATGCAGAAGTATGCGGCGTCGAGATGAACGGAGTCGAACATCTCCTCGGCATCGTTGAAGGTTAAAGAGTTCTCCGACCCGTACTTCTCAGCCATAATCTCAGCCCGCTCCATATCTATATCGCAGAAGGATACAAGCTCGACGTGGGGGTTCTTGACCAAACCCTTCAGGTGCTGCTTGGCTATACCGCCACAACCGACAAATCCAATGCGAACTTTATCGACCATACTGCACTTCACCAACGTATGGCTACATCAAACTCCTTAAGTATTCCACGCATCTGGGAAGTTCAGCCTCCGGATCCTTTGGAGCCCTACACTCTAAAGCCATGAAGTATTTGTAGCCTGACCTCTTCAAGACCTCGAAAGGTCCCTTAAAGTCGGTATGTCCATAACCCGGGAGTTCACGGTTGCTATCGGCCAAGTGGATGTGGACTATGTAGTCAGCCGCCTCCTTGAGGCTTGACACTATGTCGGCTTCCTCTATATTCATGTGGAAGAAGTCTGCCATTATCTTGACGTGCTCCCTCCCAACAGCCTTGCAGACCTCAACAGCTTGCTTGAGCCTATTTATGAAGTGGGTCTCATACCTATTTATCGGCTCGAGTATTACATAGGCTCCAACATCGTCGGCGTAATCCCCAAGCATCTTGAACTCTTCTATGAGGAGCCTCCTCTCTATCTCCGTCACGTTTGGGAGCCATGGGTATAGGTCAGGGATCTTCGGTCCCCCGAAGGTTGGAACCGTTATGACGCCTACGCCGCCAAGCTCGGCGCATATCTTCAGGCGTTCCTTTACGCCATCGATCGCGAGTTCCCTATCCCTCCTATCGGCGCTTAGGAGGTCTCCGGGGATGCCGCAGACCGTTGAGAACTTCACCTTGGATGTGGATAGGGCGGACTTCAATTCCTCCAGCTCCTGTATTATGCCCTTACCCCAAACCTCAACCCCGTCGAAGCCGTACCTCTCGATGTTATGGATCCTCTCGGTTACCGTTCCACCCGGGACAAGATTCTCTTGTATGGCAAGCTTCATCATAATCAACTTCCATCAAACGTTTGGTTATGTGATCAAACCAACTATTTTAAAAGTTTATCGTCAGATTGGCTTCTCCCTCCAAAGCCTTAAGGTCTCATACCACAAGATTAAACAGGCCAGACCGCCGAATATTATGGCCATCACGTTGTGTATGCTCCCGCTATGCCCGTACAGAACCAAATAAACAACGAGCATAGTTGTGAACCAGACTGAGTAGAAGAGGTATCTCGGGATCAGGAAACGTCCAAACCTGGTGAAGAACCTTAAGACCCCAACCTTAACCTCCCTCCTCAAGATGTACTCACCCCTCATAGTCTTATCTACAAGCCCCAAAGAGACGAGCTTATCAAGGTGATGGGCGGCTACGCTGGGACTCGAGAACCCGAGACTACGCTGTATCTCACGAACCCCAAAGGAGGAACCAGGAGACCTCAACATAAACCAATAGACGAGTAAGGTCTTACCCTTCAACTGAGACTCGATCAACCTCAAATCAGAAGGCTCACCAGACATAACAACAACCGCCAAACCAAAGAATAACATAACACACCACGTATTAAAAACTTATAAAACCCCGGGAAACATAAATCAAACGATAAAGAGAGATGAAGAGTGAACCATAGAAGGGCCGCCGTAACGTAGAGAACCCACGGGACGGGGGATCGCGGAGCCAGGTAGCGTACAGGCCTG
>CAZCOP010000136.1:0-2483 GCA_964499825.1 uncultured Candidatus Bathyarchaeia archaeon
CCGATTGTTACTCGAATAAACCGGGATGCAGTGAGTGCATATACAGCGTGAACCTGGCTCAGTGCAATATATAAGCTGAGTGGACGACCGGTTGCTCATTATGGGGTCTCAAGTATCTCCTTAACCCTCTTAACGTAATACTCGAAGTTTCTAACCCACTCAGGCAGTCCCTCACGTCTCCACTTATCCAAGGTTCCGGGCATTAACCCGTACATGTGCCGTAGAGGTGGTTGGAACTGTTGGATCGAAGCCTTCCCCCTCCATCGTCATCTAATATCGGTGCCATAGTTAAATCTCTTCTCGCCACATCTGTAATACAAGTTTAGCCATGTTAGGTTGATCCAGAAGGTTTATAACTTGTATGAAGAATGAATCATATGAAAAATGAGGCATACTAGTGATGTCGATCTGGCTGAAGAGGTGATCTTCGTTGAAGAAGGGTTTGAGTAAGTCGTGTTACCTGTTCTTCTCCACCCTATCGAATCCTACCCGTCTGGCTATCTTGGAGTTGTTGCGGAGGGAGGGTTCAAAGAATGTAACCCAGATATCTAAGGCTCTGAACCAAGATCAGAGCATGATCTCCCACAACCTTAAACCCCTTGTTAGGTGCAGGTTTGTCTTTGTTGAGAGGAGGTGGAGGGAGCGGGTATACTCAATAAACCAAGAGACGATGGATGCAATCTTCAACATAATTGAGAGACACATGAAGAAGTACTGCCCAAAGAATGGAAAATGTTTAACTTGAGGAAGTCCTTTAACTGGAATAAATGGAAGATGTCTGGTTACTCGTATCAACCGCCAGCTAGGTTATCTGGTTAGAGGTCAAATGAGATGGAAGTTCCCTTAACCTCACTGAATGATGGGAATTCAGGAATCATAACGTCCATCAAAGTAGGCTCCTGAGGTGGGAGGGGCGGGGTTGTTGAGGGGATCATAGCCGGTGTGACCATGGCCCTCCCATACATCCTGCCCTTCTACCTGATCCTCTACATACTTGAAGATTCCGGATACTTAAGTGGGATAGCCTTCCTGATGGACTTGATAATGCATAAGATTGGATTACATGGCAAGGCCTTCATCCCGATAATGCTGGCCTATGGATGTAACGTCCCAGCGTGTCTGGGCTGCAGAATAATGGAGACGGAACGTGAGAGGCTCCTAGCAGCCTTTGTCGTTACATTGGTTCCATGTGCGGCAACGACTGTGATAGTCCTAGGCTTAGTCGGTAGGTTCGTCGGTATGGGGTGGGCCCTAACCCTCTACGCCATCAACTTGGCTATAATATTCATCCTTGGGAGAATTGCCTTCAAGGCTCTCCCCGGTGAGCCGACCGCGTTAATCATGGAGATGCATGAGTATAGGATGCCTCATATTGGGACGGTCCTCAAGCAGACATGGTTCAGGCTTGAGGAGTACTTGAAGATAGCCTTCCCCCTAATGATCGTTGGAAGCTTGACGATAAAGTCTGTTGAGGTTCTCGGTCTTCTCGAGCCGATCCAGCTGGCCCTGAGCCCTGTAACCGTTTGGTGGCTTGGTTTGAGGAGTGAGGCTGGTATAACCCTCCTCTTTGGGATATTGAGGAAGGAGCTAACCTTGATGATGCTCGCAACCTTACTTGGGACGACCGACTTCGGAGCTGCCCTAACCCTAGTGCAGATGATAACCTACACGCTGGTCGTTATGTTGTACATACCTTGCATCGCCATCGTGGCTGCATGTGTAAAGGAGTTCGGGTGGAAGAAGGCGATCTTCATAACGATCTTCGAGATGGCATTTGCAACTTTGGTTGGTGGTGTGACGTACAGAATACCGCTCCTCCTAGGTGTAGGTTGAGGATCTAACATAGTAATGGATGGCTAACTCAGTATAGTTGTGCTCAGAGAGCTAAATCGTATAAAATTCCAAGTGTAAAAGGCTATACACCGGGTTAACGCTCTACTGAACCCTCACTAGATCAAGACCTGAACCGTTGATTTAAGGTTTATACTAGCCATCGATTGGACGGTAGGCCCTCGGCGGCGAAGCCCTTATCAACCGTTCTTCCAGGAACTCCTTCCACGTTGCGTGTGTCCATAGTGCGCTCGCCTTAACGAGGTGTTTTATGGCATTCTCATGGTCGTTTAGGTTATAGTAATATGTGAACTTCTCGAACTCGTCATCAGCCTTCCTCAGTAGGTCTATGGCCTCAGCCCTCTTGAATTTCTGGTGTGAGAGAGCTCTCCTTATTAAGGAGAGTGACGGGTCAGATGTGCCCATCGTGAGGTTCTCAATATAGTGGGGATAGACCTTCCACGGCTTGTCTTGGTACTCAAGCCAGTTCTCGAGGTCGGTCTTAGGCTTTCTCCCATCTCTCTCATCCCTCAACGCCTCCTCTCCAAGCCTCCTACCTAAATATCTGGCCTCAAGTATGGCTTCATCTAGGTAGGCCGCGTGGACGGGTAATCCCCCTATATACCTCATGCCTAGGGTGAAGGCCCATTGAC
>CAZCOP010000137.1:0-2470 GCA_964499825.1 uncultured Candidatus Bathyarchaeia archaeon
GCTTGCCGTACTTCGACCTCAGATATCTCTCAGCAAGCTTGGCGACCTCACTTATGAACTCCTCATCGTCCTTTAGGCTCTGAAACTCCGCCTTTAAGTCCTCCATGCTTGGGGGCAGCTCTAAGACTATCTCTATGGATGGCCTTCCAATCACCCTCTCGAAGTCCTTCTTGGCTTCTTCGTATTTGGTTAGGTTTCTCTCCCTTCTAGCTTTTATCCAATCCCACACCTTTGACATTCTAACCCACCAATCCAAACCTTAAGATCACGTATAAAGTTGAGAATCCCAGCTGTACGAGGGTTGTTAAACCTCCAACCTTGGTGAAGTCGGCGAAGCTCACATCCACCCCCTCCCTCTTTAGGGCGTTTAAGGCCATAACGCAGACTATCCCGCTCATCGGGGTTGCCGCTCCGCCGAGGTTTGTTCCCAATACGAGGGCGGACCATAAGGCTGCGGGGTTGAAGCTATGTACGCCCTTCATAACCGGGACAAATGTGAGCGCTACCGCTATATTGCTAACTATCGCGCTGACCAACCCGCTCAGCCATAGTGTAAGGATCACCGCTAAGAGGATGTTACCCCCAGCTATGTTAAATATTCCCTGAGAGAGTTGGAGAAGGAGACCTGTCTCCTCCAATCCTCTAACAATGATGAAGAAGCCGGAGAGGAAGAATACGGTCTCCCAGTCTAGGCTTCTGAAAACCTCTGAGGGGTCTATTCCACTGACGGCTAGAGCTAGAACTGCGCAGCCCAACGCTATAACCTCAGGTCCAATATTCAGGCGTTCATGGATCAAGAATAGCCCTATGAAGACCGCTAGGAGCAGCGCTGAATAGGTGAAGAACCTCATATCCCTTACGTTCTCCCACGGGTTGAACTCTGGTACATGCTTCTTCTCACCCAATCTCGGCCTATAGAGGAAGTATAGGGTTAGTAGGGTTAGGGCCCACAAGGCGATTTCGCAGGGTGTGAGGTACTTGATGAACTCTGTGAAACCCAAGCCGGACTCCACACCGATTATCATGTTGCTTACGGAGCCTATGAGTGTGCTGGTTCCTCCAAGGTTTATCATTATAGCGGCTGAGATGAAGTATGGCGTGGGGTCATACTCCATCACCCTGCTGATCGTGATTACGGCTGCCGCCATCATAAGGAGGGCTGTTGAGTCGCTGAGCAGCATTGAGACCCCGGCTGCGGTGAAGCTTGTGATGGCGAAGAGCAGCCTTGGGTCGCCTCTAGAGAGCTTTATCGTGTAGAGCGCTATCAAGTGGAATATTCCGCTTCTATAGGTTACTTCGAGGACTATCATGGTTCCTAGGAGTAGGCCGATCACCTTTAGGTCTATTAGGCTGGCCATATCGTTGTAGGAAAATATGTTATAGCTCAACCCAAACCAGATTGTGAGTAAGGCCCCTATGAGGGCTGCGACCGACATTGGAACCATCTCAGTTGCGACCAGCAGAAGTGTGAGTAGGTAGATTATGACGAATATGCCGGATTCACTCGTCATCCTCTTCGACCTCACCAACCTTCTCGGCGAAACTCGCAAGCCAATTCGCGAAGACCCTCGTTTTATCCTCCAAAACCCTGTAGAGTATCCTCCCGATGTCATATATGAGGAGGAGGAATATCCCCAAAGCGATCAAGCTGATTATGGTTGAGAGTATACTCCCGAATTGGGGGACAGACGATGCGAAGGGCATAGCCGCAGCCGCGATGAGGATAGTCAGTAAGATGTAGACTATATCCCTCGCAACCCTCTTCAGGGGTCGGGTCTCCTCTATGCCGAGCCTTCTGAGGGTTATCTCGGTTCCTAAATCAACGAGGACTATTATATCCGATAAAGCCTTAATCAGGAAGGTTAAACCCATTAAGGTTGAAGTAGCCCATACGAGCCAGCTCGCATCGTTATATGGTGGTATATTCACGCCCGGCACACTCATCCCAACAACAAAGTGTGGAGCCACCATACTGATAAACCAGAAAAGCAGAGCAGTTATCAAGTTTACAACTATCCTTGGAAGTCTATCCCTTAACTCACCGCTGATCGACCTTTGAGCCATCGATGCCACCTCGAAACTTCAACCACTCTATTGGAAGGCTCAGTAACCTCAACAAAAATACATTCCGGAAGTATAAATAAGCTTTCTATACAGATACATTAATGCTATTCCGGTCACTATTCCGATAGATCACCCTAGCTTGGAAACTTCAACCGCCACCCATTAGAGCTGAACTGGTAAGCGTCCAAAAGCTGAGGCTATGCGACGAATAGCTGACCGCGCAATCTAAGGCTGACCCCGCCCATGCCTCCACCCTCCACCAAACGCCTATAACAGAATATAAATGATGCCTTCTCTTGCTTGAGGCCTAGGAATTTTGGCGGACCCGCCCGGATTTGAACCGGGGACCTCCGGCTCCGAAGGCCGACGCCCTAATCCAGGCTAGGCTACGGGTCCAAAGGGAAAT
>CAZCOP010000138.1:0-2237 GCA_964499825.1 uncultured Candidatus Bathyarchaeia archaeon
GTATAAACCCAGCTCTAACTTTTCTCCTCTTCCGCTTGAAATTCTCTTCTAAAAAACTGTAAATTATTGTATCATTTTTGTTATATAGAAATCATAACCCACAATTACAGGGGCTATTCTTTCTAATAGAAAGAATCAAAAATGCGATTAATTCTTTTGGCTATTCCATTGGAAATGGTGGGGTGGGAGTTCACTTTTCATGCTTTAATCATCTATCTATTTTTTTGTATGGGAGCCCTTATTTAGCCATAACAAGACCCCCTTTTCTTCAGAGCCCTTCAACGTCTGGTGTGGGATGATCATTCATGGAGAGGCAGGGGGACATACTTGATGAGATCTTCGATAGGTTCTTGGAGGGCTCAGCCATCTTCAAGGATAGAGAAGTCCTTAGACATGATTACGTACCGGATAAACTTCCTCATCGTGAGGAGCAGATCCGTTATCTAGGTGAGATAGTTGCCCCAACATTGAAGGGTTCTCTATGCTCCAATGTTCTCATATATGGCAAGACTGGGACTGGTAAGACGGCGGTTATGAAGTACGTCCTTAAGGGTTTAGTCAGAAAGGCTGAGGTTCTGAATTCACCAGTTAGGGTCTCCTTTGTCAATTGTAGGTTGGCTGGCACAGAGTACAGGGTTCTCTCATCCCTATGTAGCTCTATATCAGTAATGGTTCCATTCACTGGCCTAGCCCTCGGCGAGGTTTTCGACCGCTTCAAGAGTGGACTTGACTCTAGAAGTCTGATCCTCATAATAGTCTTGGATGAGATAGATACTATAGTTAAGAACCGCGGGGACGCACTTCTCTACGAATTAACTAGGATAAATGAGGATCTCTCAAAAAGCAAGGTATCGATAATGGGGATCTCAAACGACCTTCACTTCAAGGAACTCCTAGATCCCAGGGTGTTGAGCACCCTGAGTGAGGAGGAGATAGTCTTCAGGCCATATAACGCTGCTGAGCTTAGGGATATACTCCTAGATAGGGCTAGGTTAGCCTTCTATGATGGGGTTCTAACTGATGGCGCCGTTAACCTCTGCGCCGCCTTGGCTGCGGCTGAGCATGGGGATGCCCGTAGGGCTCTGGACCTGCTTCGTGTTGCCGGTGAACTAGCTGAGAGGGAGGGAGCCAAACGCATAGTTGAGGATCATGTCCGCCGTGCTGAGGAACGCATTGAGCATGATAGGGTTGAGGAGGCCTTGAAGAACCTCCCAACCCACTCGAAGACGGTATTGTTAAGCGTATACCTTCTGGGTAAGGGTGGTTCAAGCTACTCCATAACCGGTGACATCTATAACGTCTACTGTGAACTCTGCGGAGAGTTGGGCATTAAGCCCTTAACCCAGAGGAGGGTCAGCGGCCTGATAAATGAGCTTGACGTTATCGGCTTATTGAACTCCCGTGTCGTCAGTCTTGGTAGATATGGACGTACCAAGAAGATACGCTTAGCTATACCGCGCACCCTAATCAGGAGAATCTTCAATGGGGATGGGAGGTTCGGCTCTCTAGTTGGCTATGCACCTAAATACCTGACAGAACAATCCCATACGAAGAGGTGAAGTCTACAGTTACAACCTGCAGGTTCTGCAGGTTTACTATAGGAGCTATACCTGGGTTCGGTGTATGCCCCATCTCCCTCTGATACTCAGTCTGCTCCTGCCATGCGCCGGAATTTACCAGAAGGACATCCCGGTAGGTGCTATAGCTCATGACATGAACATGTCCGGCGTGATAGATATCCGGAACCTCCTCTACGATGAGTAAGTCCTTCCTCTCAGGTGCTATTAGGGTTCTCCCACCATAGATCGGGGCCAGATGTCGACTCTGCAGGAGGAGCCTCATAGCCTTATCTGGCTCTTGGAAGTTCATGTTTGGGGCAAAGGATATGACGTCGTCTAGGCTTCTGCCATGGTGTATGAGCACCCTAACCCCGTGGAGGCTTATGGTGGAGGGATTCCCTAACATGCTTACCCCTTCAATCTCGTAAAGCGGTTCTGAGTAATCCTTCAGGAGGGCTGGTTGCGGGAGAGCCCTACGGGATGCGTCGTGGTTTCCGGGTATAACTATAACCTCGATGTAGTCGGGTAGATCCTTTAGGATCTCAGCTGCTAACCTGTACTGTTCGTATATGTCGTCGACACTTAACTCCTTGATCTGTTTTGGGTAAATCCCTACTCCATCGACTACGTCACCCGCTATTATGAGGTACTTTACGTGGCTCGCTATCTTCTTCAGCC
>CAZCOP010000139.1:0-1727 GCA_964499825.1 uncultured Candidatus Bathyarchaeia archaeon
GGCCTTTCAGGAGGCTCCGTTATAATACGGCAGATGGGATAATCGAGTTGATGGACCGTTGCGGTATAGACAAGGCCATCGTAGGTTCGATAAACAGCGTCTTCTACAAGAATTGTCAAGCTGGAAATGAGGAACTGGTTGAGGAGACCGACAAGTATCCTGATAGGCTCATACCCTTCGCAACGATAAACCCGGCATACATAGCTTGGAGGGATGACCTAGAACGATGCATTAAAGACCTAGGGATGAAAGGGCTGAGGATATATCCCCTCTACCACAACTACGCCTTAAAGGATCCGAGGCTAGGGGAGTTGATGAGGGAGGCGGCGTCGCTCAAGATCCCGGTTGAGATACCGATCCGCATTGTGGATGTTAGACAACGCCACTGGATGGATGTGGAGAGAACGTTAACGCTGGAAGAGGTCGCTGACCTTGTGGAGAGGTTCCCAGAAACAACTTTCATCCTGCTAAATGGGGCTGGATATGAGGACAGTCCACTCATCAAGATCGGGGCGAGAAACTTCCTGATCGAGATATCGAGGTTGAGGGTTCTCCTAACTAGGACGATCCCACGTCTAATTGAAGCACTCGGAGCATCAAGGCTCGTCTTCGGGACGGGAATCCCCTTCAACTATCCGGAGCCAGCTATATTGAAGATGGAGGTTCTCGAGGCCGACCCGGAGACTAAGGAGGCCATATACTGGAGAAACATGGCGAGGCTTCTATCACTGAACCATTGACCCGTTAATACCATCCAGTCGGTCTACACTAAGCTTTTAAACATGAAGTGATTAACCTCAAATCCATGAGGTGAATTGTTATGCCCATACCACTGGAGAAGAGGATAGGAATCTCAACCCACTTCTTACCAGCAACGTACGGTGAGACGCTAGAGGACGCCGTAAAGTTGGTCTCAGATGCCGGTATAAACTGCTTCGAGCTGGTTCCGATAGGTCAGGCGCAGATAGGATACCCATACAACCACCCCAACGTGGGTCTGTGGCCTAGAACCATGTCCAGAGAGGATAAAAGTAGACTCAAGGACTTACTCTCAGTATTTGACCTCTGCACAATACACGGTCCCCACCTCGATCTGAATATCGCGAGTTATAACGTAGGCATAAGGGAGGAGTCGGTGAGGCAGTACATGGAGTGCTTAGAGCTGGCTGTTGATCTGGATATTGAGGTTGTAACCTTCCACATGGGGAGGCAGACCCATGGGTACATAAGGAACCCCGACGAGATCCTGAAATACAACATAGAGTTTGCTGAGAGGGCTGCAGAGTTCGCGAAGGATCATGGGCTGAAGGTTGGGTACGAGACAGGTTCATGTAGGCAGCTGAGGAAGATTTTCGAGATTTTTAACCCTAAAGAGTTCGGTTTAAACCTAGATATAGGACACACTATAATGCAGGGCGTCGACCCAGTCATGATGATGGAGGAGTATAAAGACCGACTGGTTGAGATCCACTTTAACGGTGTATGCCACTATTGGGGCGGCTTCATGGAGCATGTTCCAATCTATAGGAATAACGCCCTAGACTACCAAGCGATAGTCCAGAAGATGAGGGAGATAAACTTCAACGGTCCGATAATATGCGAACTCCAGGGAAACGATATCCAGCAGACATGCGAAGCCGTGCTTGAGGCTAGGGAGCTCATCGTGAGGCTGTGGAGGAGACCACCGAAGGTGAAGGTGAAACCTTGGAACCTGATGAGAGTATTAT
>CAZCOP010000139.1:1737-2171 GCA_964499825.1 uncultured Candidatus Bathyarchaeia archaeon
CTTTAACGGCCCAATAATATGTGAACTCCAGGGGAACAATATCCAGCAGGCATGCGAAGCTGTCTTTATAAATCGTAAAATAGGGATACTTGAATATTAATGATCGAGCAATTGATGGGATGAAGTTTCTACTTGGGAGCGTGGCCCTGTGGGGAGTATTGAGAGGATCTTTAGAGCCTATGATATTAGGGGTATATATGGTGAAGACCTAACGGATGATGTAGCCCTCGACGTTGGTAGAGCCTTCGGTACTTATATAGGTTCAGGGAGCAGGCTCGTGGTCGGTAGGGACGTCAGGTTGAGTGGAGAGAGCTTACAGAAGGCTTTGATGGAGGGGTTGATGTCAACAGGGTGTAACGTGACGGACATAGGGATGGTCCCTACGCCAACCCTATACTTCGCCATAATCCACTACTCAGAGGATGGGGGAGTCA
>CAZCOP010000140.1:0-2164 GCA_964499825.1 uncultured Candidatus Bathyarchaeia archaeon
GATCTTCGCATACTCCTCCAGCGCATCCATACGCTCAAACGTGATAAGGGAGAACCATATAGGCCTAAACATAGTTAACTCTGAAGTTACGGTTAGTGGTAACATGATAACCACTAACGAGGAATTCGGCATATACCTGCACAACGCCAATGGGAGGATAAGCCGAAACATCATAGAGAGAAATCTAAGGTATGGGGTTTACATTCTAAGCTCAGATTTAACGCTGAAAGAGAACGTAATAAGATGGAATGATGTGGGGGTTGCGGTATACTCATCGAACCCAACCCTGATAAGAAACAGGATAACACACAACGCGAGCTTCGGGGTCTACTGCAGCCAAGACTCAAACCCAACAATGAGGGGAAACAGGATAAGAAATAACGGGATCGACTACTACAAAGAGAGCTAAAAACTGAAAATTAAGAAAACACTTCCATCTACGAGATTAAGGATTTAGAAGAAACGGGTGGATGATATGCGCATAGTTGTCGGCGGCATCAGCCACGAATCGAACACCTTCAACCCGATGCCCACCAAGCTTGACTCCTTCAAGATCATTGAGGGCGAAGAGCTATTCAGGTTTGAACCGGCCAGAACGCTGAAGAAAATCGGCGTCGAGGTTATCCCAACACTCTACGCGAGAGCCCTCCCGTCAGGCGTCGTCGATGAGGAAGCCTACACAACGATGAGGGATGAGATCCTACACAGGGTCGATGAGGAGATGAGTAAGGGAGGAATCGACGGCGTCTGCTTGGTACTGCACGGTGCCATGACCGTTGAAGGCATAGGATGCGGAGAACTGGACCTTCTCAGGGCGATTAGGGAGATAACAGGCTATGAAGTTCCGATATCAGCCAGCTTCGACCTACACGGGAATATACCCACCGAGATGCTGAATGAGATAAACATAATGACAGCCTACAGAACCACACCCCACACAGATGTATCCCAGACGCGCATAAAGGCAGCGAAGCTGCTGGTGGAAGCCGTCAGAACCGGGAGGAGGCCGAGGCCAGCTTTGGTGAAGCCGCCCATACTCCTACCCGGGGAGTATGTGATTACGGATATAGAGCCAGCGAAGGGACTATACGAGATGCTGAGTGCGATAGACTCCGAACCCGGCATAATGGACTCATCCCTCTTCGTGGGTATGGCCTGGGCGGATGTGCCGCATGCAAGTGCAACGGCCATAGCCATAGCGGAGAAGGAGGCCGGCGAAGACTTGGATAAAGCATGGAACGGAGCGTACCAGATAGCC
Organism: uncultured Candidatus Bathyarchaeia archaeon; assembly: GCA_964499825.1. Taxonomy (GTDB): domain Archaea; phylum Thermoproteota; class Bathyarchaeia; order Bathyarchaeales; family B26-1; genus B17-G17. The sequence goes on from CAZCOP010000140.1 coordinate 1,259, forward strand.
AGGGCATACTGGGAAAGAAGGAGGGAACTCCAACTTGAGGTTGAAGCTTACCCACCTGAGGAAGCCGTAAGGATAGCCAAGGCCTCCCGTGAAAGGCCGACCTTCATATCTGACTCCGGAGACAACATAACAGCTGGAGCCGGAGGAGACGTACCAATAATCGCCGAGGAGCTCATATCAGCTGGCGTTAAGGATGCGGTTGTAGGCTGCATAATCGATGAAGAGGCCGTGAGGTTGTGTAGGAAAGCTGGTGTTGGAGCTGAGCTGAGGTTGAGGATAGGTGGGAAACTCGACGAGATAAACGGGTACCCACTTAACGTCAAGGGGAGAGTGATGGGAATAACCGGTGAGGGAGCTGTACTCAGAGTTGATGGAGTCGACATAATACTAACAGAGGGGAGAATGGCATTCGTAACTCCTGAAGACTTCGAAAGGTTTGGGATAGACCCTAAGGAGAGGAAGATAGTCGCCGTAAAACTCGGGCTGTTAACCGCCGAACTGAAGAGGATAGCGGCCAGGTCGATCATGGCCCTTACACCCGGCTTCACAAATCTGATTATGAAGAGGCTGAACTACAAGAACCTGAGGAGGCCAATCTTCCCCCTAGATGAAGACTTGGAATGGAGTTAAACGCTCAAACCGACACCTTAAGAGGCATGGTTCACTTTATAATATAGACAGCGGATTCTATTATTGTCCACCAGATGAAGCCGGTGTAAGGATTGAGCAGGGAGAGGAATGAAAGGATACTTGAGAGGATGCCTAAACCCTTCAGGGAGCAGTACTTCTCACTATTCAAGGGACCTGAACCCGAGACTCTACATCCAGACCTATACCAGAGGCTTATAGACATCGGAACGGATAAGATAATCGAACACATGAAGAGGTACAACCAGAGGAGGAGGG
>CAZCOP010000141.1:0-2090 GCA_964499825.1 uncultured Candidatus Bathyarchaeia archaeon
GTTCGGGTTTATCAGTGGGTTAGGGCTCCGGCTATGAAGGCAACCATCCCTACGGCCATCCATAAGAGTGCGAGGTTCTTTATCCTCTTAGCGTTCTTCCTCGTCGGCCTGCGGATTAATAGGATGGATGATATGATGAAGCCTACGTCTGTTATCGCTACGATCGGTATGTACCAGAATGACACAAAATTGAAGATTGGGGGTAGGAGGCTTAGGCCTACGGCTGTGAGGTAGAAGGTTGATGCAACGTAGGCCGCTGTCTTTCCGCCGTGCGAGACGGCTACGGTTCTGATATCCCTGGATCTGTCACCTGGGATATCCACTATGCCCTTATTCACCTCCCGTCCCGTGTTGGATAGGAATGCTAGACATGCGAAGATCAGGTTTGTCGCCCCAACCCTTCCACCGACCAATAGACCGCCGTAGATGAAGGGTATCGAGACGCAGGCGCTTACGAGGAGGTTTCCTGGGAGGCCGGTACGCTTACCCCTTGTGTTGTAGGTTATCATTATGATCCATGCTAGGGTTGCAACCGCCAAGCATGGCGGATTCGTTAAGGCTGCGGCTGATAACCCTATAACCGTTAGGAGGGCTGCAATGATCAGGCTCTCCATAGGTGATACGAGGCCGCTCGGTATCGGGTGGTCAGGCTCGTTTATCGCGTCTATCTCCCTGTCGTAGTAGTCGTTTATCGCCATGGAGGCTCCCGTTAAGGTGTAAGCTGTCACGAAGCCTAGGAGAAGCCTGAGCGGTAGGTCTGGTTTTTCCCATCCTGTTCCGAGCAGTGACGCTCCAACCATCACCGCGAAGCCCATCATTAGGCAGTTTATTGGCCGTATGAGTTTGATGAAACCTTTAAGCCTCCTCATCTTCTCAACCTTAACATCAAAACTTACTTTTCTAGTTGTTGGATAATAAGGTTTAATGATTAATTAATGCTGTTATTCGTCTAGTCTTCCACCTTCCCCATAGTCTCTATTTTCTGTTTCTGGATTATCTGGGTTACGGCGTTCCTGCTTGGGATGAGTATCTCGTTCTTCCCATCGGTAGTTTCGAGGACTATATGCATCAGGGTTATCTCCTTAACCCTCCCAGTCCTGCCGGCAATCGTGATCACGTCGCCATACTTGAACGGTCTAGATAGGAGGAGGAATATCCCGGCTACAACGTGTGAGAGTATGGTCTGGGTTGCAAACCCGACTACTAACCCGGCGAATGATCCGGCTGTTAGGGCTGCGGATGGGTTTACATTGAAGACTGAGGCGAGCATCGAGAGGAGGAGCGCTAGGCCAGCTATCTTCGTTATGGTTCTGATGGCTGCAGCTGTCGGGTGGTCCACAACCCTCCTAGCGTAGGTGTAGGTCACATTGCTCACCGCCCTTACGGCCATATAACCGAAGGCGAAGATTAGGGCCGCCTGAATGTAGACCACGTAGGGTTGGATCATGATTATTATGTTGCTGAAGGGTTGGAGTTGGGGTGGGATCTCCTCAATCTTGGCCCACCCGAAGATGAAGTTTATGATTAGGAGTGAGACGGTCAGAATGGCTAGGTAGGCTACAGTCTTGGCGACGCTGCTCCTTATACTCTCTATCTTCTTCTCTATCTCCTCTATACTCACATTAAGCTCCTCCGATAAGTCGATCCCTAAAGTAAAGACTACTCATACCTTTAAAATATTTCCATAATGAACTCTCCAACTCCTCCCCTTTTTCAGCTCTCAGTTTTGCGACATGCCAAATTAATATATGGACTCTCATATAATACGGGCTGAAGAGGAAAGGGAGATGATGAGGAGGTTTAGGAGGGGGCCGAGGGGGAGACTCCCGAAGCCGATAAGGATCGAGGTGACCCCGAATATAAGGAGGTTCATACCGATACCCCAGTTGAACCCCACGCCCATCTACATCGAACCAGCCGAGATAGAGGCTCTAAGGCTTGTGGACCTTGAGGGGCTCACACAGGAGGCAGCTGCGGAGAGGATGGGTATATCCAGGGGCACCGTCTGGAGGCTCCTGCAGAGCGCCAGGAAGAAGATGATACAGGCTATAATCGAGTGTAGGCCTATCCTCATCTTCCCTAACCCTTAA
>CAZCOP010000142.1:0-2067 GCA_964499825.1 uncultured Candidatus Bathyarchaeia archaeon
GAGAGCGCATACTACGCGGCTGGAGTCGGCCCGGGAGATGAGGTCATAACCCCAGCAGCTGGGTATATAGGTAGCTACTCAGGGGCCCTACATATGGGAGCCCGACCAGTATTCTGCGAGATAGACCCGAAGACCCTCCTAATGGATCCGGATGACGTTGAGAGGAGGATAACACACAGAACTAGAGCGATAAACCCGGTGCATATGTGCGGCAAGGTATGCGATATGGATGCGCTCATGGATATCGGTCGGAGGCACGGTATAACGATAGTCGAAGACGCAGCGCACGCAGCAGGTTGCGAATGGGATGGGAAGAAGATAGGGAACGTAGGGGACATAGCGTGCTTCAGCCTACAAGGTGTAAGCCCGGGTGGGAAACCAGTCGCCGGAGGGGAAGGCGGGGTTGTATGTACAAATAATAGGGAGCTATATGAGAGGGCCCTAATCTACTGCCACTTACATAGGAAGGGGATCACGGAGGAGATCACAAACCCGGCCTACAGAGGCCTTGACGCTGAGGTCTTAGGGTTAAAGTATAGGGCATACCCGCTGGCCCTAGCTATAGCCTTAATCTCACTCAGAAACCTACCATACCGGGTTGAGAGAGCCATAGAAAATCGGGAGAGGCTATTCAAGGGTTTAAAGGATATACCGGGCATCGAACCCGTCCATACATACCCGAAAGCGAGGTGGCACGGCCTGTATGGAGGTTGGGAGGTTATATACCACCCTGAAGAACTCGGCGGTCTCCCACCGGAGAGGTTTAAGGAGGCGTTGAAGGCTGAGGGGGTCCCGGTGAGGGGGCACATATGGGCCTCAGGACATCCAGGCGAACATTTAAGGATGATCTACCGTAGAGGGTTCGACCTTTGGGGCCATGGAAGGGGACCGCTCGACACACAACACGGATTTATGGGGCTACCACCATTCAAACCCTACAAGAAAGGAGACTTCCCGATAACTGAAAGCCTAGCTGAGAGGGTGATAACACTGCCAGCCTACATAGAGCCTGAGAAGGGGCTCATAGAGCAGTTTATAGAGGCCTTCAGGAAGGTCGCGGAAAACTACAAAGAACTCTTATAAAATCAACTTCGATTAAGAAACCTAGTCCTGCCTCTAAGTTCGACCATCCATGTAAGTCTTTCAATCTATTATCAACCCCTAAGTATATGCTTGAGAACAGAAATAGTGAGGCATAACTCCTTAATATAAGACTGGAATTAGCCTTAGCCATCAGAGAGGCTAGAAGATGCACCGTAATAATCTAAAAACACGGTATGGCTATGGCGTCCCGTAACAATAGCTATATATTCGCCTCCACATTAGCCATCGTGCAGATCTCGATGAGCCGAAGCATAACCCTTATTTGACAAGGAATCTCTAATGAAGATTCTTGGTGGTGAGGTTGAGGGAGACAAGGTTCAGCGATGTATGTGGAACTATAGATGAGCTACGTAAGATCTTGAGTGGCGAGTTGAACGATAGCGAGGTTAAGGAGACCTTTAACCTTCTTGACGACGCCATATACATGATAGGTAGGATGACCAAGCGGCTTCATGAGTATGATGCTTCTAGGGAGGAGTTAAGATCAATACTTAAGAAGATGGATGAAGTAAAGGCTGCGGATTATGAAGCTGCATTCAAATCGGCTGAGAGGCTTAAGGAGATGATCTCTTCGAGGCTCCTCAATGAGAGGAGCCTCGAGAAGGCTGTTGAGTTAGCTGAGAAGATAAGAAAAATCGCTGGCAGCCTTGAGGGGGCGTTAAGGTTGTATAAAGAGGCCTATCTCGATCTCATCGAGTTGTACGGCGGAATTAAAGGTCTGAGGGATTGGGGTAAAGACGAGGAGGAGAGACTTGGGGTATCCCTACCAATCCTAATGCCGTTAGAGAACATCTTAAAGGAGGCTGAGCCTTGGCTTCCACCTGAACCCCACAGGAGTAAACTTATAGAGTTTATTAAGAGGGGGAGAGCCTACATCCAACCTAGGAAGAGAGGGCAACCCCCACTCGTCTACTTTGAGGATGGAGGAGCCATACCCTTACATAAGGTTAGATATTCGGAGAG
>CAZCOP010000143.1:0-1959 GCA_964499825.1 uncultured Candidatus Bathyarchaeia archaeon
CTCAAAAGAAAATTAAGGCTCAAAGGGGCAGGCCCCTCTAAACCCTATCTTAACAGTATCGAATGATGGGAGGATCAGAATCCGAGTTGTTACTCACCATTATTATTACTTCTATATCTTGCTAAGCGTCTCCAATGAGACCTCCATGAGGAGCCTCATGGTTCTCCTCCTCTTCTCCTCGTGGTCTCTCTCGATCCTGAGGTTCCACCTCTCCTCTCCAACATAGTCCCCCGCATAGAAGAGCGCGGCCAAATCCCTCCTACGGAACCTAGCTATGGAGAAGAGTGCGGAGGCCTCCATATCGATGCATATGGCTCCTCCCCTGATGAAAGCCTCCCTCTTCCTGAAGGTCTCCCTATAGAATGCATCTGTTGTCCAGACGGCTCCCTCGAAAAACTTGAGGGCTCTCTCGTTTAGAGTCTCTTTAACCAGCCGGGTTAACATCCGACTTGGGAATGTGTAGGGTGAAGGCTCCTCGTAATGGTAGGAGGTTCCCTCATCCCTTATGGCCTTCTCTGGAACTATGATCGCCCATCTGGGTATCTCAAGGTTCAACACCCCAACTCCCCCGACTAGGATGGAGTAATCAACCCCGAGGGCGAGGAGGCTGTCAAACTCCGCTCCAGCCAGGGGAGCCCCGATGCCGAGTTGGAATAGGCAGATAGGAACCCCGGAGTGTTTGAACTTGTAGGCATCCTTGAAGAAGAGGCTGCGGAGGTTAACCTCCTCAACTTCGTAACCCATCTGGATTAGTATATCTCTGGCTTCGGTGTACTCGAAGGTCAGTATGCACCGTTGTGGAAGCTGCTCAACCCTCAGCCTCCCAGCCTCCCTCAGCTGCTCTATTAGGGATTCGGGGCTCGTTATGCTCAGGTCTGATGGGCTTCCATAGAGTATGGGAATCTTGGGCATCCTGAATTCGGTCTCCCGTCTTTCGAGGTTCCTTTCAGTCTTCATCTCCCTTAGCTCACCAGCCATTGGGGGTATCTCTGCCCCTTCAGAAGGTCCTCCATAGTCTCCCTCTCCCTTATAACCGCGTACCTGCCATCTTTGACTATGACCTCGGCTGCTCTAGGCCTTGAGTTGTACTGGGAGCTCATCGAGAAGCCGTAGGCCCCCGCGTTTAGTATGGCTATTAGATCGCCCTCATGTATCCTTGGGAGCCTTCTATCCCGGGCTAGTATATCCCCTGACTCGCAGATTGGGCCGGCTATGTCGTAGGTCTCCTCTTCAGCCTCATCCAGTCTATTCGCGACTAATATTGGGTGGTAGGAGCCGTACATCGCGGGCCTTATCAAGGTGTTGAATCCCGCGTCAACCCCAGCGAACCTCTTGTATGGTGTAACCTTGACAGTGTTGACCCTTGTTAGGAGTATACCCGCGTCGCAGACTATGTACCTTCCGGGCTCGATGCAGAAGTGTGGTTCACCAAGGTTATATCGCCTTATCCTCTCTTTATATAGGTTGAGAGTTTTGGATGCGAAGAGTTCTATGTCTACCTCCTTCTCATCCGGCCTGTAGGGGACCCCTATCCCACCGCCGAAATCTATGAAATCGAAGTTTACGCCGACCTTACCATGAACCTCCCGGGCTACTTCGAGGAGCTTCTCGGCAGCTGTCAGGAAGGGCTCCACATCCAGTATGCCTGAGCCTATGTGCATCTGTATGCCGAACCTCTCCACCCCAGCCTCCTTGGCGGTCTGGTAGGCCTTTATGGCGTCGCCCTCCCATATACCGAACTTTGAGTTCCTACCGGCTGTTATCACATGCTCATGGTGTCCGGCCCCTATCTCAGGGTTTATCCTAACCGAGATCACCTCTGGTATGGTGATCTTGAGGAGCCTCCTCAATTGTGAGAGGGAGTCTATGTTGATTGTAACCCCCACATCTACAAGGTACTCGAGTTCATCATCCCTCACGCTTGTCCCTGTGAAGAGTATCCTCTCCGGCTTGAAGCCC
>CAZCOP010000144.1:0-1913 GCA_964499825.1 uncultured Candidatus Bathyarchaeia archaeon
CTCACGCTGGTTGAGGTCGACTCCCCAGAGCTTCTGCAGAGATTATCGAGGAGGTTTAAGGTCTCATGGGAGGGCTGGGTTCCACCAGAGTTGAGCTACGTGTACGACCACAACCTAGCCTTCGGAGTTCCATATGAAGTTGAGGCTGGCAGATTAAAGCCGGATTATGAGATACCACAGAAACTGAGGGTTAGGTTTGAGGATAGATTCTCCGATTTGAGGGAGAGCGACCCGAAGAAATACAGCCTAATAGAGAGGTGGTTCACCCTATGCTCCCAACCGGTCCCGGAGATCGTGAAGGGGGTTGAAGTTGAGGAGGAGGCTGATGAAGCCTCAATCGTTGAGAGGCGTTACTTGGCTTTCACGCTAGCCAGGGTTGCAACAATCCCGGTGCCTACAGCCTACACCGAACGGCGTGTAAGCTTCTGGGTTAGATCCATACTCCACGCATACTTGAGGAGGGAGAATATATTAATCCCCAGACCTGAGGAGTTGATGCGTGGTGATGTTGAACGTAGGATACAGGGAGCCCTCACTATGCCGCCCAAGAGCGGCGTATACTTTAACACGGTTGTAGTCGACTTCGAGAGCCTATACCCCAGCGTGATAGACTCCTACAACCTCTCCTACGAGACCATAGACTGTGGACACCCAGAGTGTGTAGATAACAGGGTTCCAGGATTGGGCCACCATGTCTGCAGGTTGAGGAGGGGCGTATACTCCATACTAATCGGAGCCCTCAAGGACCTACGCATAAGGTGGTTCAAGCCCCTATCCAGGGATAAGTCGGTATCGCCTGAGGAGAGAAGGCTCGCCGAGGCTACGGCTAAACTCCTGAAGTTGATACTCGTCTCCTCCTACGGGGTGACTGTAAGGATTAGGGGCCTTGCGAACCCATCCCTAGCTGAGTCCATAACAGCCTACGGGAGATACGCCCTGAAGGAGACCTGGAACATGGCGATAAACTCGGGTTTGAAGCCGATCTATGGGGATACTGATTCCCTCTTCCTAGACAACCCGGATGAGGATGCCCTTAACAGGTTGATAAGGGATGTGAAGAGGAGGCTCCGACTAGACCTAGCTATAGATAAGAGGTATACCCTATGCGTCCTTCCAAGAGCGATGAAGTCATATTTTGGGATAAAACCGGATGGGACGCCGGATATAAAGGGTGTGACGGCGATAAAGTCGAACTCACCACCGATAATCCAGGAGGTCTTCAGGAGGTGCGTGAGGGAGCTTGTAGATGTGAGGGATAGGGTAGGCTTCGAACTGGCGAAGGGGAGGATGCAGGAGATATTCACGGAGGCAGTTAGGGATCTGAAGGGTGGAAGGGTTCCATTAGAGGAGCTTGAGTACACGGTCAAGCTACGCTTCGACCCAACGGAGAGGGCTATGGGCGACGAGGTTCTCCACCAACCATACCAGTGTGCGATACAGCTCCTAGATAGGGGTGTAAGGGTTGGTAAGGGCTCGACGGTCTCCTTCGTGAAGGTTAAACCCTTCACCTATAGAGGTAGAACATTCACGGTGAAGCCGACAAGTCTGGTCAGGGGGATGCACGAGGTGAATGTGGACGATTATGTAAGGAACTTGAAGTCTTCCCTAAACCAGGTCTTTAGACCACTAGGAGTTGAGTTCACGGAGAAAACGGAGAAGGCCTCTGAGAAGTCACTTATAGACTTCATCTAATATGAGGGTGATCAGCTTTTTAGCTGCTCTAACCTTAAAGGGTGTAGGGGTGATCCCTCCTAAACCGTGGTGAAGGGTTTGCCGGTTCACGTCCATAAGAGAGCTATAAGGGCTCTAGGCATATCGGAGAGCTTCAGGAAGGGCTTCGGTGAACGTTCGGTTCTAGCTGGAGTCGTGATGAGGGCTGACATGGTTATCGACGGCTTCGCTGTTACATCAGT
>CAZCOP010000145.1:0-1839 GCA_964499825.1 uncultured Candidatus Bathyarchaeia archaeon
CCCTTCGGGAAGGCTGTCAATTCTATGTAATCCGACTGGGTGAACTCCCACTCTATGTTTGGTATTCCAACGCCGAGGTTGGTACCTGTATTCTCGTCTGTGAAGGGGTTTACAGAGTTGGGGCGGAGCGGCACCTCGGTTGTAGCCTCCTCAACAGCTCTTCTCAGGGCCTCTTCAACCCTGTGCAGCTTCGTCGGGTAGAACCCTGCCCTTACGTAGAAGCTTATCGTCCCCGTGTCTTGGCAGATTGGTCTACCAGTCTCCTCAGCCAGCTTGACATTCTTAAGGATAGCTTCAAGCTGAGCCCTTCCCAGGGGGTTTCTCTCCCTGCGGTAGGCCTCTTTAAGAGCATCCTTCACATCGGGCGGCAGGGTTGTGACTGCATACATTAGAAGCCTCTTTGCAACGTCGGTTATGAGACTCTCGAACTTCACCACGCTCCTCTCCTCCTTGAGCTTTGTGACAACCGCCTAGAGGTGGCAAATACCACCGTTTTATAGTTCGTCTAATTTAAATACTCTAACTCTTCTAATAATCTTAGTAGACTTAAATAGTTAAAATGGGGTTGGTTGGAGAGATAGCGTTGACCGTGAAAGAGACCCCAACCAAGGCGAAGTACCTGTACATCGAGGATATACCCGGCGTTGGACCTTCGACAGCTAGGAAGCTACGTGAACTGGGCTTCAATACGATAGAAGCGTTAGCCACGGCCACAGTGAGGGAATTGGAGCAGGCGGGAATTAGCGAGAAGAGAGCCTTCGAGATAATAAACGCGGCGAGATCTTCAATATCTCTTTCGTTCATCAGGGCCGATGAGCTGTTGAGGATGAGGCAGAACGTCCTCAGGTTGACAACCGGTAGTAAGAAGCTTGACGCACTCCTAGGCGGGGGACTTGAGACGCAGACCATAACCGAGTTCTACGGTGAATACGGCTCCGGGAAGAGCCAGATAGCGCATCAACTATGCGTGAATGTGCAGCTTCCACCGGAGAGGGGAGGACTCAACGGGGGAGCCCTATACATAGACACCGAGAACACCTTCAGAACCGAGCGGATAGTCCAGATGGCCAAGCATCTAAACCTCGACCCGGATGAGGTCGTTAAGAATATAATCCTAGCGGAGGCTTACACGTCCGACCACCAGATGTTCCTACTCGAGAACTCAGACAAGATAATAAAGGAGAATAACATACGCCTCATAATCGTAGACTCCTTAACAGCCCACTTCAGGAGTGAATACCTCGGCAGGGAGAGCTTAGCGGAGAGACAGCAGAAGATAAACAAACACATGCACAAGCTGATAAGGTTGGCTAGAGCCTTTAACGCTGTAGCTTGCGTGACGAACCAGGTTATGGCGAGCCCGAACGTCTTCTTTGGGGAGCCCATACGCCCAATAGGTGGGCATGTGGTGGCCCATACGAGCCATACAAGGATATTCCTCCGGAAGGCCGCACGTGGACCTATAAGGATAGCCCGACTCGTCTCCAGTCCATATCTCCCTGAAGGGGAGGCTGTCTTTAAGATAACCGAGAACGGAATTGAGGATGTCGAGGAGGAAGAGAGAGCCAGATAAGATACGTCCACCTCCAAACCTTGTGAGGAGGTTCTTCAATCTCGTCTTGGATAGGCAGTTCGCAGAGGCGGAGCGGACCCTCAGCAAGATTAGGAAACGGTTAGACGGGGTTGAGTGGGGTAGGGGATACATTCAAGCCTTGAACGGTATAATCCTAACCCAAAGGTCGAACAGCGACAGATACTCATTCCTCTCGAACCTAGATCTGGACGATGTGGAGATGCTTGAGAGGAGCAATAAGGAGTTCATCAGGCATTCGGAGGATG
>CAZCOP010000146.1:0-1825 GCA_964499825.1 uncultured Candidatus Bathyarchaeia archaeon
CTTAAGCTGTCTCATCATCGCCACAGCCAGCTCCTCCATATCCTTCGAGGAGACCTTGAAGATCTGGTCGTGGAGCCTAAATACGCTGAACATACCCCTCAAGTGCTCTATCTGGATCTTCAAGAAGTATCTCTTAACATCATTCGGCATAAAGTCTGGGTCGACTATGAAGAGGGCTGCAATGGTGGAGTAGTATTTCTGGAGTATACCATGCTCCTCAGCCTCAACCCTACTCACCTTGATCAGTCCGCCACCCTCCAATAGGTGTAGGTGGTATCCAACCGCCGCCTTCGTCAGGCCGAGTTTAGATGACAGCTGGGTCTCGGTCATCGGCCTATCGCTGAGTAGGCGGAGTATCTCGGCTCTGGTGAAGTCTGCGAGAAGCTTGATTGCCTCCGGGTCCTTGATTATGACCACCGCTCTCCTCCGGTTTGCTTTTCTCATCCCTTCATCCCACTCAATATTTCCGGTGTGTTCACGGTATAAAGATTGTTTGGTATAAAAGTTTAAATTGGTATAAATGATTTAATTGATTAAGAATGTTTAACGTAATACTTAGTATAAGCATACTCATAGCCGGGATACTGCTCATGGTTATCTCCAGCGATAAGGCCGTAGAACACTCCATACTCGTAGCCTCAACCATGGGGATGTCCCCCCTGATGATCGGGGTTCTACTCGTATCCCTAGGAACCGATCTACCGGAGATAGCCAACTCGATAATATCGTGTGCTTTGGGCCACGGCAGCATAGACGCCGGGGACTCTATCGGCTCGGTCCTAACCCAACTCACACTCGTCTTGGGGATACTCCCATTCTTCGGCGGAGCCTTCAAGGTTAAGAGGGATGAGATAATGGTGATAGGGGCCTGCGAGGTATTGGCTCTTCTACTCGTATTCTCCATAGTTGAGAAGGGGAACATATCCAGGATCAACGCCCTCTTCCTCGTTGGGAGCTGGGCCCTCTACATGCTGATAACCAAGGTTATCACCGGTAAGGGCTTGGGTGGGAAAGATCCAGCTAGGCTTAGAGCTGAGCTGGCCGGTAAAAGGGCTGGTGGAGCCTATAGCATGGCAATAGCGGTATTGGGCTTCATCGGAGTGGCCGTCGGCGCATACGCAGTTATACAATCCGTGATAACGCTCTCCATAAACCTCAAGGTTCCGGAGTACTTGATAAGCTTCTTCGCGGTCTCGATAGGGACCTCACTGCCTGAGTTAGCCGTAGACTTGACGGCGCTCCGTAAGGGTGAGTGTGAAATAGCCATTGGGGATATAATCGGGAGCTGCATAGTAGATGCAAGCTTCTCGATAGGTATAGGGCAGGTCTTCTTTCCGCAGAGGATCTCCGGCGAGCTTGCAAGTTCCACAACGTTTTACACTCTGCTCGCATCGGTCATAGTCATATCGACGCTCGCCGTCAGGGAGAAGGTTGACAAGAAGGCTGGAGTCCTCTTCATCCTACTCTACCTCCTCTCATACACTCTGCTCTTGATGAAATTTTGAGCCGTCCAACCAGTTAGGGTTTGTACTTGCCGATCTTCAATCCAACCTTAAGCATGATCTCGTAATTTTCAAGTTTCACGTAGTTCGTTATGGTGTTCCCTGAGCCTAGGGCGTAACCTCCACCCTCAGCGCAACTGTTGATTACATCGGTTACGTAACCCTTGAACTCATGGGTTGGGAGTTGGCTCAGTTTGTCCACATCAACACCGCCGAGTATCGCTATCCGATCCCCATACATCCTCTTCGCCTCAGTTACGGGTGTTATATTGTCCTGGAAGGAGTGCTTAGCATCTATCCCAACGTATTCTATAAGGTCTTCC
>CAZCOP010000147.1:0-1687 GCA_964499825.1 uncultured Candidatus Bathyarchaeia archaeon
GGCATCCATTAAGGCTTCATGATCCAGAATGGCCCCCCTCGATGTATTTATGAGTAGAGCTCCAGGCTTCATCAGTCTGAGTTCCTCAACGCCGATCATCTTGTAGGTCTCGTCGGTTAGGGGAACATGCAACGTAACGATGTCACTCCTCTTCAGCAACTCTGGTAGGGTTAGGAATTCGGCATCAAGCTCCCTCAATATCTCCCTCGGTGGTGGGGTTCTCTTCGTCACGAGTATCTTCATCCCCATCGCCTTGGCTATCCTAGCAACCCTCAATCCGACGTTCCCTAGGCCGATCAAACCTAAGGTCTTCCCCTTCAATAACCGGCCTTTCAATTTCCTCTTGAGCCATTTGCCCTCCTTCATGGAGCGGTCTGCGTAGGGTATCATCCTGACGAGTGAGAGCATTAAGCCTATCGTAAGTTCGGCCACTGAGTCAGCTACCGCTTCGGGCGTGTTGATCACGGTTATCCCCATTTCTTCAGCAGCCTTAACATCTATGTTGTCCAGTCCCGAGCCAGCCCTACCTATGACCTTCAGATTCACGGCCCTCTCCATAAGCTCCCTCGTGACTTTAGTTCTACCCCTAACTATGAGGGCGTCGTAATCTTCGATTATTCTAGCCAGCTCCTCCTTTGAGATCTCCAGCTTCAAGTCAACCTTAAACCCGTTCTCCTCGAGTATTTTCACCCCTTCCTCGGCGATGGGTTCACAGACTAGAACCCTCATGAGCTGCCCCCGTCTATCCTCCTTAACTCCATTATCAAAAATCGTTTATATCGGTATCTATCCTTCTAGAGTATTGAAAGAAGCCACAGACTTGGGGGTGCAGGGTTGAGGATAGACTGTCACTCACACGTCGCGCCGAGTCCACTCAGTAAGGGCTGGACGAATAAGGAGCTGATAGAGGCTGCCGATAAGTTAGGGATAGACATACTGTGCTGTTCCACACCTATCACGCGTGGTATGCCGACACCGGAGATGGTCCGTGAAGCAAACAACATAACGTTGAGGGCTATGAGGGAATATCCAGACAGGATACTCGGATACTGCTTCGTCAATCCTGGTTATCTCAGAGAGTCAATCAAGGAGTTAGAGAGGTGCATAGTAGGGGAGGGTATGATAGGGATAAAACTTTACAACCAGTACTTCGCTAATGAGCCAGTTGTATTCCCAATAATTGAGAAGGCCATAGAGTGGGGTGTACCGGTACTAATCCACGCAGGACATGCTACGGACGAGGCTACAAGGCGGAGTCAACCTAGGCTCTCGGATGGCTACCACATAGCCGAGCTGGGGATAAGATACCCCAACGCCATAATAATAGAGGGTCATATAGGTGGAGGGGGAGACTGGGAGTGGAGTATAAAGGCAATAAGGAAAGTCCAGAACGTATACCTAGATACGAGCGGGAGCGTGGTTGATGAAGGCATGATAGAGATGGCTGTGGATATGTTGGGGGCGGAGAGGGTACTCTTCGGCACGGACTTAACCATGGAGGGCGGGGTTGGCAAGATCCTCGGTGCAAACCTAACTGACGAGGAGAGGGAGCTCATCTTCTGGCGTAATATGAAACGGATACTGGAGATGAGGAAGGTTTGATAATAGACTCGAACGCCTACATTGGACACTGGCCTTTCAGGAGGCTCCGTTATAATACGGCAGATGGGATAATCGAGTTGATGGA
>CAZCOP010000148.1:0-1515 GCA_964499825.1 uncultured Candidatus Bathyarchaeia archaeon
TTGGCGCGTTCAACCTTCTACCGGATGTATGAGGCTGAGTGCCGCCAGTACTTGGGTGGATTGAGGGATACCTTCGCCATACCTGAGCCCGGTATGAGGGGTTATAGGGGTGAGCAGTACTACCGCCTCCTTGAGAGCGATGGGGTAATCAGCCTGGAATCCAAGGTTTCGAGTGGCGACGTCCTCATCGGTAGGATAAGCCCGCCGAGGTTCCTCGAGGAGTATAAGGAGTTTGAGATTAGGGGTGGACCGGCCATGAGGGACTTCTCAGTTGACCTCAGACCTCCAGAGAAGGGGATAGTTGACGCCGTCTTCATAACGGAGACGAATGAGGGTAATAAGCTCGTTAAGGTTAGGGTCCGCGATGAACGTATACCAGAGTTGGGCGACAAGTTTGCATCCCGCCATGGTCAGAAGGGTGTAATTGGCCTAATAGTCCCCCAGGAGGATATGCCCTTCACCGCGAACGGTATAGTTCCGGACATAATAATAAATCCACACGCCATACCCTCGAGGATGACGATAGGCCAATTCTTGGAGTCTATGGCAGGTAAGGTCGCTGCAGTTAGAGGTGAACCAGTTGATGGTACAGCCTTCGACAACGAGAAGCCCGAGGATATAAAGCGTAAGCTGATCGAGCTGGGTTTCAGCCATACCGGTAGGGAGGTAATGTACAACGGTGTAACCGGGGAGAAGTTCGTTGCCGACATATTCATAGGGTTGGTCTACTACCAGAAGCTCCACCACATGGTTGCCGATAAGATACACGCTAGGGCTAGGGGTCAGGTCCAGATGTTGACGAGGCAGCCGACTGAGGGTAGGGCTAGGGGCGGAGGGCTACGCTTCGGGGAGATGGAGCGTGACTGCCTGATAGGCCATGGGGCTGCGATGCTGCTGAGGGATAGGCTCCTTGAGGAGTCAGATAAGTACGTCTTATATGTGTGTGAGAATTGCGGTTATTACGCCTACTACGATATTAAGCAGAGGAGGTATGTATGCCGGATCTGCGGCGATAAGGCGAAGATCTCCCCAGTTGTGGTCTCATACGCCTTCAAGCTCCTCCTGCAGGAGTTGATGAGCCTCTGCATTTCGCCACGCTTAAAGTTGAAGGAGAGAGCCTAAGATGGCTATGGAGGAAGCCCTCTATAAAGCCGTGGATGAGATCCAGTTCGGGATACTCTCACCCCAGGAGATACGTAGGCTATCGGTCGTTGAGATACAGACAGCTGACACCTACGATGAGGATGGGGCTACCATAACCTCAGGGTTGATGGATGGGAGGCTTGGAACGTTAGAGCCGAGGCAGCGCTGCAGGACTTGCGGGAACACGGCGGCGGGATGCCCAGGACACTTCGGTCATATAGAGCTAGCCGTCCCGGTGGTCCACGTCGAGTTCATCCATATAATATACGACCTCCTAAGGGCGACTTGTAGGAATTGCGGTCGAATACTCCTGCCGGATAGCGAGATAGAGAAGATCCGCAACCGGATGAGGCATATAACCGAGATGATGGG